>NZ_JAELUC010000011.1 GCF_016429155.1 Pedobacter sp. ASV12 | reverse complement strand
CCCCCCCCCCCCCCCCCCCCCCCCCCCCCCCCCCCCCCCCCCCCCCCCCCCCTTTTTAGATGTGTATAAGAGACAGCGCTATCGCTATGATATCCTCACTTCAAGAACCCTTTCTAACATTTCTGGTATCTCCAACTTGCCGCCTTCTAATATCAATAGGGTAAGCAACAGAGGCTTGGAGGCACAGGTAACCTATTTGGGCCGTATCAACAAATTGGAGTTCAACATTAGCGGCAATATTTCGGTGGCCAAGAACAAAATCTTGTTTATGGACGAACCAAAGCCGGCTTACGATTACCAGGCTTTAACCGGCAAGGCCATGGGCAGTATTTTGGGTTATCATTTCTTGGGCTACTATACCCAGGCCGAGATTGACGACCCGTCAGTGCCTAAACCAACTGTGGGTACCACCAGAGCCGGCGATTTGAAATACCAAGATACCAATGGCGATGGCATTGTAAACGTTGACGACAGGATTGTGTTAAAATATCCAAACTTGCCTAATACCATTATGGGTTTAACCGTAGGCTTCAACTATAAAAACTTCAGCTTTACAGTAACCGCCCAGAGTGCCCTGAATTTTGCCAGAAGATCGGCAGCCGAGGCCATCAGACCAGGATTGAACAACTTTAGGGAAATCCACGAACAAGCCTGGACTCCTGAAAACAGTGCCAATCCGAGCTTCCCGCGTTTGAGCCTGGCCGGTACCAACCTGAACGACCCGGCGGCCAATCCGTCTGATTACTGGTTCAAAGCCAGCGATTATTTGAGGATCAAAACCGCCGAATTTGGATATTCGTTTCCTAAAACCTTCATCAACAAAATCGGTTTGCAGGGTGCAAGAATCTACGTAAACGGCTATAACCTGCTTACTTGGTCGCTTAAAGAGAAAAACATCTACAATACCGATCCAGAGAATACTTCTGGAACTGATGGCGCAGGCTTTTACCCGCAAACCAAAGTATATAATTTAGGATTACAAGTTTCATTTTAATGAATATGAAAAAGATAGTGATAGCATTATTGATGGTTGTGGCTGGTGTCATGATCTATTCATGCAAGAAGGTCGATATCCTCGACCCTCAACTCAATACTGACCTGAACGAGGAAACCACCTTCGCCGATAGCGCCAAAACAAGCAATTTCCTGTTTGGCATCTACTCCGATATCTTCTTCGATTTCAGCTCGAGGTATTACAATTCGCCAAATGGCAGCAGCATTACCGCAGGTACTGCAGAAGCCTGCGATGAGGGCAATCACCGTTTATTTGGCGTAACCCAGCCTTTCGTGGTGATTTATAGTGGCAGTTTGGCATCAGTAGTTTCGAGCGGCACCAACCAAAATCCTTACATCGTGGCTTACAATAAACCGTATGCCAACATCAGAAGGGTCAATATTTTCCTGTCGAACGTAGACAAATCGCCCTTTTCGGCTGCAATGAAAAAGCAGACCAAGGCCGAAGCCCGCTTTTTAAGGGCTTGGTACTACTCCATTTTAATCAAGCATTTTGGAGGCGTAGCCCTCATTGGCGATAGGTTGTTTGGGCCAAACGACATCATCGATAATCCGCGCAACTCTTACGAAGAATGCGTGAATTACATTGTTTCTGAACTTGATGCCATTACTAACGATTTGCCGGCCAACTACAACGCCCAAAATTATGGCAGGATTACCAGTATTTCTTGCAAGGCGCTCAAATCGAGGGTTTTATTGTTTGCGGCGAGTCCTTTGTTTAACGGGGGCAATATTGGTAAAACCGAAGCACAAAAGAAAGTAGTAGGTTATGCGGCTTATGATGCCAACCGTTGGGTAAAGGCGGCCGCGGCGGCCAAAGAAGCATTGGATGCGGCAACTGCCGAAGGTTATGGCCTTTACGAAGACAATTCTACTCCGGGCTTGGGCTTTGGCAAGGTATTTACCATGCGCAAAAATCCTGAATTCCTGCTCAATGGCATGACTGCTGGTTCGAAAACCTTAGAGGGCGCGTTATTGCCGGTTTCGAGAGGGGTAACTACGCCACAGGCTATGCCATCGCAGAATTTGGTGGATGCTTTTGGAACCATCAATGGCAAGCCGATTACCACCGATATCAAATCGCCTACCAATCCAACCGGCTACGATGCCGCTAACCCATATGTAAACCGCGATCCGCGTTTGGGCTATACCGTAATCTGGAACCAAATGCTGTGGTTCAACAATGCCACGGGCAACAAACAACCGGTAAGCACCTACATCAATACACAAGATGGATGGTCTACCAAATCGGGCGAAGCCGGCTTAACTTATGCCACTGGCTATTACTGGCGCAAAATGATGGACGATGGTACGGCCAATAACGGCGGACCAACCCTGCAACGCGTTTGGGGCTTGATCCGTTACGCCGAAGTAATGCTGAACTATGCCGAGGCCAGCAACGAAGCGGGCAACATTACCCCGGCTTACGACCAGTTGAAACTGCTGAGAAAAAGAGCAGGAATTTTAGCAGGTACCGATGGCTTGTATGGCCTCAAAGCTGGCATGAGCCAAGCCGAAATGCGCGAAGTAATCCAAAACGAGCGCCAGGTAGAATTAGCCTACGAAGGGATGCGCTTCTTCGACGTGCGCCGTTGGAAATTAGCCATGGAGAAATTCAACTTTACCATGATGGGTATGCAGATTACCAAAACCGGATCTACCTACACTTATGCAAAAGTGCCGATTACCAACAATCCAAATCGTGTCTTTAAAGAAGCCAACTATTTCTTCCCTTTAGATCAAACTGAATTGAACAGGGTTCCAGCCCTGATACAAAACCCAGGTTATTAATAGCCCCTTAGCGTTCTGGCCTAGCAATAGGCCGGAACGCTAACTATATTTATTTGCAATAATGCTTCAATCTACCCGTTCGAGAATTTACTGTTTAGTCCTTTTGCTGGCAAGTTGCCTTCCTGTTTTTGTCCAAGCCCAATCCAGCAAAAAAGAAACCAGGCCATACGTTAGCCTGAATGCCAACTGGTCATTTGCCAAAGACCCGAGCCGACAAGCTACAGCGGCCAATTGGGGCAACCTGAAATGGACAACCGTAAGCGTGCCCCACACCTGGAATGCCTTTGATGTCATGGACGATGAGCCAGGCTATTACCGTGGCATAGGCTGGTACAGGAAAAAACTGAGCCTCAAACCCGAATGGAAGAACAAAAAATTGGCACTTTATTTTGAAGGCGCCAACCAAGAAACCGCTGTTTACCTCAACGGCAAAAAAATAGGCAGCCACCTTGGCGGTTATACTGCCTTTACAGTTCCCTTAGCCAATCTCAAATTTAACGGAACAGACGAAATTGCGGTAAAAGTAGACAATGCCTACAATGAAAATATTGCGCCGTTGACTGCCGATTTTACTTTTTTTGGTGGTTTGTACCGCAATGTATCGCTTGTGATTACTGATGCCGTACATTTTCAAGACGATCAGTATGCCACCAAAGGCGTTTATGTGCATGCCGATAAGGTATCGGCCCATGGAGCCGAAGTTATCATCAATGGAAGCCTTAGTAATGCCACTGCCGTTCAAAAGAATTTAAACCTGCTGGCCACCTTGATTGATGCCAGCGGAAAGAAAATTGCGGCTACCCAAATTGCCGTGGTCGCCAATGCCAAACAAACCCTTTCGTTTGCATTGCCAGTTCTTTCGGTGAAAAATCCTAATTTGTGGTCGCCGGAAAACCCATATCTCTACAAAACTATTATCAGTATCATTGATGCCAAAACAGGGCGGCCTACAGACGAGGTAACGACCAACGTAGGCCTCCGGTTTTTTAGTTTTGATGCCAACGCAGGTTTCTCGCTCAACGGGAAAGCCGTTAAATTAATAGGCGCTAGTCGCCACCAGGATTTTGCAGGCATGGGCAATGCCGTACCATCGAGCTTGCAGGTTAAAGATGTAGAACTGCTCAAAAGCATGGGGGGCAATTTTCTGCGCGTTGCCCACTATCCACAAGATCAGGCCGTGCTTGATGCCTGCGACCGTTTGGGGATTTTAACTTCGGTCGAGATTCCGATTGTAAACGAAATTACCGAAACCGAAGCCTTTACGCGCAACTGCAAAAGCATGCAGGTAGAAATGATCAAACAAAACTACAATCATCCCAGCATCATTATCTGGGCTTACATGAACGAAGTTTTGTTGCGCATGAAATTCAATAACGATCAGCCAAGAAAGCAGCGGTATCTCGATAATATTGCCGTTTTGGCGCAAAAATTAGAAGACCTTACACGCGCAACCGATCCTACGCGCTACACCATGATGTCTAACCACGGTGATGTAAACGGCTATACCAAGGCCGGCTTGGTTAAAATACCGATGATTGTAGGTTGGAATTTATACCAAGGCTGGTACGGGGGCAAATCGGAAGATTTTGGGCCGAACTTGGATAAAATCCACCAACAAATACCCGATAAGCCCATGATCATTACCGAGTATGGCGCCGATGTAGATCCGCGCATCCATGCCTTTGCGCCCATTAGGTTCGACAAGAGCTTGGAATATGGTATGCTTTACCACCAAATTTACATTAATGCCATCATGGGCAGACCTTTTGTGGCTGGTGCTGCGGCTTGGAACCTGGCCGATTTCAGCTCGGAAACCCGCGACGAAACCATGCCCCACATCAACAATAAAGGCCTATTGACGTTAGATAGACAGCCTAAAAATACCTATTACCTGTACAAAGCACATTTTAGCGAACAACCTTTCCTTAAAATTGGCGATGGTTCGTGGACCATCAGGGGCGGGGTTGCCCCTGCCAATGGCACTACTTTGGTACAGCCCTTGCAAGTAATCAGTAATACCGACAGCGTAACACTCTTTGTAAATGGCAAAAGCATGGGCCGACAAGCCGTTAAAGACAGGTTGAGCAATTGGGAAGTGCCTTTTAAAAATGGAATCAACGAAATCAGGGCTGTCGCTACGCATCAAGGTAAAAAGCTAGAGGATAGAACTTCGATCCATTTTGTGCTGCAACCTGATATTTTTGCGCAACAGAATTTAGCTTTTAAGGCCATCAATATCTGCTTGGGCAGTCCACGTCAGTTTATCGATTTCCAGCAAAAAGAAATCTGGTTGCCAAGCCAGGCCTACAAAGCAGGCTCATGGGGCAGTTTGGGTGGCGAGCCTTTCAAAATCAAAAATAGCGGTCGTCAAGCTTATGGCAGCGACAAAAATATCCGTGGTACCTTTAATGATCCGGTTTACCAAACCCAATTAGTGGGTTTAGACGGCTATCAGCTGGACGTGCCCAAAGGAAAATATGAAGTGGTGCTGCACTTTGCCGAGCTGATGGGCAATGGCATCCAATCGGTATTGCCGTATAACCTGGATAGCCTCATCGAGGCTAGTAAATCGGCCAATAAGGAAGTGCCCGAGCAGCGTATTTTCGACGTCTATTTAAATGGTAAACAGGTTATCGCAAACCTGAATCTGGCCTCTACCTATGGTATAGCCAATAGCGTTCAAAAAAAATTCGATTGTATTGTAGCCGACAATAAAGGCATACGCATCATATTTAAAAGCGTAAAGGGAAAACCTGTGCTCAATGCCTTGCAGGTGAGAAGAATTGATTAATTTTCAAGGGTAACGCCGTTTTTCGGACAACTTAAAAATAAGCAAACATGAAACCACTGCCACAGCGCATTCTTTCTATCGATGTTTTAAGGGCCATGACCATGTTCCTGATGATTTTTGTGAACGATGTGGCAGGGGTAGGCCGTATTCCGAAATGGATTGAGCATACCGCAGCCGATTACGATGGCATGGGTTTTTCTGATCTTATTTTTCCTGCATTTTTGTTTATCGTAGGCCTTTCGTTGCCTTTTGCCATCAAAGCACGCCTCAAAAAAGGCGATTCGTATATCGCCATTCTCTTCCACATTATATTGAGAGCTGCCGCCTTGATCATCATGGGCTTTTTTCACGTGAACATGGAAAATTACAATGGCCATACAGCGCTGCTAAGCTATCCGGTTTATATGATTATCCTTACCGTTGGTTTCTTTCTTGTTTGGCTCGATTACCCAGCTAAACTGGCCAAGGGCTGGAAATATGGTCTCACGGCATTGGGTATTGTTACGGTAGCCATAATGGCTTGCCTGTATAAAGGTGGCAGTAATGAACATCCTAGCGGGATGGAACCTTCGTGGTGGGGCATATTGGGTATTATTGGCTGGGCCTACTTGTTTGCTGCCGTTGCCTATGTGGCTACCCGGGGCAAACTGTTGGTGCTATTGCCGGTATTTATCGCCTTTTCGCTCATCAACGTAACCAGCCACATGGATTTGATCCATGTCGACTTATGGATGATTGGCGATGCTTCGTCCATTACACTGATGCTTGGTGGAGCTTTGGCTTCAACCCTGTATTCGCGGTTGGCAAGCCGTGAAAAAAGCAATGTGCTGTGGTTGCTTTTTGCTTTGGCCGGCCTAACCTGTATAGCCTTTGGTTTAATCATTAGGCCACACGCAGGAGGCATTTCCAAAATCTATTCAACTCCGGCTTGGGTATTCATTTGTATGGGCATCACCTGGCTCATGTTCGAACTGCTTATTTGGCTGGTCGATGTAAAAGACAAAAAGAACTGGTTCAGCTTTATTAAGCCGGCCGGAACCAGTACCTTGACTTGTTATTTAATCCCATACCTGCTTTATGCCTTGCTCAGCCTCATCGATTTCAATTACCCCGATTATTTTAATAACGGCATAGGTGGTATCATCAGGTCTTTTTTTGTCGCATTTTTAGTTATCCGTATCGTAGCTTTTTTAGAAAAGAAACATATCCGTTTAAAAATTTAACCATGGTAGCAGTAATCAACAACAGAATCAATCAGCTTTTCTTCGTTTTAATTGGCATAGCCTTGTTGGTAGCCATGAAAATGCCCGAAAGGAAACCAAAGCCAGTGGTAATTGGCTACGTAACCGGTTTCAATGGTTTGGTAGATCCGAGCCAAATTGCGGCAGAGAAGCTCACGCACATCAATTATGCTTTTGTGAACGTAAAAGACAACAAAGCTTTTCTGCAAAACCTCAAAACAGATACCACCAATTTTGCCCGTTTAAATACACTGAAGCAGAAAAATCCAGCCCTGAAAATCCTGATTTCGATCGGGGGCTGGTCGTGGAGCGAGAATTTCTCTAACGCGGTATTGACCGATTCGCTTCGGAAAGGTTTTGCCACAAGTGCAGTCGACATTATTCGCAAATATAGATTGGATGGGGTAGACATCGACTGGGAATACCCAGGCATGCCAGGCGAGCAAGGCAATGTGTACCGGCCGGAAGACAAACAAAATTTTACCTTGATGTTTGAAGCGATTAGGAAAGAACTGGATGTATTGGAAAAAGAAACCGGCAAAAAGAAACTGCTGACTACGGCTACGGGCGGCTTCCCATCGTTTCTGAACAATACCGAAATGGGCAAGGCCGCTAAATACCTGGATTACATCAACCTCATGACCTACGATTATTACTCGTGGAAACAGGCCGGTCATCACACCAATCTATACGATTCGAAAACCTCGCCTGCAGAAAACTCGGCCGATAAGGCTATCAAAGCTTACCTAGCTGCTGGTGTTCCAGCATCAAAAATCGTGATGGGTATTGCCTTTTATGGCCGTAACTTCAAGTTGAGCCCAACGGCGCAAAAAGGCCTGGGCGATACCATTTTAGATTCGGGCAACAGCTATGGCAGGGGCTATACTTTTATGAAAGACAGCCTTATCAACAAAAAGGGCTTTGTCGAATATAAAGACGAGGATGCCAAAGCGCCATACCTGTTCAATGCCGAAACCAAGCAGTACATTACCTACGATAACGAATGGTCGGTGGCCCATAAATGCGAGTACGTGCTCAAAAATAAACTGGGTGGCGTCATGTTTTGGGAGTACAGCTCAGACCGCAAAAACTACTTGTTAGATCAGATTACCAAAAGTTTCAACTAAAATATGTTCAAAAAATCAGCTGCCTTACTCTTAATTAACCTCTTGGGAATAAGTTTGTTGCTTCAGGCGCAAACTTCCAAACGTCTCAACAACAACTGGGAATTTGTAAAAGAAGACTTGGGAGGCGTTTGGGAAGCCGTGAGGCCAGTAAAGACGGGCAATCCCGAAGAAATGCCTTATTGGCAAAAAGTAAGCCTGCCACACTGTTTCAACGCAACCGATGCCGTTGATCCCGATGTAAATTACTACCAAGGCCCGGGTTGGTACCGTACCCATATTGAGGTAGCCAATCCTTATGCCAAAGGCAGGACTTTATTGCATTTTGAAGGCGCCGGGCAGAAAACGCAAGTCTATATTTATACCACCAAGGTGGCCGAACATGTGGGCGGCTATGACGAATGGACGGCAGATATTACCGATGCGGTAGCAAAATTCAAGCAATCGCCTTTGTTTAAGGGGCAGTTTAAGGGCAAGGTGCCTGTTATTATCCGTTGCAACAATTCGCGCGATTTGGAAATGATACCTTCTAATCTGTCTGATTTTAATGTGTATGGCGGCCTTTACCGCTACCTCAATCTCGTTTATACGCCACAGCTCAGTGCCGATAAACTGTTTGCACACGCCACGGTTGATGCCAAAGGAACAATGGGCAAATTGACCGTAAAAGCAAGGTTGTTAAACCCAGATATGCTAAAAGAGGCCACGTTTAAAATCAGCGTAACCGATCCGAATGGCAAAGTTGTGGGCGATTGGAGCAAGGCCTTGCCCACATTTCAAGGCGACGAACTGCTCTGGGAAACTTCCCTCAAATCGCCAAAATTGTGGTCGCCAGATCTGCCACAGCAATATGAAATCAAATTAAGTATTACAGCCAATGGCGAAACCTCGGTGATGACCGAAAAAGTGGGCTTCCGCAATTTTGAGTTTGTCAAGAAAGGACCTTTTATGCTCAACGGTAAGCGCCTGTTGTTGCGCGGTACCCACAGACACGAAGATCATGCGGGTGTAGGAGCCGCCATGACCGAAGACATGATCGCGACCGAAATGAAGCTCATGAAAGAAATGGGCGTTAACTTTATTCGTTTGGGGCATTACCAGCAATCGCGAATCGTGTTGAACCTGTGCGACAGTCTGGGTATTTTGGTTTGGGAAGAAATTCCTTGGTGCCGAGGCGGCTTGGGCGGTCCGGTTTATCAGCAACAAGCCAAAAGAATGCTGACCAACATGATTGAGCAGCATTACAACCACCCGTCGATCATCATTTGGGGCTTGGGCAACGAAAATGACTGGCCAGGCGATTTCAGCGAGTTTGACCAACAAAAAATCAGGGCATTTATGAAGGAACTGAATGATTTGTCGCACAAATTAGATCCTTCAAGAAATACCGCCATCCGCCGTTGCGATTTTTGTCGCGATATTGTGGATGTGTATTCGCCGTCAATCTGGGCAGGCTGGTACCGTGGCGACTACACCGAGTACAAACAGGTTTCGTTAGACGAGTTTAACAAATCTGACCGCTTTTTGCATGTAGAGTGGGGTGGCGACAGCCATGCCCGCAGGCATTCAGAAAACCCGGATAATGCCTTGAGCAAAATCAAAAAAGGCGGTGGTGCCGACGAGCGCGCAGGCGACGCATCGCTATATGGTGGCGCAGCACGCGTAAGCAAAGACGGCGATTGGAGCGAAAGCTATATAGCCAACCTCATCGACTGGCACTTGAAAGAGCAGGAAACCATGCCTTGGCTCAGCGGTACGGCTTATTGGCCGTTTAAGGATTTTTCTACGCCGATCAGGCCCGAAAATCCGGTTCCTTATGTGAACCAGAAAGGAGTAATTGAACGCGATTTTACCAAGAAAGAAGCCTTTTATATTTTCCAATCCTACTGGACAAATACGCCAATGGTACATCTTTATGGCCATACTTGGCCGATACGTTGGGGTACCGAAGGTGAGGAGAAGATGGTGAAAGTTTACTCCAATTGCGACGAAGCCGAACTTTTTGTAAACGGCAAGAGCTTTGGCCTGAAGAAAAGAAACAGCCAGGACTTTCCGGCGGCTGGCTTGCGTTGGCTCGTACCAATGGGCAAAGGCAAATATACCTTCAAGGTTGTGGCTAAAAAAGGCAAAACGACGGTAACCGACGAAATTGTACAAGAATACCAAACCGATAAATGGGGCAAGCCTGCACAAATGACTTTAGAAAAAATAGACGAAAAAGACGGCGTAGTTACTTTGGAAGCCAAATTGTTCGATGCCCAAAAAGTATTGTGCCTTGATGCCGTAAACCAAGTGGCTTTTAGCTTGGTTGGCGATGGAGAACTGATTAAGGATCAAGGTACATCTACAGGTTCATCTAAAGTGCAACTGTACAATGGCCGAGCCATCATTAAGGTAAAAACCAATCAGGGTAAAAGCGTGGTAAGTGTGCAGTCGAAAGGCATGCCTACCGTATTTTTAAACTTAAACTAATGAGAACATCATCCCTATTGTTTGTGGTGTTGGTGGCGATGGCCATCAATACTTTTGCCCAAAAAACCTCCATAGCACAACAGGCAACTGCTGTGTTAAAAGAGCAGGTACGCAAAGAAGCGGCTTGGGCTATGCAACAACAGCCCGTGACGGTGACCGCCGAAAGCTCGCCAAGAAGTGCAGGTGGCAAACACGATTTCTTTTCGGAGGCCGATTACTTTTGGTCAAATCCGAAAAATCCGGACGGGCCTTACATTAACCGCGATGGCGAAACCAATCCGAATAATTTTGTAGCCCATCGCAAGGCCATGATCCGTTTCAGCACCATCATTGGGGCTTTGGCATCGGCCTATAAAATTACTGGTGACGAGAAATATGCTCAACAGGCCCTCAAACACCTAAAAGCCTGGTTTGTAGATCAGGAAACGTTAATGAACCCTAACCTGTCTTTTGCGCAGGCGGTAAAAGGATCTTCTACCGGACGCAGCTGGGGCATTATCGATACCATTCATTTGATGGAAGTAGCACAAGGCATGCTGGTGCTCGAAAAAGCCAAAGCATTTGATGCATCCACAACCGCTGCCATCAAAAAATGGTTTGCCGATTATATCCTTTGGCTCAACACCAGCAAAAATGGAAAGGCCGAAAAAAACTCGAAAAATAACCACAGTACCTGCTGGGCCATGCAAGTGGCTTCGTTTGCCAAATTGTGCAACGACCAGGCCATGCTCGATTCGCTGCGTAGCCGTTATAAAACGGTATTGTTGCCCAACCAAATGGCAGTTAATGGCAGTTTCCCGTTAGAATTGGAGCGTACCAAGGCCTATGGCTATTCGATATTTAATTTAGATGCCATGGTCATGGTTTGCCAGATTTTATCTACCCCGAAAGACAACCTATGGGCATTTGAAACTGCCGATGGCAAATCGATCAGAAAAGGAATAGAATTTCTCTATCCTTTCGTAGCCGATAAAAGCAAATGGACCCTAAAACCTGATGTCATGTTTTGGGAAAACTGGCCGGTGGCACAGCCGTTTTTGGTTTTTGGTGCCAACCAATACAAAAACCAGGCATGGTTCAATACATGGAAAAGGCTGGATTTAAAGCCAACCGTAGAAGAAATAATCCGGAATTTGCCAATTAGGCATCCTTTAATTTGGTTATAAGATGAAGTTATTTAAAGAAGTCCGTCAATCGGGACATGCCATTCGGGCCTTGTTTAATCGTTGGTCAGAAGTCCATCTCAGAAAGGCTGGGTTATGCTTATGTCTGTTTTTTTGGGCTTTCACCGCCTCAGCTCAGCAAGCCTGGCAATCCAAATACGTTAAAATACAAGGAGGCAAATTGCAATACATCCCAGATGAACAGGGCAACATCATTCCCGATTTCAGTAGGGTAGGCTATCACCAAAACGAGAAAGCCATCCCTAACGTGGCTGTGGTTGCTACGCTTTCGGCAACTGGTGAAAACGACCAGCAGCGCATTCAGGATGCGATTGACGAATTGGCTCGCAAACCTGCCGATGCAAGAGGCATCCGTGGCGCTATTCTATTGAAAAAGGGTGAATACAAAATTCCGGAAAGCCTGCGTATTTCGGTAGGAGGCATTGTTTTGCGTGGAGAAGGAGAAGCGACCAAGCTGATTGCTACAGGCAAAGGACAACGGAAAACCATTATCGCCTCTGGCACGGGAAAAGCAGTAGAAATACCTAATTCGAGGGTGAAAATTGCCGATAAATATGTGCCGTTGGGAGCTAAAAGCTTTCAGGTGGCCGATGCTTCGGGTTTTAAAGTGGGAGATGCCATCATGGTGTACCGGCCGGGTACCCAAAAATGGATTTCCGACTTAAAAATGGATCAGATCGAAGCCCAAGCCAACACGGTACAATGGAAGCCGAGCGATTACAACTTCAATTTCGAGCGCAGGATTACTGCTATCAAAGGTAATACCATTTTTATCGATAATCCTATTGTGATGGCCATGGAAGAACAATATGGCGGCGGCGAAATCTACAAATACAGTTTTACTGGTCGTATTGCCGAAGTAGGCATCGAAAATATGTGGCTCGAATCAGAATATGCCAATGATACCGACGAAGACCATGGTTGGGATGCCATTTCTTTTAACCGTATCGAAAACAGTTGGGTAAGTGGCGTAACCAGTCGCTATTTTGGCTATTCGTGCGTAAACCTGGGTGGCGAAAGCAAGCAGATTACTGTAAAAGACAGCAAATGCCTGGCACCAAAATCGAAAATAGAAGGAGGTAGAAGATATTCGTTCAACAACGACGGCCAATTGAATTTGGTGATGAACTGCTTCGCTTCCGAAGGCCGGCACGATTATGTAACCGGTGCTAAAGTGTGTGGCCCAAATGTATTCTACAACTGCGTTTCCGAAAAGGCCAAGGCCGATATCGGTCCGCACCACCGCTGGGCCATGGGCACTTTGTACGATAACGTGGTGAGCGACGGCGAAATCAACAGCCAAGACCGTGGCAATTGGGGTACCGGCCATGGCTGGGCAGGGGTAAATCAGGTGTTTTGGAATTGCAAGGCCTCCAAAGCAGCCGTTCAAGATCCCTATGTAAGTGGCAAAAACTATGTAATTGGTTTAACTGCCAAGCCCTACGAGGGTAGGTTAAAAGGCCGTCCGGCCACAGCATGGGATGGCCAAGGCGGAGCAGGGTTGCAACCTGTTTCATTATATGCAAAACAAGTAGAGGAAAACAAAAAACGATAAATTATGAAGTTGAAAACTAGTCTATTCGCCTTGTTGATCCCGGTTTGCGGGGCAGTACAAGCGCAGAAAGTTAACGTAGCCAAGGCTTTTGCAGATGCAGCCAAACAAACTGATGTACTGATCAGGAACGTAGATTCGGCCAGAAAAATAAAACCGGCGCAGGTTTCGCCGCGAACCGTAGAAAACGGACAATTTAAAATGGTAGTTTCGAGAGATTGGACCAGTGGTTTCTTTCCGGCCGAACTGTGGTATTTCTATCAATACACCAAAGACAAAAAATGGCTCGAACTGGCTAAAAGATATACAGAGGATATCAAAAAAGAACAGTTTAACAAGGGTACGCACGATTTGGGCTTTATGGTTTTCTGTCCCTTTGGCAACGGCTACCGCTTAACCGGCGATCCGGCTTACCGTGAGGTAATTATCCAGGCCGCTAAATCGCTTTCTACGCGTTTCAATGCCAAGGCCGGTGTGATCAAATCGTGGGACCACAATGGCGATAAGTGGAAATACCCTGTAATTATCGATAACATGATGAATTTGGAGCTGTTGTTTGAAGCGACAAAATTCACTGGTGATTCTTCTTTCTACAAAATTGCCGTTTCGCATGCCAATACCACCATGAAAAATCATTTTCGCCCTGATTTTAGCTCTTGGCACGTGATTGATTACGATACCTTGACCGGCAACGTACGCAACAAGCTGACGGCACAAGGCTACAGCAACGAATCGGCATGGGCTAGGGGGCAGGCTTGGGGCTTGTACGGTTATACTTTGTGCTATCGCTATACCAAAAACCCGGTTTATTTGAAACAGGCTGAAGCTATTGCCAAGTTTATTTTGAACAACCCAACCCAAAACAAGGATTTGGTGCCTTACTGGGATTACAATGCGCCAAATATCCCAAATGCGCCTAGAGATGCTTCGGCTGCTGCCATTACCGCTTCGGCATTCTACGAATTAGCCAATTACAGTAAAGCCGACAAATACAAAGAACTGGCCGATAAGATACTGACTAGCTTAACCAATAGCTACCGCTCGCCAATTGGCAAAAATTATGGATTTATCCTCGAGCACAGCACCGGACACTTGCCGGCCAAAAGCGAAATCGATGTGCCGATCAATTATGCCGATTATTATTACCTAGAAGCTTTGTGGAGAAGCAAAGGGTACCAATACAAGTAAACCTATTTTCTTACTGCCGTAGGCCCTTTCAGCACGATTGAAAGGGCCTCTTTTTTTGATTTTGGAAAAAGAATGGATATATTTAGTGTTCCAACACGAAATTTTGAGGGCTTTCAGGTACATATTTTCTTTGGCGTTGCTTTGGGCCATAGCGCTTGTTTTGGCAAATGCCCAATCGCTACCCATCAAATTCAAGCATTTTTCTTACAAGGAAGGTTTGGTTCAAAGTCCAATATCGAGCTTTTTGCAAGACGATGATGGTTTTATCTGGTTCGGCAACCTCAAAGGCCTGACCCGCTACGACGGCTATAAATTCAAAACCTATATCTTCGACCCAAAACAGTCGAAAAGTTTGAGCAACAACCGGGTAAACATTCTTTTTAAGGATGTAGATAAAAACCTGTGGATAGGCACGGCCAACGGCGTAAACCTGTACAACCGCAACGACGACAATTTTACGGCTATCGATGTACGCGAGGTAAAAGGCGGGCGTAACTATATTTCTTCCATCGTACAGGATCATCAAAAGAATTTGTGGATCGGAACTTTCGGCGGCCTTAAAAAACTGAACCGCAAAACCCTGAAGCTCGAAGACCTTGCCCATGATCCGAATGATCCAGAATTCAGGAACAGTGCTATTTTCTCACTTTTTATCGACCGTAACAACCAGATTTGGGCGGGTACCAAAGCAGGATTGAGAAAGTTTGATCCCGCTACCGGAAAAACGCTTCCATTACCTGCCGTATTTGCTGGACTGAACGAGATGCCTAAATCCCGCATTTTGGTTATCAGGCAGGATTTTGACGGTAATTTATGGTTTGGTACCGAAGTTTCGGGGGTGTTCAAATACAGTCCGCAGGCAGATGCAGTGCAGAAATACCTTTCTTCCGGCAATCCCAACAGCATTTCGTCAGACTGGATCAAGGATATTTTGGTGTACGATAAAAACAACATCTGGTTTGCCACCCGCAATGGCTTGAGTACGCTCAACCTGCAAAGCAACAAGTTCGTTAATTATAGACATGATCCGCTGAACGACAATAGTTTGAACGACGACGCGATATGGTCGCTCATGAAAGACAAAAATGCCTGTGTTTGGATCGGGACTTTCTCGGGGGTGATCAATTTCTATTACGCAGGCAATTCGAATTTTCAGAACATTGGCGAGCGCATTGGCGATAAGCTCGGCTTGAACCATATTTTAGTGAATGGTATAGTGGAAGACAACGACGGCTCGCTATGGGTAGGTACTTCGGGTGGTGGCTTAAACCATATCGACAGGAAAGCCAGAACCAGTTCGTACTATCCCATTGGGGCCAAAAACAATGCCCGGCCCAGCAACGGCGTCAAATCGATGGCCGACGACAAGAAAGGCAATTTATGGATCGGTTCTTTGGATGGATTGAGCCTTTTTAACAAAAGCACCAAGCAATTTAAATATTACGAGTTTCCGGTACGCGACGGCAAGCTGAGCGAAAACCTGATCCTCTCTATTTTGCCCTATAACAATGGGGCTTGGATCGGCACTAACGGTGGTGGTTTGCGCTATGTACTGCAAGACGGCCAGTCGCCCATACTGCTCAGAAAAGACACCCATGTGGGCATCAAAGGTGGGCAATCCATCAGCGATAATTTTGTGACGGCTTTGTTGGAAGACGAACAGCACAACATTTGGGTAGGTACGCAGAACGGCCTAAATTATTATGATGTCAAGCTAGGCAAAATGACCAAGCTCTACCGCAAAATCAAGAACAGTAAACCCTACCAGATCAGTAACAGCAACATCACCACGCTATTTATCGATTCAAAAAAACAGCTGTGGGCAGGTACGGAAGGTGGCGGACTGAACTATTTCGACCAAAAGCACGATCGTTTTTACGCCATCAGCAAGGATTTGGGCCTCGGCGACGACGTGATCCATGCCATTTTGGAAGACGAACTGAAAAACATTTGGATCAGCACCGATTTAGGGCTCTACAAGCTCGTTTTCAAGAACCAAAAATTGCCCTTTACCAAGGAAAATCTAAGCATTACAAGCTATACCTCAAACGATGGACTGATCAGCAGTCAGTTTTCTACACAAGCGGGCGTAAGGCTTAAAACCGGCGAAATCGTGTTTGGTGGTATCAATGGACTGTCTATTTTTTATCCAGACCGCATCATCAAGAACAATTACCGGCCCAAAGTTGCGTTGACCAACCTCTTGGTCAACAACAAAGAGGTTGCCGTTAGTCCGAAAAATTCGCCTTTGAGCCAATCCATTACGCAGGCCTCGTCTATTACGGTGCCTTATGATCAAAGCAACCTGAGCATCGAATTTTCGGCTTTAAATTTCATCAATTCCGAAAACAACCAATATGCCTATAAGCTCGAAGGTTTGCCTGCAGGCGACGAGTGGCAACCCATTGGTAAACAACGGGTGGTGAATTTTGCCAATCTGGCTCCAGGCAATTATGTGCTGAAGGTAAAGGCCGCCAACAACGACGGCATTTGGAGCAATTTTGAAAGAACGATCAAGATCAAGGTATTGCCGCCTTGGTACCAAACCTGGTGGGCCATTTTGATTTATGCGGTAATCTTGTTTTTGATAGGCCGAACCATTTACAGTTTCTTGAAAAACCGCGCTAATTTAAAGCGCGAATTGTATTTAGAGCAGTTGCAAAACGAACGCCAGGAAGAATTGCACCAAATGAAGATCGATTTCTTTACCAATATTTCGCACGAAATCCGTACCCCTTTAACGCTGATCTTGGGTCCGTTGGAGAAAATGGTGCTCAGTTCGGGGGCACATACCGCATTTTACAAGCAGTTATTGCAGGTACAACACAATGCCAACCGGCTGATGCGCTTGGTAACCGAACTGATGGATTTTAGGAAGGCCGAAAGCGGACACATGAAGCTCGCCTTTTCTAACTGCAATTTGGTGAAGTTTGCCGAGGAAATCTACCTGTCGTTTCAAAACCTGGCCGAAGACAAGCGTATTGCGTACGAATTTGTCTGTGCGGAGAACGAAATCATGGTGTATTTTGACAAAGACCATTTTGAGAAGGTGCTGTTCAATCTCCTTTCAAATGCCTTTAAGTTTACGCCAGAAGGGGGCAAGATCGGCTTCAGCATTAAGCGTATGACCGATTCGGTAAGTATTTCGGTTACTGATAACGGCAAGGGCATTTCGCCGAAAAACATTGATAAGCTATTTAACAAGTTCTTTCAGGTATACAACGCCGAAGTTTCGAATAACGGTTATGGCATTGGTTTAGCCTTGTCGAAAAGCATTGTAGAACTACATAAAGGTACAATTGAAGTCAGCAGCAATACCGAAACCATATTTACGGTTATGTTACCTTTGGGTTCGGCACATTTAGACCAAAGTTTGTTGCTTCCAGAATATATGAACAGCGACAATCCGGTACATTATTATTTGCAGTCGCAGGCCAATACCATTTTAACTGCCGAAACGCCGGCAGTACAAGCTATAAAATATACCCTTTTGGTGATTGAAGATAACCAGGAGCTGAGAAGTTTTATCAAAGAATCGTTTCACGACCAATATAAGGTTTTGCAGGCCGCCAATGGTGCCGATGGCTTGGCTTCAGCCTTGGAAAACATGCCCGATCTGATCATCAGCGATGTAATGATGCCCGAAATGGACGGTTTGGAGCTCTGCAGGCGCGTAAAAAGCGATGAAATGATCAACCATATTCCGGTGATGTTGCTCACTGCTAGGGCAGCGTATATTCACCAGGTTAACGGGCTGGAAAAAGGTGCCGATGCCTACATTACGAAGCCATTTAGCATTCAGGTATTGGCGCTCAACATCAAGAATATTCTAGCTACAAAAGAGGCGGGCCGGCAGCGGATGATGCGTGAGGTGTTGCTCAATCCGCAACCCCTTGAAATCGTATCGCCCGATGAAAAGTTTATCAGCAAACTGATGGCCATCATCGAACAGCACCTCGACGATCCCGAATTCGACGTTGCCAAAATTGTGCAGGAGGTAGGCATGAGCAAAACCGTTTTGTACAAAAAAATACAGGCGCTTACCAATTTGTCGGTAGCCGATTTGATCAAGTCTATTCGCCTCAAAAAAGCAGCGATGCTATTGGAAAACAATCAGCTAAGCATTGCCGAGATTGCCTTTTCGGTAGGCTTTAGCGATAGGAAGTACTTTAGCAAGGAGTTTAAGAAGCAGTATAACTGCTCACCATCAGAATACATCGCGATGCACGCCAAGACTTAGGCTTCCTTGCTGGCATGCTTGCCAATAGTTTTATTCCCCTCCCTTGGAGGGGTGCCTGAAAGGCGGGGTGGTTTACGCCTCCTAGCCGGCGGGGCAAGTTCCTTTTGTTTCAAGACAAAAGGAACCAAAAGTTCAAGGCTTCATACCTTTGTCGCAAATCCCTAACCCTCCGCTTGATGGCGCAAGGCCAAGCCGTGTGTAGGCTAAGTGCTTCATTAACGTTGCTGCAACACTGCTGCGCCCTTGCTTGTGCTGTTCAGCATGAAAGTTGCTGCAAAGCTCCATTTTGTCTTTGCTTCCAAAGCTTTGAAGGCCGCTTGGCGAAGTAACGAGGCTTGTGCTTAAAAAACTTATAACGTTGCATTAGCTACAACTTTAAAACCTTCAAACTTTGCAACATTTCAACCTTAAACCTTCCAGCAACTCTGCATCAGCCACAACCTTCCTGCCTTCCAACCCTCCACCTTCCAACCTTGCAGCCTTCCAGTTCCAACACCCTCTAGCCCAATTTTACCCCTAATTAGGGAAGAATTTACCCCCTGTTTGCTGGGGCTTGTCTACATATTTGTTCAAACCAAATATCAAACGTTATGAACCAGGGACGAATCTTTGTAGGCTATCTCAAGCCAAGTGTACAGCATTTCGCACAAATCATCAGGAAACCATATTTTCAGCCTTCCAAAATCCAAACGATTTAACCCAGGCCTAAGACAGCGATGGCAAGGGTTTTTGCGATGCACCAACAATAAATTAACCAAATAATTAATCCAAATTGAATGAAACTATTCTACGAATTAAAAAGTAGGTATTTGCAAATTGCCCCGCACAAGGCAAGGCAAATGGGCTATGTGCTATTAATAGCTATGGCCTGTTGCTTTTTTGCACAGCGTACCTATGCCCAAAACAGAACCATTACAGGTACCGTAACCGATAAGGGCCAAGGGCTGCCTATTCCAGGAGTATCGGTAAAAATAAAAGGAAGCCAAACCGTGGCAATTACCAACGGCGATGGCAAGTACAGCATCAGCGCGCCTGCCGGACCGGTGACCTTGATTTTTGCCTACATCGGTTTTACCCAGCAGGAGATTACCGTAACGGGCGCTACGCAAAACGTGAGTCTGGCCGAAGCCAAAACCGATTTAGAAGAGGTAGTGGTAGTGGCCTATGGCACGCAAAAGCGATCTGACATTACCAGTGCGGTAGTTACTTTAGACAGCAAGGAGATTTTAAAATCGCCAACCTCTAACGTTACCAACAGCTTGGTGGGCAAGGTAACGGGCTTAACCGCCGTACAACAGGGCGGGCAACCGGGACGCGATGCGGCCAATATCAATATCCGCGGTATTTCTACCTACAACAGCTCTGGCGCTATCATTATTGTTGACGGCGTTGAACGACCAGAGTTTGGCAATATCGACCCCAACGAAATCGAAAACATCAGTATCTTAAAAGATGCGGCCTCCACTGCAGTTTACGGTATCCGCGGTGCCAACGGTGTTATTGTGGTTACCACCAAAGGCGGCAAGGAGGGCAGGCCAAGGGTGAGCTATAGCGGCAACTACAGCCTGCAAAGCTTTACTGGTTTGCCCAAAACGCTCAATTCGTACGACAATGCCTTCCTGATTAACGAAGCCAACCGAAACGATGGCTTAACCGAAACCTGGGGGCAGGACGAATTGCAGAAATTCAAGGACCATTCCGATCCGCTGGGCTATCCAGATGTGAACTGGCTGGATTACTTGACCAAGGATTACTATGGCCAAACCCAGCACAACGTGAACGTAAGCGGCGGTACCAAGGTCATTAAATATTATGTATCGGCGGGTTACTTGTACCAAGACGGAATTTTCAAAAAGTTCTATTCGCCTTTTGGCATCAATACTACACCCAACTTTAACCGCTACAATTTCAGGTCTAACTTAGACATTAATTTAAGCAAGGATTTGACCGTGGGCATCAGGTTGGGTGGCCGGTTGGAACGAATTTATACGCCAGCCGGTTTGCGCTCTGATGGCTTCCCTTACAACAACTTCGAAGGGATGATTTCGAGGGCCTTGCAAACGCCAAACTTTGCCTTTCCGGTAACCTTGCCCGATGGACGCATCGCCCAAAACTCGGCCGTAGGTACCAACGTTTGGAACCCGCTGGCGGTAATTTCGCGCTATGGTACCCGTAACGACGATAACAATACCATTGAAAGTACCTTTAACGTCAATTACAAAATGGATTGGCTCACCAAAGGCCTCTCGTTTAAAACCACTTTTGCCTACGATTCTTACTTCACCAGCAATACCGAGCGTAACGCCAACTGGGCGGCCTACAAATACGACAGAAGAACTGGCGTAATTACTTTAGAGGCCGATAAGCCTCGCGACGAGCCTTTGGGTACCTTAAATTCGTTCAGCGGCGGCAATATCGTTTTCGAATTGCAATCGGGCTTCAATTACCAGCGCAGCTTTAACAAGCACAACGTTACGGCTTTGGCCTTGTTTACCCGCAGGCTCGTGAATGTGGAAGGCGGTACGGCCAGAACATCGCCACCAAGGGCTGCGCAAGGCTTGGTCAACAGGTTAGGCTATAACTATGACGAGAGATATTATGCCGAATTTACTTCTGCCTATAACGGATCGGAAAACTTTGCGCCTGGACTGCGCTACGGTTTCTTTCCAGCGGTTTCGGCCGGATGGAACCTGCACCGCGAAAATTTCCTGAAAGACAACAAGGTCATCAATTTCCTGAAAATAAGGGGCAGTTATGGTAAAGTGGGTAATGACCAACTCGACTCGCGTTTCCTTTACCTAACCGATTATGCAGTAACCAGTGGCGGTATCCAGTTTGGCTTGCCAACTTCGTTGGTAAACTACAGCACGGTCGATGTATTGAATGGCCTGCCGGGAAATCCGCTGGTAACTTGGGAAACCGGAATCAAAAGAAACGTCGGCTTTGAGAGCAGGCTGTTCAACAGCGCGTTGAAATTCAACGTCGATTTGTTTGATGAAACCCGAAAAGACATCTTAACACAAAGAGGCTCGGGCTTTACCATGTTTGGCTTAACTTATCCACGCCTAAATATCGGCGAGGTTTACAACAAGGGTTATGAAGTAGAACTTGATTACGAGCGCAAAATCGGCAACGTATCGGTTGGCCTGAACGCGCAAATGAGTTTCTCGCGCAACAGAATCGTCAATAGAGATGAACCTTTGTATGCGCCCGAGTACCAAAAGCAGCAAGGCAAAAGGGTAGGCCAGTACTTTGGCTTCAAAACCGCAGGTTTCTATAATTCGCAGGCCGATATCAATGCCTGGCCGGTTAACCAATTGGGTGCCGTAGTGCCTGGCGATTTGAAATTTGTTGACATCAATGGCGATGGCGTAATCAACAACGACGACAGAACGGCCATCGGCTACTCAAGAAACCCCGAATACATTTACAGCTTCTCGCCTCGCGTATCGTGGAAAGGCTTCTCGTTGTCGATCTTGTTCCAAGGCGTAGCCAACGTAAGTTCCGATTTGATTTTGGCTGAAAACAACAACGGCTCGCAGATGTACGAGTTCATGTTGGATAGGTGGACACCAGCTACGGCAGCTACGGCTACATGGCCAGCGCTGCATTCGAGAGGCGTAACTTCTCCAAACTACAGCCTCAACGACTTTACCTTGCAAAATGCAGCTTACCTTAAAATCCGTAATGCCGAGTTCTCGTGGACGGTACCCGATCGTTGGGTAAAAGCTTTGCGGTTAAACGGGTTGAGGTTGTTCTTGAATGGTCAAAACCTGTATACCTGGACCAAGTTTAAGATGTATTATGATCCGGAGAACATCAATACATCGGTGACCAATTTCAGCAAGCAATCGCTTTATCCTTCCTCAAAGGTTTACAATATCGGCCTTAACCTTTCACTATAAGCTTACAGACATGAAAATATTAAAATATACATTAACCGTATTTGTCTTGGTGGCAGTGTCGTTGCTTTCGGCCTGTAAAAAAGACTTTTTAGAACGTACGCCGGGTGTGGCGCTATCGGAAGAGGCGGTATTTGCCGATCCTATTTTGTCGGCACAGTTTGCCGACAAGGCCTATACCTATCTGGTTGACGATTATGTGCGTTTTGATACGCACCGCGGTGCCAGCTCACAAGCCTCAGACGAAGCCGTTTCGGGTACGTCGAACAGCTCGATCAGGTATTTGAACCAAGGCTTGTTCCACGACCATTCAGATCGTGTGGCCGCCATTAACGATATCCGCGATATATGGGCCAGAGCCTACGCAGGCATCAGGGTAACCAACGTGATGCTAGCCAAATTGCCAAACGTGCCTTGGACGGCTGTACAATCGCCTAAAAGGATAGAAGGCGAAATGCACTTCATCAGGGCATTTTTGTACTTCGAACTGATCAAACGCTTTGGCGGTGTGCCTTTAATCGAACGTGCCTACGGCGTTAACGAGAACCTAGATATTCCGAGGAATACCTATCAGCAATGCCTAAACCTGATTTTGGCCGATTTAGACAATGCAGAAGCCAACCTGCCGGAGGATTATGACAATGCCAACTACGGCCGTGCCACCATAGGCGCTGCCAAAGCCTTAAGGGCAAGGGCTTTATTGTATGCCGCCAGCAAGCTGAACAACGAAAGCAATGATTTGAGCAAATGGGCAGCGGCGGCCGCCGCCGCAAAATCGGTGATGGATATGAACAAATATACCCTGCAGAATACCTACAGCGATATTTTGAACGTAGCCGAATCGCCAGAATACATCATGATCAAAATCAGGGGGCCAAGAGCCAATTCTGAGAATAAGATCGTCGATTTTGCGCAGTCGCCAGGATCGGGCGCCATTTCGGGTTCGATGAATCCTACCCAAAACCATGTGGATTTGTACGAAATGAAAAACGGAAAGGCCATTACCGATCCAACTTCGGGCTACAATCCGCAGGCACCTTATGCCAACCGCGATCCACGTTTGGGCTTCAACGTATTGTACAACGACCAAACCTGGCAAGGCCGCAAGCTCGAAATGTGGTACACCGAAACCACCAATTCAAGTGGACAGAAAGTCATTACCTACAGCCGCGACTGGAACGCAACCAACCCGATTTATACGGCTACCAGATACTATTGCCGCAAATATTGGCCAGAGCCTTACATCAGAAACGTGGCCGGAACGGCTTTGTTGAACTTTGTGTATTTCCGCTATGCCGAAGTATTGCTCAACTACGCCGAAGCCCAAAACGAAGCCGTTGGTCCTGATGCCAGCGTTTATGCGGCCATTAACCAAATCAGGAGCAGGGGTCGTGGCGTGGCTTCGGTACCTGTTGCCGAAAGGGTAGATATGCCCGATTTGCCTGCAGGCCTAACCCAAGAGCAGATGCGTGCGCGCATCCGCAACGAAAGGGCCGTTGAGCTGGCTTTCGAAGACCACCGCTGGTACGACATCATGCGCTGGAAAGCTGGTCCGGAAATCGTGGCACAGCCTGTTTATGGCATGAACATCCTCAAAAATGCCAATGGAACTTTCACCTACAACAAAGTATTGCTGCCCAATACGTTTCAGAAGATTTTCTTAGACCATATGCATCGTTATCCTATCCCTCGCACAGAGATCAATAAGAGCAACAACATTCTTATTCAAAATCCGGGATGGTAAAAATTAACATTAACGATCAAAATTAACCGATATGAACTTCACAAAATTCAGCTATATAAGTTGCCTCCTGTTGATTTTAACCTTAGGGATAGGACAGCTGTGGGCGCAAACCCCTAACCAGACCATTACCGTGTCGGGCAAGGTGGTTGATGATAAAAATGCACCTATAGCAGGGGTAAGCATTCTCATTCAAGAAAAAAAGAGCGGCAATTTGACGGCTGCCGATGGTACCTTCTCGTTTGAAGCCAGTACCAACGACCAGATCATCTTCCAGATGCCGGGCTATCTCATCGTCAGCAAATCGGCCAGCGAGGTAAGCAAAGTAACCATTACGCTTACGCCAGCTTTAATCGAAGCCGATAACAACGACGACGTATTTATTCCTTTTGGCGTGAGAAAAAAACGCCAAGTGAGTGCTACCATCAGCACCGTAAACGTAAGCGAATTGCCCCAGTTGCCTTTGTCTACCTTAAACAACACACTTTCGGGCCGTTTGGCGGGATTGTACATTCAGCAAACGGGCACCAGACCGGGTACAGACGATGCCAGCTTTTTGGTTCGCGGCCGTTCGTCGTACAACAATGGTCAGGCACCATTGGTATTGGTGGATGGCGTAGAGCGCGATTTCGTTGACATGGATCTGTTGGAAATCGAAAGCATCAGCGTATTGAAAGACGCCGCTTCTTTGGCCTGGTATGGCATGAGCGGCAGCAATGGCGTCATCTATGTGCGTACCAAAAGAGGCAGCGCCACCAGTACCAGAGTAACTTTCGATGCACAGGGCGGCTTGCAAACCCCGGTAAATATAACCCGTCCGCTGGATTCGTACAGCTATGCCACGCTTTACAACGAAGCACAGGCCAACAGTGGCATTGCGCCTTTGTACAGCGCTTCGGTATTGCAGGCTTACCGCGATAATTCAAACCCACAGCTCTATCCCAACAACAATTTGGTGAAAGAATTTATGAAAAATGCTTCGCCTGTGCAGCGTTACGTAGGTACGGTGAGTGGCGGCAATGCTTTCGCCAGGTACTTCACCATGTTCAGCTTTTATGATCAATCAGGATTGTACAAAGGCGCCAGCAACCCCAGCTACGATGCCAATACCAATTTTCAGCGCATCAACTTCCGTACAAATCTGGATATTCACGTGAACAAGACTTTAGACGTCAGCCTTGATGTAGGCGGACGTTCGGCAAGCATCCGCTACCCGCGCGATGGCAATGGCAACTTCTTGTCGACCATTTTCGGGACGCCATCAAACGCGTTTCCTATTCTAAATGCCGATGGCAGCTATGGCGGTACCTCCTTGTTCAGGAGCAATCCAAAGGCCATGTTGGAATCGAGAGGCAACATTACCGATTTAACCCGGACTCTCTTAGCCAATGTAAGCGCTAAGCAACAATTAAATTTCATCACCAAAGGCCTATCGTTAAATGCCTTCTATTCATACGATGTAACCAGTTTGTACACTTCAGGTTTTACACAGAACTACGAGGTTTACGAATATAATCCAACCACGGCCAGTTATGCCCGTTTTGGTACCAAAGCCATTTTGGATTACGCCGCTTCTGATTTTAACGGCAACGTAAGGCGCAACGAGTTTTGGGGCGGATTGGATTACGACCGTACTTTTGGCAACCATGCCTTCAATGTTTCATCACGCGTGATGCGTGGCGTTGTAGCTACCCCGGGATCGCTTTTGGATAGGAGAGAACAATGGTCAAACCGTATTTCCTACGGCTTTAAGCAACGCTATTTTGTGGACCTGATTGGAACCTTGGCGGCTTCAGAAACCTTCATGCCGGGCAAGAGAAGCGGTTTCTTCCCTGCAGTTTCGGCCGGGTGGATCGCTTCTGACGAATCGTTCCTTAAAAACGCCAAGTTTTTGGATTATCTAAAAGTTAGGGCTTCTTATGGTTTAGTAGGCAACGATGCCATCAGCACCAGCAGGAGGTTCATGTTCAACACCTATTACAACCGTGGCGGTACCGGCTATTTGTTTGGTACAGGCTATACGGCAAGTGTCAATACCACCGAAGCCGAACTGGCCAACCCTGATTTGACTTGGGAAAGAGCCAAAAAAGCCGATGTAGGGGTTGACTTTAAGCTTTTCAAGCAAATGATTTCTGTTTCGGCCGATTACTTCCACGAAAACAGGACCAAATTACTGACCAATTCCTTATTGCCAGCCATTATCGGCCAAAGCAGCGGTCAGGTTAACGATGGCGAAGCCGAATACAAAGGTTTCGAAACTTCGTTGAACTTCAATAAAAAGCTGGGTGACTTCAATTTGAACGTGTATGGCAACTATACCCATGTAAAAAGCAACATCATCCGTTTAAACCAGGAACCGGGCTTGCCAGCCTACCAAAGGGAAATCGGCTTCCCCATCAGTGGAGTGGTAAATGGAAGTGATTTTAACCGCAGGTTCCTCATTTCGCAGGGCTTGTTCCAAAACCAGGCCGAAATCGACGCGGCACCGGTACAGCGCTTTTCGGGAACGGTTAAGCCCGGCGATATCCGCTACAAAGACATCAATGGCGATGGCGTGATCGATAATTTCGATTTTGTACAGATGGACTACAGCAACGTTCCTACCGATTATTATGGCTTTGGGGCTTCGGTAAGCTACAAAGGCTTCGATTTGTCGGTATTGTTTCAAGGTACGCATGGACGAAGCATCCAAATCAGTTCTTTGGTGAACCAAGGTTCGTCTAACACGGGCTACATCAACCAGTTTAGCGTTGACCGTTGGACGCCTGAAACCGCTGCCACCGCAAAATACCCGCGCTTGGCCTTGGCCGATAGGGGCAACAATACCCAGGTATCCGACTACTGGATCCGTTCTGGCGATTACTTGAGGCTCAAGCATGCCGAAATCGGCTACACCTTAAACTCTTCTTTCGTGAAGAAGATCAAGCTGCAGTCGATTAGGTTCTATGTCAGCGGCTTCAACTTGCTCACTTTCGATAAGCTGGGCGATTTGCCGATCGATCCTGAGATTCCAGAATCGGGCTACATCAACTCTTACCCTTATTTGCGCTCTTATGCACTGGGCCTAAACGTTAAATTTTAAATCGACTTTAAAACATAAAGTATGAAGACATTAAAAATTGCAGCCGCCTTATTGATCGGTACCGCCTTGTTTGCGGGCTGTAAAGACTTTTTGCAGGACGGTTCGCTGGCCGAAGGCCCGATCACTTCGCAAGAAACCTGGGCCAACGACAACTATGCCCGTGGCATCTTGAACAATGCTTATTTCGCGGTACCCGACCGCTTTAATTTAGACGGCAATGGAGCCATGCAGGCTTCGGGAAGCGACGAGGCGGTCAATTCCAACCTCAACTCGAGCATCAATACCTTTAACAACGGCACTTGGAGCCCGGTAAGAACCGTGGATGACATGTACGGCAGCTTGTACGAAGGCCTACGGATCGTGAACCTGTTTATGGCCAACGTGCAAACCAGCGGCATCACTTCGCAACCTTCCGAACTGACCTCGCCAACCGCGGCCGATCAGACCTTGCAGGCGCAAATCAACCGCCTAAAAGGACAAGCCTTTTTCTTGAGGGCTTATTTCCATTTCGAATTGTTAGCGCGTTACGGCCGTATTGTGTTGGCCACCAAAGTGTTCGACAGAAACGAAAACCTCAACCTGCCCAGAAATACCTTTCAGGAATGTGTA
The DNA here is from genome assembly GCF_016429155.1 of Pedobacter sp. ASV12. Taxonomy (GTDB): domain Bacteria; phylum Bacteroidota; class Bacteroidia; order Sphingobacteriales; family Sphingobacteriaceae; genus Pedobacter. The sequence continues at coordinate 35,585 of NZ_JAELUC010000011.1, read as the reverse complement.
GATCAAATCGCTTTAGACTGCGATTCGGCTATCGCACGCTTGCCCTTGTGGACACAAACCTGGTCGTCGGCACAAAGAGGCCGGGCTACGCAAACCGCGGCGATGGCTCTAAAAGCAAGGCTATTCCTGTATGCCGCCAGTCCGCAGTACAACCCCACCAACGATTTAACCAAATGGCAAAAAGCCGCCGATGCCGCTAAAGCTTTGATCGATAAAAACGTGCATTCTTTGTTAAGCGATTACCGTAATCCTTTCTTGTTTGGCGCCAATCCCTACAACAACGAAGTGATTTTCGAAACCCAAACGCCAAATCGCAACGATATTGAGCAAAACAATGCCCCGATCAGCTATGATGGCGCTCTGGGTCGTACCAATCCCACCCAAGAGCTGGTCGATGCCTTCGAAATGCGCACTACCGGTAGGCCAATTACCGATGCTGCTTCAGGTTACAATGCCAATGCGCCCTATACCAACCGTGATAACCGTTTGGCCTTTACCATTTTCTGCAACGGCGTGGTGTACAAAAGCCCGAAAACCGTTGATACCTACATTGGCGGCAAAGACGGTATTGGCGCTAATGTGAACGCCACCAAAACGGGGTATTACATGCGCAAGTTCTTCAATGATGCCGTTACCTGGAACCAACAGTCTAATACATTGTCAAGAAGGCCATGGGTTATTTTCCGCTACGCGGAGGTATTGCTCAATTATGCCGAAGCTCTAAACGAGGCGCAAGGCCCGGTTCCCGCAGTATACACCTACATCAACATGGTGAGACAACGCACTGGAGTGGCCTTGCCTGCGCTACAAAGCACTAACGCAGCGGGCAACGGCTATGTGCCAGCCACCAAGGAAGCCATGCGCCTACGCATCCAAAACGAGCGTAGGGTAGAGCTGTGTTTTGAAGGGCATCGCTTTTTCGACGTACGCAGGTGGAGCAAAGGCGAAGAGTTTTTCAACAAGCCCGTTACCGGTATGAGGATCACCAGAAACGCCGCGAACGGCACTTTCAGCTACGAGCGCTTTACGGTCGAAAACCGGGTGTTCTCAGCTAAAAACTACCTGTATCCTATTTCGCAAAGCAACTTAAACAGAGCGCCTGCCTTGGGCCAAAATCAAGGTTATTAATAAAAACTAAAACCAAAAACATGTTAAAACTAAATTACTGGGCACTATTTATCGCAATCCTCTTTTGTTCAAGCCAAAGCCACGCTCAAAATTTGATACAAAATATCCAGGCCAGAAAGCTGCAAAGCCTCAACGGCAAATGGAATTACATCATAGATCCTTATGAGAATGGGTTTTATGATTACCGACATGAACCATTTGATCAGTCGGCTTCTGGTACTGGAGGCTTTTACGACGACCGCTTGCCGAAAGACAAATCGGAGCTGTTGGAGTACGATTTCGATCATTCTCCAGCTATGAACGTTCCCGGCGACTGGAATTCGCAGGCCGAAAAACTAGAGCTGTACGAGGGTTCGGTTTGGCTGAGGAGAAAATTCGACGCCAAACCGGCAAGCGACAAACGCTATTTTGTGTATTTCGCAGCGGTAAACTATGAGGCCCATGTTTATTTAAACGGCAAGAAACTAGGCATCCATAAGGGTGGATTTACACCTTTCCAGTTCGAAGTGACTGGCAAATTGAAAGACGGTACCAATTCTATTGTGCTGAAAGTGGATAATACCCGTAAGCCCGACGAAATTCCGACCATCAACACCGATTGGTGGAACTACGGAGGCATTACCCGCGACGTGTTTCTGGCCGAATTGCCTAAAACATACGTAGCCGACTATAAAATTCAGTTGCCAAAGGCGAAAGAAAATGTATTGGCAGGTTATGTGCAGCTATCTGACAGTACCCCTGGCCAAAAAGTAACGGTAAATATCGCCGAGTTGAAGATTAGCGCCGTAGTTGTTACCGATGCACAGGGCAGGGCCGAAGTAAAGATTCCCTACAAAAATTTAACCTTATGGTCGCCCGAGAACCCGAAGCTTTATCAGGTAGAGCTCAGCACGGCCGTAGAAAAAATCAGCGATAAAATCGGTTTCAGGCGTATCGAAACCAATGGCAACAATGTATTGCTCAACGGCAAGTCTATTTTCCTGCGTGGCATTTCCCTGCACGATGAAAATCCTTTATTGGCGGGTAGGTTGCGTGGCGAAGGCGATATGCGCATGATGCTGCAATGGGCCAAAGAACTCAACTGCAACTACGTGCGCTTGGCCCACTATCCGCATAACGAAGAAATGATCCGTTTGGCCGATGAAATGGGTTTGCTGGTATGGGCCGAAGTACCGGTGTATTGGACCATATCGTGGACCAATCCCGCTACCTATGCCAATGCCAAGCAGCAACTCACCGATTTGATCGTGAGGGATAAAAATCGCGCCAGTGTAATTGTCTGGTCTATAGGCAACGAAACCCCTTTAAGTGAACCTCGACATCAGTTTATGGGCAACCTGGCTACTACCGCCCGTTCGTTAGACGATACCCGTTTGGTAGCCGCTGCCTTGGAGGTACACCGCGAAGGCAATACCATTATTTTGAATGACCCGCTGGGCGAGAAGATCGATTTGGTAAGCTTTAACGAATATGCGGGCTGGTATTGGGGTGGCACGCCAAAAGAAATCCTACGCTACAACTTCAACATCAAATACAACAAGCCCGTGGTAATTACCGAGTTTGGTGGCGATGCCTTGGCGGGTTTCCATGCCGACGAAGATACCCGTTGGAGCGAGGAATACCAGGAAGCCCTTTACCGCAACCAAGTCGCTTTGCTGGGCAAAATAGATGGCCTAAGAGGAATGACCCCATGGATATTGACTGATTTCAGGTCGCCAAGAAGGCAACACCCTGTTTACCAAAATTTCTGGAACCGCAAAGGCCTCATTTCAGAAACCGGAAAGAAGAAAAAGGCATTCTATATCCTGAAGTCATTTTACGATCAAATGCAGTTAAAATACCAATAAGATGAGTTTAACCACAAAGACACAAAACATACCAAGCTCGGATGCTGCTAAAACGCCAATCGCAATACGCAATACGCGATACGCAGTATGGCAAACACCTGCTACCTTCAGCCTTCAGCCCTCAACCTTAAAACGCTATACGCTATATGCACTACGCGCTGTACTCAACGCCGACCGCCTCACTGCTTACCTTGTGATCGTTATCGCCCTGCTGGCTATCTCGGCCAAGGCTATGGCGCAAGACAGTCTCGATTTTAAGTTGCAGGTAGAAACCAGAAAGGTGCTGAACAACTCGAAGGATAATGCTTCTTTTACGACATATAAACCATTTGCTACAAGAACTTTAGCCAGCTTGAGCGGATTTAAAGCTCAAAGTGTAAAAACCGATGTGTACGGTGGCCGCTTAGACCGCAAGGCTAAGGCTACAGGCTTTTATCACGTACAAAAGATAGATGGTCGCTGGTGGGCTGTTGATCCTGCCGGACACCTGTTCTTCCACAATGCGGTAAATGCTGTAAGCATGGGTACTTCTGATCGCAACAAAGCGGCCTTGGCCAAAGAATTCGGCAACGAAAGCCAGTGGATGAACAAAACCCAAAACCTATTGCACGAAAACGGTTTTAATGGCAGTGGCGCCTGGTCAAATACCAAATTAATTGTGCAGTCTCCGTTGCAAAAGACCAAGCCTTTGGCTTATACCGTCAACCTCGATTTCATGAGTGCCTACGGCGATAAAAGGGGAGGGACCTATCAGGTACCGGGCCATAAAGCCTATCCAAACAATGTGATTTTTGTGTTTGATCCGGCTTTCGAGGCGTTTTGCGACCAGCATGCCAAAAAACTGGCCGAAAACAAGAATGATCCCAACTTGTTTGGCTACTTCTCTGACAACGAAATGCCTTTGGGAATCAAAAACCTGGACGGCTACCTGACCTTAAAGAACCAGGAAGATCCGGGTTATTTGGCAGCCAAAAAATGGATCGACGAGAAAGGCATCAAAGCCGATCAGCTCACTGATGCCAACCGCTTGGAGTTTCTGCAGCTGGTAGCTGATCGCTATTTCGCCATGGTCTCAAAAGCCATCAAAAAATACGACCCCAACCACATGTACCTGGGTTGCAGGTTCCATGGTGCGCAAGGCAAATTGGCCGAGCTATGGAAAGCCGCCGGCAAATATGTAGATGCCATTTCCATGAACTATTACAATGCCTGGACGCCAGAACAGCCTCAAATGAGAGACTGGGCCAATTGGTCGGGCAAGCCTTTTTTAATCACTGAGTGGTATGTTAAAGCCGACGATTCGGGCCTGGGCAACACCGCAGGTGCCGGTTGGATAGTTAAAACCCAGCAGGATAGGGGCTTCTTTTACCAGAACTTCGTTTTAGGTTTAATTGAATCGAAGAACTGCGTAGGCTGGCACTGGTTTAAGTACATGGACAACGACCCTACACAAAAAGGCGCAGAACCTTCCAATACCAACGCCAACAAAGGCATTGTCGACAATAACTATCAATTGTACAAGCCTTTAGTCGCTAAAATGAAAGAACTGAATTTTCAAATGTACCCATTGGCCGATTTCTTCGACCGGAAGAAATAGCCAACCAAAAAACCAAATATGACCAAAAAACTATTCGCCGCATTAGTCCTTGCCAGTTTGCTGGGCTGTGCCAATATGGACCACACCACCTTGATGCCCGATCCGGTAACGACGCCACCAAGCAATTCGGCTACCTTAAAGGACATGCCGTTTCCCTTTGGCGCGGCGGTTAACGCATCGTTATTGCGAAGCAATGCTTCCTACAAAGCATTGGTGGTGAAGGAATTTAGCAGTATCACCGCCGAGAATGCCATGAAATTCGGCACGCTTCACCCGGCAGAGAGCACCTACAACTGGACAGATGCCGACGAGATCGTGGCTTTGGCGCAGGCCAACGGCAAACGCATCCATGGCCATACGTTAAACTGGTACAAGTCGTTGCCAACTTGGGTAACCAATTTTCAGGGCGATACACAGGCTTGGGAAAACCTCTTGAAAACGCACATCCAAACCGTGGTTGGCCACTTCAAAGGCAAGGTAGCTTCTTGGGATGTAGTGAACGAAGCCTTTGAAGACGATGGAACTTACCGCAACAGCATTTGGGTGCAAAAACTAGGGACGGATTATATTGCCCGTGCTTTTCAATACGCGCGTCAAGCCGATCCTGATGCACTGCTCTTTTACAACGATTATGGCCACGAATACAGCACTGCCAAGCGCACTGCCATATTAAATTTGGTGACGAGCCTCAAGACCAGAGGCATCCCTATTGATGGTTTAGGATTGCAGATGCATACACGTTATAATCAGACGGATGCAAATATCAGTGCAGCTATTACTTCAGCTGTTGCAACCGGCTTAAAGGTGCATATTTCGGAGCTGGATATCGCGCTAAATCCCGATAATAACCAGTCGCTAACCTACACTGCCAGCTTGGCAGACCAGCAGGCAGCGAAGTATAAGTCTATCGTAAAAATGTACTACGCTATTCCAAAGGCACAGCAGTTCGGCATTACCATTTGGAATGTAACCGATGGCGACAGCTGGATCCCTGTGGAGTACAACAGACCCGATTGGCCCCTGCCTTTCGACCGCAACTACCAAAGAAAAGCGGCCTACCAAGGTATTTTGGATGGTGTGAAGTAGGACGCTTGCGAAGAACCAATGAATTTTGCTGTACAAATCCCGGTTTGCACAGCAACAAACGTTACTTAATCAAAACCAAATATAACATGAACAAAGTAACCGTTTACACCATGCTATTGGGCGTATCGCTCAGTGCATGTACCAAAGAAAAAGCACCGCTAACCGACCCCGTGCTTGCCAAGCCCAACACAACCATGGCCGGCAACGCAGTAACCGTAAGCGACGTGCTGCAAGAAGTTAATCCCGATATCATTGTTGGGGCGGCCATCAATTCGAACAAGTTTGGCAACACCACCTACACAAACTTGGCGAAACTGCATTACAACAGCATTACGGCAGAAAACGACATGAAAATGAACAGCTTGAATCCAGCCAAGTATACTTGGGATTTCGGTATTTTAGGCAATGGGATTGAAGAAAAGAACGAGAAAGTTCCTAACCTGGCCAAGGATTTTGGCGAAAAGCGCATCCACGGACACGCCTTGGTTTGGCATCGCGCCTTGCCCAATTGGGTAAAAGACGTCGAAACCAATACGCCGGTTGCGGCACGGGCCGATACGCTGAACGCCATCATGAAAAGACATATCGATAAAACGGTAGCCTTTTACAGCAACAATTACAAAGCAGGTAGTCCGGCTTTGCCCTTGCTTACTTCTTGGGACGTCGTAAACGAAGCCTTTTACGATGACGGCACCTTAAGGGGGAACCTTAACTTAGACGCATCGGGCAATGACATTGGCAGCATTTGGAAGCGCTACATGGGCGAAATCTACATCGAAAAAGCTTTCAGGTATGCGCGTTTGGCAGCCAGGGCCAACCAAAACTGGAAACTGAAATTGTTTTACAACGATTATGGCCATGAGTACAGTACCGCCAAGCTCAACGCCATCTACAACAAGGTGATGCAGCTGAAAACAATGACCGAGGGAGGCGATCCGATCATCAATGGGGTGGGGTTACAAATGCACGTGAGGTACAATACGCCTTTGAGCAATATCAAGGCGGCCATCCAAAAGATGAAAGAAACCGGTTTGTATGTACATATTGCCGAGCTGGATATTTCCCTGTTAGGGCCAAGCGAAACCAGCGTACCTGCAGGCGATTTAACCAACCGCCAAAATCTGCAGAAATCTTTGTATTACAACATCGCCAAGGCTTATCAGGAAATTGTTCCGGTAGGGCAGCGCTGGGGCATTACGCTTTGGAACATCGGCGATGCCGATTCGGCTTGGGGCGTGAATGCCGCAGCCACAATTTTCGATACTTCGTATGCCAAGAAGCAGGCTTTTTGGAATTTGAGGGATGGACTTTTGCCTTGATAAAAATTTATGCTTGTAGTGGTAATGATGGGGCACTTCATTTGAAAGAAAACAGATTTACCACTACTTTAGCAAAATTGGCGCGAGCATAATGCTCATGCTTTTATTGTTAAAATACCTAATCCCTAATTTTTAAACAACAAACCGATGAGGTTTGCTTAATGACCAAACAAATGAATAAATTTTTTAGCCTTTCCGTACTCTGTATTTTCGGGCTTATGCCGCTAACCCAGGCGCAGCAGCGCAAAACCATCGACCAAAGGGTTGATTCTTTAATGAAACTCATGACCTTAACCGAAAAGGTAGGCCAATTAAATCAATACTCGGGCAGGGAAGTAACCGGCCCATCGAGCGACAGAAAAAATTACCTGCTCAACGATATTAAAACGGGCATGGTGGGCTCTATGCTCAACGTAAAAGGGGTAAAAGATACCCGCGAAATCCAGGCCGTTGCCTTGCAGTCGCGTTTAAAAATTCCTTTGCTGTTTAGTTTAGATGTCATCCACGGCTACAAAACCGTGTTTCCGATCCCTTTGGCCGAATCGGCATCATGGGATATGGAGGCCATCAGGGCTACGGCACACGTAGCTGCCGAGGAAGCCGCCGCTTCGGGTATCCACTGGACTTTTGCGCCCATGGTTGATATTGCGCGAGATCCGCGCTGGGGGCGCGTAATGGAAGGTGCTGGCGAAGATACCTACTTGGGTGCTGCCATTGCCAGGGCACGTGTTTTAGGCTTTCAGGGCGAAAAACTCGGTGGCGTTGATGCCATTATGGCCTGTGCCAAACATTTTGCAGCCTACGGCGCCGGAATGGCCGGCAGGGATTACAACCCCGTTGACATGAGCGAGCAACTGCTGAACGAGGTCTACCTGCCTCCGTTTAAAGCAGCAGCCGATGCCAAAGTAGCCACTTTTATGAACTCGTTTAACACCATAAATGGCGTTCCTGCCACCGGAAATGCTTATTTGCAACGCGATATTTTGAAAGGCCAATGGGGCTACAAAGGTTTTGTGGTAAGCGACTGGGGCTCGATTGGGGAAATGATGCCTTGGGGATTTGCCAAAAACCTTAGCGAAGCAGCCGAAAAAGCCATCACCGCAGGCAGCGATATGGACATGGAAAGCGAAGCCTACAAAAAAGAACTGGAGAAACTGGTGAAAAGTGGCAAGGTAGACGTCAAATGGGTTGACGATGCCGTTAGAAGAATACTGTATAAAAAGTTCGAATTGGGCTTGTTTGATAACCCTTACAAATTCTCTGACGAAAAACGTGAAGCCAAGGTAATGAACGATCCTAAATACAAGGAAGTAGCCAGGATGGCGGCTCAAAAATCGATTGTGTTGTTGAAAAACGAAGCGAATACCTTGCCTTTGCAAAAAGACGTGAAAAACGTGGCCCTGATCGGACCATTGGTACATGCCAAAAAGGACCAGGCTGGCAGCTGGACCGTTTATGCCGACACAGCTAATATTGTAAGCGTTTACGAAGGATTGAAAAGCAAATTGGGCCATGCCAAATTTACTTATGCCGAAGGAACCTCGATAGACCAAACTAGTACTGCAGGGTTTGATGCAGCTATTAGCACGGCTAAGAACGCCGATGTAGTGGTGATGGTTTTGGGCGAATCAGGAGACATGAGTGGCGAATCCAAATCGCGCACCGATATTGGTTTGCCTGGTCGCCAGGAAGAGTTGTTCAACGCCGTAAAAGCCACTGGCAAACCGGTAATTGTGGTATTGATGGCTGGTCGTCCGTTGATTTTCAACAGCATTGCCGATAAAGCCGATGCCGTGGTTTATGCCTGGTTTTTGGGCGACCAAGGGGGTAACGCCATCGCCGATGTATTGGTGGGCGATTTCAACCCTTCGGGTAAATTGCCGATCAGCTTTCCAAGAAATGTAGGGCAAATCCCGATTTTCTATAACCACTTGAACACAGGTCGCCCGGTAACCAAACCAACCGATATCCGATACAAATCGGCCTATATCGATTCGCCAAACGATCCACGTTTCGCCTTTGGCTATGGCTTGAGCTATACCACTTTTGCGTACAGCAATTTGAAACTGTCGAAACCAGCCATTCAAAAAGGAGAGACCTTGCAATTAACCTTTACCTTAACCAATACCGGTAAAACAGCAGGCGAAGAAGTGGCGCAGTTGTATATCCAAGACAAGTTTGCTTCCTTAGCCCGGCCGGTTAAGGAATTGAAGGATTTTGTTAAAGTGAAATTGAGCCCAGGCGAAAGCAAGCAGCTGACTTTCACTTTAACGCCAGAGAAATTGGCATTCTTCAAGGAAAAACAAGGCTGGACAACCGAACCCGGCGATTTCAAAGTAATGATCGGCGGTTCGTCTGATAACATTAAGCTGGAGAACAACTTTGAGCTGAAATAGTATTTAATTCTCCTTAACGTTGAGATTTGTCATGCTGAGCAAGCGAAGTATCTATTCTCGAGATAGATTCCTTGTTGCACTCGGAATGACAAATCATGCGCAAGTGTAATCAGCCAACCAGCTAATAAATCAATCAACGAGCCAACGAACCAAATTTACGCTAACGTTTCCGTAACTATTTTCGGCCAATTGTTATTGGTCGATTTTTTAATTCAGTATTATTGACTATACATTTAAATAGATGAGTACAAACCAACATAAATTACTGCAAACTTGGCGCTGGTACGGACCGAACGACCCGGTGAGCTTGCAGGATGTGAAACAGGCAGGTGCAACAGGAATTGTTACCGCCTTGCACCATATTCCACATGGCGAAGTTTGGCCATTGGAAGACATCAGAGAAAGAAAAGCTATTATTGAAGCCGCTGGTTTGCATTGGGCAGTGGTAGAAAGCGTTCCGGTGCACGAAGCCATTAAAACCCGTAGGCCAGGCGCCGAGAAATACCTCGAAAACTACAATACTTCACTCAGAAACCTGGCTGCCTGTGGCATCAAAACCGTGTGCTACAATTTTATGCCGGTATTGGATTGGACCCGTACGCAATTGGACCTGGAGATGACCGACGGCTCTAAGGCCTTGTATTTCAACTGGACCGATTTAGCCGTATTCGACATTTACATTTTAAAACGCCCAAACGCCGAAGCAGCTTATCCGGCTAACATCTTAACCAAGGCCAAAGCCAGGTTGGATAGCTTAAGCGAAGCCGAATTGGCCGAACTGCGCATCAACGTACTAATGGGTATTCCGAACGAAAAAGAAATCGAATTGGAAACCTTGCGGGCTAGCATCGATGAATACCAAAATATTGGCAGGGAAGGTTTAAAAGCCAATTTGGCCTGGTTCTTAGCGGGGATTGCAGCTACTTGCACCGAAACCGGCATTAAAATGACCATCCATCCCGATGATCCGCCATATCCGATTTTGGGATTGCCACGCATTGCGAGCACCAAAGAAGACCTGATTAATATTTTGAGAAGCGTTGATCAGCCTTTTAACGGTATCTGTTACTGTACGGGTTCGTTGGGTGCCGGAATGGACAACCAATTGGTCGATATTTTTGAAGCCGTGAAAGAACGCGTGTATTTCTTGCACTTGCGTAACGTAACCAAAGACGAGGAAGGCAATTTTTATGAGGCCGACCACTTGGGCGGCGACGTTAACATGTACGAGGTGATGAAAGCCGTTACGGCAGAAAACGCCAAAAGGAAAGAACCGATGCCATTTAGGCCAGATCATGGACATCAAATGCTGGATGATTTGAATAAAGTAACCAATCCGGGTTATTCGGCCATCGGTCGTTTACGGGGCTTGGCCGAACTACGTGGCCTCGAAATGGGGATTACGGGTAATTATTAGAAGACAGTTTACAGGAAAAATTCCCAAGCCTAGAATCAAGTCGACTCTAGACTTGGGATTTTTTATAGCAACGAATTGCTGTTATTAGATTCGATAGCTTAATTTTTAATCCTGAACCATCAATTCGGAACTCCCATACTGGAACGGATCAACTCCCCTAAAACCTGTATGGAATGCGCTATCTTGGCACTAAACGGATGGCCAAAACTAATGCGGATGTAATTGGTAAAACGTCCGTCGGTGCTGAATACCTGTCCCGGATAAATGCCAATCTGCTGTTTTAAGGCCGTCCGGAAAATTTCGAAGGCATTTACGGCCTTGGGCAGTTCCACCCAAAGCACATAGCCACCAGCCGGCTGGTTTACTTTTACTTCTTCCGGAAAGTAGTCGAATGTGGCTTGTAGGTAGCGCAGACATTGCGTGTGCAGGGCTTTTCGCAGGTTGCGCATGTGCAAGTCGAACCTTCCGGTTTCAAAAAACAAGCCTATGGCTGCCTGCGTAGGCGTAGCCGAAGATATGGTGTGCATCAATTTGATGTTGAGTACCTTGTCTTTAAATTTGCCGGGGATGCACCAGCCCACGCGATAGCCTGGCGCCAGCGATTTGGAAACCGATGAGCAGAGCAGTACCAAGCCGTTTTTGTCGTAGCTTTTGCAGGTTCTGGGCCTCGACTTGCCAAAAAACAAGTCGCCATAAATATCATCTTCAATCAGAGGGATTTCTTTGTTGGCCAATAGCGCTACCAATTGTTGCTTGCGCTGGTCGGGCATGACACAGCCCAAGGGATTGGTAAAGTTGGGCGTAAACAGGCAGGCTTTAATGTTTACTTTTTCAATGGCCTGGGCTAAATATTCGATGCTGATCCCGGTTTGCGGATCAGTTGGTATTTCGAGTACTTTTAGCCCCTGGCTTTGCATCACGTTGAAAATTCCAAAGTAGGTCGGGCTTTCAATGGCAATCGTATCGCCGGGTTCGGCTACGGCCTTCAGGCAAAAAACGAGTGCTTCCATACAGCCCTGCGTGCTCACGATTTCATCGGCCGTAAATGTGCCTCCCCAGGTGAGCGCATTTTTGGCCACCTGTTGGCGTAAACGCAAATTACCTTGAATATCCTCATAGTTGATGCAACTGAAAGCGTTTTCGCGGATGGCTTCGGCCATGGTTTTGTTGAGCTTGCTCTCGGGCAACAAAGAAAGGGCTGGTGCGGCCATCGACAGTTGCGAAACTCCCGTTTTATTGATGCTGCCGTACACCATGGCCAACATTTCATCTACATTGACATCAAAGGGCTCTTTTTCGCTATGAGGCGCCGTACTTACCAACCTTCCTTTGCGATCGGTAAAACGAACATAGTAACCCGATTTGGGCCTGGCTTCGATCAATCCTTTGTTTTCGAGCTCTACATAGGTTTTAAATGCCGTACTCAGGCTAATGCCGTGGTCTTTGCTCAAAGTGCGTACCGATGGCAGTTTATCGCCGGTTTTGAGTACGCCATCCAAAATGTTCTGTGCTATTTTGCCTGCCAATTGCTGGTAAAGGAAATCGTTGGTTGTTGGCGATGCCGTATGCATGTCAAAATCTGTTATGTTCAAAAATATAAAATCTGCATCTGTTTTTATCTGTTTTCTTTCCTGAATTTTGGATTATTAAATCCACTAGAGCTATGAATACTGAAATTATCGAATACGAAACCGCCTTGCAACCTTATTATGAACAGCTGAATATCGATTGGCTCCGAGAATATTTTGTAGTAGAAGAAGCAGACCAATGGATGTTAGAAAACCCAGAAGAAGCCATTTTAAATGACGGAGGCCATATCTTGTTTGCCAAAAAAGGCCAAGAGATCGTAGGTACGGTTGCCCTGAAATTTACGTCGCCTGGCGTTTATGAGCTGGCCAAAATGACGGTAGCCAAAACGGCCAGAGGCTTTGGTTTAGGGCGCTTGCTCTGTGAAGCGGCTCTGCTCAAAGCCAAACAATTGGGTGCAACCAAAGTAATTTTATACACCAATTCCAAGCTGCAGGATGCTATCCATATTTACAAAAAACTAGGCTTTGTAAAGGTTCCAGTAGATAAATTGCAATTTGTGCGTATTGATACGATGATGCAATTAATTTTATGATGAAGTGAATTTTGCTTGCATCAAGAGATTTATGCGCCATTTTCAGCTCCGAGCAGGAGCCGTTAGATCTACTTTAAACCGAACTTGGCCTTTGTGGCATAACTGTAGTAGCCACACCGCAAGCTTTAAAGCAAAGGGCGCCGTCGGCGACTTTTCCTCCATTTTAGTCACTCAAATTGCGCAGCATTCTTGAGAACCGATAAAAAGAAATAAACGAACTCGAAAAAATAGAGTGCCATTGCCCGGCCAGGAGGGCAGAAAAGGTTGTGGGATGGTCACATTTGTTTTTCATCAAACACAGCCCAAACTTATTAAAATAAAAATGATGAACAGACTCCAAGAAGACCTCCATTACTTAGAAGAAATACTAGAACAGGCTAAATTAACAGGCATAGACTTTTTGGCTCAATTGGAAACGCTATCCACTAGTCACCAGGCTGATGAAGTGAAAGCTAGCAAGGATTTACCCGAAGGCGGTGGTGCCTTAGATGCCCTGCAATTGTTTAAGGCCCATTACCTGCACCTTATTACAGCTTCGAGCGGGCCCAGGTACTGGGGCTTTGTAACGGGTGGAACTACGCCCGCTGCACTTATTGGCGACTGGTTGTGCAGTGTTTTCGATCAAAACCCGCAAAGCGTAACGTTAAATGGCGATATTTCTGCCCACATCGAGCATGAAACCATAAAGCTGATGCGTCGTTTGTTTAGCTTGCCCGACAGTTTTAACGGCAGTTTTGTGAGCGGAGCTACCTTGTCTAATTTCACAGGTTTGGCTGTGGCTAGGCAATGGGCGGGCGAACAGCTGCAGCATAACATCGCGTCCGATGGCATGTTGCCGGGGATTAAGGTGTTGAGTGCTAATCCGCATTCGTCGGTACTCAAATCGTTGGCCATGCTGGGTTTTGGCCGGAACCAGCTGGTGCAGGTTAAAAGCAAGCCCCATACCGAATCGATCGATTTGGACGATTTGGAAAGTCTGTTGGCCATGTACCAGGATTCGCCAATTATTTTAAGCGCCAGCGCCGGCACAGTAAATACTTCAGATTTTGACGATTTACAGGCTATAGCTGAGCTTAAAAGGCAATATAAATTCTGGTTGCACATCGATGCGGCTTTTGGCGGCTTTGCGGCTTGCACACCAAAATATGCCTCTTTGTTGCAAGGCTGGGAAACAGCTGACAGCATTACGATCGATGGCCACAAGTGGATGAATGTGCCTTACGACAGTGCCGTAGCTTTTGTGCGCCATGAACATCAGAATCTGCAGATCCAGACCTTTCAAAATTCCAATGCGCCCTACTTGGGCAATCCGGCCACCAATTTTTCCTTTGCCAGCAATGTGCCCGAAAATTCGAGGCGTTTGCGTGCCTTGCCGGCTTGGTTCAGTTTAATCGCCTATGGCAGGGAAGGGTTTAAAAACATCGTTGAAAATTCGATTCAATTGGCACAACAGTTTGGTGGTTTTATTGCTAAAAGTGAAAATTTCGAACTCTTGGCCCCAGTAAAGCTCAATACCGTTTGCTTTACGCTTAAACACAGAAAAGAACAGGTCGATTTGTATTTAGATACGCTCAACAAGCTCGGTAAGGTTTACCTCACGCCAACGGTATATGCAGGACAGCGTTGCATGCGTACAGCCTTTGTAAACTGGCGTACCAGCGCAAATGATCTCGAAATTGCGAAAGAATCCATGCAACAAGCCTACAATACTTGTTTTATCTCTTAAAATAAAACCCCGACCATTTGATCGGGGTTTTTCGTTTTATTCTTCTTCAGCTTTGTTTTTCATCGCCGTAAGTAGGGTATAGGCATTGCTCGTTACCAATTTGCCTGCAACCGGCGTTTTGATTTCGGTATAGCCATCGGCCATATAGCCGATTTGCACTTCTTTGGCGGTAAACTTATTGGTGCCTGTTTCTACAAAAACATATTTTTTGCCTTGCCAATCCACAATGGCGCCATCGGGCAAAGTATTGCTCGAATGGCTTTTCAACTTGATTTGCGCATTGACAAATGTGCCGGGAATTAGCTTTTGATGATTTCCACGCAGGTGACAATGTACTTCAACCGTTCTGTTTTCATCGAGATTTTGGGTAATCAGCATCACTTCTGCCTCTAACTTTTGGTTCGGATCGCCAACGGTATTGAACGTTACTTTTTGTCCCTTGGCCAAGTTTTTGGCATCGTTTTCAAAAATGTTAAGCGAAAGATGGGTTTCGGCTGGATTGATGATCTCGAACAACACATCGGTAGGTCCAACGTACTTGCCCGGATTAACATTTACCTTGGCCACAAATCCGTTAATGGGCGAGTAGATATTAACCGTTCTCGACATGTTATCTTCGGTAAGCTTGGAGGGCGTTATGCCAATCAGTTTCAGTTTTTCGGCTAACGAATTAACCAATATGCGTTGGGTTTCGAAATCGGATTTGGCCTGTTGCAACACCTTTTGGCTGTTCGATTGTGTAGCGTTCAGCTCTTTTTGTCGGTTATAGTCGGCTGTTGCAAATGCCAGTTTAGATTTGGCTGTGAGGTAGTCTTGTTGCATCTGGATAAAGGATACATCTTCTATAGTGGCCAAAATGGTTCCTTTTTGTACGGCCGAGCCGTTAACCAATCGGCTGCTTTTGATAAATCCGCCCAGGGGAAAGCTGATGGTATGAAGGTTTTCTGGTGGCAGTTCGATGCTGCCGTTCACGTTGAGGGTCGATTCAACCGGGCGTGCTTCTATTTGGCCAAGGGTTAGTTCTGCGTTTTTCCGTTGGGCATCGCTGAGGACTATGGTTTCTTCGGTGGGCGTAACGGCTGTCTTTTTAACTTCGGCTGGTGCGGGTTTGCTGCCACAAGAAGCAAAGAACAAACCTGCAAAAATCAAGGCGATTGTATTTTTCATATTGTTATTTGATGATGATGCCGTTAAGGCGTTCAATTTCTATAAGTGTTTCGTTTAAGTGATTGATCAACTGGTAGTATTGGCTTTTGATCTCAATGGTTTGGTTAATCAAAATGGTCCAATCCAGATAGTTGATGTCGCCTGCATCGAGCTTGGCACTAGCCGATTTTTCGATTTTAGCAGCATTGGGCAACAGTTGCTGATGATAGCTCACCAAAGTTTCCTGATAAGCCTTTGCTTTGGCTAAAGCCTTTTCCAGCTCGGCATTGTAGTTGAGTTGCAAAGCTTCGAGTTCTTTCTGTTGCTGCTGTACATAAATGCCCATGGCTTTAGCTTTGGCATTTTGTGCGCCAAAAAACAGGGGAATGGCAATACCCGCACTAAACGATTGGAAACGATACGAACGATTGTAAAATACCTCCTGACCACCAGGCGTGTTTTGCAAGCCCATAAACGAGGCATTGGCATAGCCCAAGTTAAGCGAAGGCAATAATTTGCTTTTTTCGAGCTTTTGATTCAGCTGGCTTTGCTTTACCATTTCCTGCTGCCATAAAATAGATGGGTTTTGGGCAATAGATGGAGCTAACAATAAGCGCGAATCAATAGGATAGATGAGTACCTTAGCATCCAAGGCTACGGTTTCTTTGCTTTGTACCAACATTTGCATTCTTTTTTGCAAGCTGGTTTGGTCGGCCAGCAACACCTTGAGCTGGGCAGCAATCTGTAGCCTTTGGTTGGCGGCTGTGGTTTTTTCAATAATATCGGTTTCGCCCAAGCGGTAACGGTTTTCGGCCTTTTCGGCAAAGCGTGCATAAATGCTGTCGGCTTTGAGAAGTACCGTTTTTTTCTGGTCGATTACCAAAAGATTAAAATACAGGTTTTTGATCTCGGTCTGCAAATCGAGCAGCTGGATGGCCGTTTGTGCCCGCCCAACGTTAAGCATAGAGCGGTTGACATCTTTCTGTCTGCTGTAAACGGTCGGGAATTGAAAACTTTGCGAAACCGTAAACCTGTTGTCGTTAAAGCTGCCATTTAAATGACCTGCCTCGTAAGCCAAATCTGTTTTGGGAATATCTACTGCTGTTGGAATTAAAGCGTTGAGGTAGCTTTCGTTCAATCGGGCGGCATTCATGGTTGGGTAATTTGCCGAAGCCTTTTGCAGCAAATCGTTAAGGCCTACTCGTTCTTGGGCTTTGGCGCTGTTGTTCAGCAGAAACACGCCAAATAAAATAGCCACAACCGGTTTTGGTTTAAAATATTTGAAGCCTTTCTCAAAAAGAATATATAAAACGGGCAATACAAAGAGCGTAAGCAGGGTTGAAATGATCAAGCCGCCGATTACAACGGTGGCCAAAGGTTTTTGTACAGCGCCTCCTGCTCCGGTGCTGATGGCCATCGGAATAAAGCCCAGCGAAGGTACCAGTGCTGTCATCAGTACGGCACGCAGCTTGGTTTTGGTAGCGTGCACCACAATTCGCCGCAAATCGGTCCAGCCTTCCTTTTTAAGGCGGTTAAATTCTGAAACCAACAAAATGCCGTTCAATACTGCTACCCCAAAAAGCGCAATAAAACCTACACCAGCTGAAATGCTGAAAGGCATATCGCGTACCCAAAGCGCAAAAATGCCACCCATGGCCGAGAGTGGGATGGCCGTATAAATCAACAAGCCCTGTTTTACCGAGTTAAAGGCAAAATACAGCAGCAAGAAAATCATGAGCAGGGCTACGGGTACCACAATGGCCAAACGGTCTTTGGCAGCATTCATGTTTTCGAAAGAGCCGCCATAAACCAGGTTATAGCCAGCAGGCAATTTGAGTTGTTTCTCGGCTTTTTGCTGCAGTTCGGCTACAATGGTCTGCACATCGCGCCCGGTAACGTTAAAGCCGATGACGATACGTCTTTTGGTGTTTTCGCGCTGGATTTGGTTTACGCCTTCCACTTCGGTAATTTCGGCCACTTCCGAAACCGGAATCTGATAGCCGTTTCTGGTCGATATCATGAGGTTTCTGATGTCGTCGATGTTCTTTTTGGCTTCTTCATTAAGCCTCACCACCAAATCAAAACGTTTTTCGCCTTCGTATACCTGTCCGGCGCTCTTTCCGGCAAAAGCGGTATTGACCGTATTGTTGATGTCTTCTACATTCAGTCCGTATTTGGCCAAGGCATCGCGGTTAAATTTGATCACGATTTGAGGCATGCCCGTAACCGTTTCTTCATAAATGTTGATGGCACCCGGTACGGTTTGGATAATCTCGTTTAAGCGATGTGCATAAACAGAAAGACTGTCTAAATCTTCGCCAAAGATCTTGCACACAACATCCTGACGGGCTCCGGTCATCAGCTCGTTAAAGCGCATCTGTACTGGAAACTGAAAGCCCACCGTAATACCCGGAACGGCCGAGAGTTCTTTGGTCATTTTTTCGGAAAGTTCGGGGAAAGAAGTGGCAGAGGTCCATTCTTTTTTGGGTTTGAGGATTACCATCATATCGCCAGCCTCAAAAGGCATCGGGTCGGTTGGTATTTCGGCGCTGCCTATTTTGGTCACCACTTTTTCTACTTCTGGAAACTTCTTCAGCAAAATGCCAGAAGCTTGTTGGGTATATTTAATGGTATTATTCAGGTTACTGCCGGTCAACAAGCGCGTTTCGACGGCAAAATCGCCTTCTTCAATCTGCGGGATAAATTCGCCACCCAAGCGTCCCAGTACCATAACGGCAACGGCAAACAAGGCCAAAGTAGTTAAGATCATGGTTTTTGGAAACTTCATCAATCGCTTGAGTAAGGGCATGTATCTTCTTTCTAACCAAATGGTTAACTTGTCGGCCAAAGTAGCTTTATGGTTTAGTTTTTTGCTTAGGAAAAGCGCATTCATCATCGGTACATAGGTAATGGACAAGATGAAAGCACCTAGGATGGCAAAGGCAATAGTGAGTGCCATGGGTCTAAACATTTTGCCTTCTATGCCTTCTAATGAAAGAATGGGCAAGTAAACTATCAGGATGATAATTTGACTGAATACCGCAGAATTGATGATGCTACCGGTCGATTTGGAAACCTCTTTGTCCATTTCCTCCTGCGAGATGGAACTGAGTTTTCTAAATTGGTGCGAATGCGAGAAACGGTGCAGCACGGCCTCTACCACGATTACCGAACCATCAACAATCAACCCGAAATCGATAGCGCCCAAACTCATCAGGTTGCCACCCACACCAAACATGTTCATGAGGATGATGGCAAACAGCATGGCCAAGGGAATAACCGATGATACGATGAGCCCGGCACGCAGGTTGCCCAAAAAGAACACCAATACAAAAACCACAATCAATGCACCTTCCAGTAGGTTGGTTTCTACTGTTTCGATGGCGCTGTTTACCATCTTGGTACGGTCTAAAAAGGGCTCTACCACTACGCCTTCGGGCAGGTCTTTCTGTATTTCGGCAATTTTTTGCTTCACACGTTCCACCACTACCGAGCTGTTTTCGCCTTTGAGCATCATTACTACGGCGCCAGCCACTTCGCCTTTGTCGTTATAGGTCATGGCTCCATAGCGGATGGCCGAGCCGAGTTGCACCTTGGCTACGTCTCTTACCAATACAGGCAGGCCATTGTCGAGCGTTTTGACTACAATTTTGCCAATATCTTCCAAACTGGCGGTTAAGCCTTCGCTTCTGATATAGAGTACCGTAGGCCCTTTCTCAATGTAGGCACCACCTGTATTTTGATTGTTTTTTTCGAGGGCGGCAAAAATATCGGCAATGGTAATGTTGTTGGCTTTGAGGTAGCTAGGATTAACGGCAATTTCATATTGTTTGAGCTTGCCGCCAAAGCTCGAAACTTCGGCTACACCTTTGGTACCCATCAATTGCCGACGTACAATCCAGTCTTGAATGGTCCGAAGTTGCATGGCATCATACTTATGCTCATAACCGGCTTTGGGCCTCACTACATACTGGTAAATTTCGCCTAGGCCGGTACTCACGGGCGCCAATTCGGGCGAACCAATGCCCGAAGGCAAGTCGCGTTGTACTTGTTGCAGTCGTTCGGTTACTTGTTGCCTGGCCCAATAGAGGTCGGTATCATCATTAAAAACAATGGTAGCCAGCGAGAGGCCAAATCTCGAAAAACTTCTGATTTGTTTAAGGCCCGGGATGTTGCTGCACGATTGTTCTATCGGGAAAGTAATTAATCGTTCAATGTCTGGAGCACCCAAAGAAGGGGATACGGTCAGTACTTGTACCTGGTTGTCGGTGATGTCAGGTACAGCGTCGATAGGGAGTTTTCTCAGTTCGAAAATACCCCATAGCAATAGGGCAAATACAAATAGCCCTATAACCAGCTTGTTCTTTACAGAAAAGCTGATGATTTTGTTCATCATAAAATTAAGTTGTTAAGACGCAGAAAGCGTTGTTTGCATACAGATAATTAATCGGCCTTTGGCCGAAAGGTTAGCATGCAACTGGGCGCGGAGGCCTAAACAACGAAGAATTGATGTTATCGGGAATGAAGCTGTCGTTAGGCAAAGGATAGTTTTGCGAGTATTTGAATAAAAAAACCGCTGTAACCAGCAAAGGCTTGGCCGGAATGCAAAACGAAAGTACAGCGGGATTGGCCATCTTTTTAAAGGGCAGCTTCATGTCTTCCTCGTCGTCCGAGTCGCTGTGGTCGCTACCCCAATAATGCATGGAAAGAAAATCGATGAAAGAAATATCGGGACTTTGTTGGCTGTGGTAGTGAAAATGATGGAAAAGGGCAGGTATTTTGAGCAACTGATGCACTGGCGTGATGTTAAAAGTCACGACCATTATCAGGAGATATGAATAGAGCCTGTTCACAAAGGCAAAAGTATAAAAAATACAAATCCAAAGAAATTTTAAAGTATGATTGACTTTAAATCAACAGTTTTGTTGCATTGCTAGCCAAAGATTAACGGATTTTGGTAAGGTGTATTGAGGCTGCCAATATCTACTCATTGCTGAGAAGTGCCTGATTTGGTTTGCAGTTCGCAGTTTTCAATTGGCAATTTGGCTTAATAGAGCATAAATCTGTTAATCTGTGGCTTACCTTCGC
Organism: Pedobacter sp. ASV12; assembly: GCF_016429155.1. Classification (GTDB taxonomy): domain Bacteria; phylum Bacteroidota; class Bacteroidia; order Sphingobacteriales; family Sphingobacteriaceae; genus Pedobacter. Next base: position 14,713 of record NZ_JAELUC010000011.1, on the reverse strand, counting down.
TAGTCAAACTACTCAATACCCTTCAGGTAAATTTTCCATAAAAACGTGGTTTCGTAAACATAAAATCACAACTTTGCTTTTGATGAACAGAATACTCCTTACCGAAGATGATCAGCGTGTGGCTTCCTTTATTGAAAAAGGGCTAAGAGAAAATCTATACCAGGTTAAAACGGTAGGCAAGGGGCGAGAAGCGATCGACGAAGCCAGCGAAAACAAGTACGATGTCATCATTTTAGACATCATGCTGCCCGATATCAGCGGGTTTGAGGTTTGTACTCTGCTGAGGCAACGCAAAAATACCACGCCGATTATTATCCTCAGCGCTTTGGATACACCCGAAGAAAAAGTACGCGGCTTGGAAAGCGGCGCCGATGACTATTTGGCCAAGCCTTTTCTGTTCGATGAGCTGTTGGCGCGCATCAACGCCCAGCTGAGAAGAACCGAGTTCAACAATGGCATTGTCGATTTTCAGCGCTACGGCGGCGTAGAAATCAATGTAAAGGAACAAAGTGCCCAGCGCGACGGCAAGGCGCTCAATTTGTCGCCACGCGAATTTAAACTCCTGGTTTTTCTGATGAAGAACCGTGAAAAGGCCCTTTCACGCATTTCTATTGCACAAGCCGTATGGGACATTAATTTCGATACCACCTCCAATTCGGTAGATGTGTACATCAACTACCTGCGCAACAAAATAGACAAGGATTTTGAACAGCCGCTGATCCATACCATCAAGGGTACTGGATATATGTTTAAATTGAAAACGCCATGACCTTAAGAAATAAGCTCATCATTCTTTCGACCCTGCTTTTTGCCTTTGCCTTAGGATTGGTGTTTTTAGGCACTTTTTTATTGTTTAAGCAACATACACGCGAACTTTACTTTAAAAAATTGCTCGAGCGTGCCAATACAGCTGCTTATTTCTATTTTGAGAAAGACGAAGTAAACGACAAAAAATACCGAAGCATCGAGGCTCAGTACAGGCGCATCTATAACGAATCGATCCGTGTATACCATGCTGGCGACCAAAGCTTGTTTATTGACGATAAACTTAATTTAAGGCTTTCTGCCGAAATGCTCGACAAAATAGTGGCCGAAGGCAGCCTTACTTTTAAGCTTGGCGATAAGCAATTGGCAGGCTTGTATTACAAAGACAACCAAGGTAATTTCATCATTGTTGTTTCCGGAACAGATAATGCCGGAAATATGCAATTGGATGCCTTGAAAAAAATGCTGGTTTTCTTTTACCTGCTTGGTGCGCTCATCCATTTTCTGTTGGCCGGTTTTTTGGCCAAAAGAACATTCAGGCCTTTCGCCACGCTGATCAAAAAGGTAAATTCAATGACCACTGATAACCTCCATTCGCGTTTGGATGTGCCAAGCGGTCACAAAGATGAAATCAAAGAACTCATCATTACCTTCAACTATTTTTTGGCTCGTTTAGAAAACGGCGTGCAAACCCAGAAGAATTTCCTTAAAAATGCTTCTCACGAACTCAAAACACCATTAACTGCGATGATGGGCGATATCGAAGTAACCCTTAACCAGCCACGAAGCAACGAAGAATACGAAACTTTGCTGGCTTCGCTCAAAAACGATACGGTGCATCTCAAGTCTATTTTAGATAGCCTGCTGATCCTCTCTGGCTTAGAAATGTCGGGCGAGCAAAAAATGACCGAGGTGCGCATTGACGAAGTTTTGTGGAACGTATTAGAGAAAAAAGCCATCGAATATCCACATGCACAGGTTTCGGTCGATGTACAAATTCCACCTTTGCAAGAACAGCTTTTGACGATAAGCGCCAATAGGGAACTGCTTTACATCGCTTTATCGAACCTCTTGGACAATGCGATCAAATTTTCGGAACCGCCAAAGGTAAATGTGCTGATTTCGATAATGAATGGACAATTGCAAGTGTCTATTAGCGATAACGGCCCCGGCATTCCCCTAAATGATAGAGTAGCGGTTTTCGAACTGTTCTATCGCAGCAACCAAACCCGTCATATCAAAGGGCAGGGTATCGGTTTGTACATTACCAAACAGATTTTGCAATTACATGGCATCGAAGCACAACTGCTTTCCGAACTAGAACAGGGCACTTGTGTTACGCTTGTTTTTCCATTAGTATAGCGTACGGGGTATAGCGATAGATTTTTGTCAGCAGATATACAATTGAACAATTAGCGCAATCGCTCTACACAATACCCTTCTAATCATTTTCTAATCTAGCCAAAACCAATCTCTAATGATGGGAATCTAATTTTGGGCCATTCGCATTTTACGCGATAAACAAGATGAGAAGAAACTACCTCCAAGTAGCCATTATTTTAGCCTTAAGCCTATTGCGTCAGCTTTGTTGGGCACAAGACAGTTTGCGCTTAACCTTGCCCGAAGCCGAAAAGATCTTTTTGCAACAAAACCTTTCGCTTTTGGCTCAACGCTACCATATCGATATGGCCAAGGCGCAGGTGATCCAAGCCAAATTGTATAATAACCCCAATATTCAGTTCGAAGGCAATATTTATAATCCACAGCTCAAAAAAGCCTTTAACATAGGCAATCCCTATGGGCAATACACAGTAGAGGTTACCCAGCTGATTAACTTGGCCGGTAAGAGAAACAAGCAGGTTAAAATGGCACAAACCAATGTGGTTTTAGAAGAAAGCCGTTTTTTCGATCTGTTGCGTACGCTACAATTTACCTTGCGCAGCAATTTTTACCAGCTCTACTTTTTGCAGCAAGCTATCAATGGCTATGCCTTGCAGGTTTCGTACCTCGAAAAGCTGAATACCGCACACCAAGAATTGTTAGCCAAAGGAATGGTGACCTTAAAAGATGCTGTTCGCATCAAATCGTTGCTGTATACCTTGAAGGCCGAACAAACCTCTTTGCAAAACCAGGTGAACGAAATCAATGCAGAACTCCAGTTGCTTTTGCAAAACAGGGCTCCCTTGATACCCGTGATTAAGCAGTTCAATGCAGTCAGCGAACTGAAACGCTATACTTTGGCCAGTTTATTAGATACTGCCACCGCCAATCGCTACGATTTGAAGGAAGCCCGGCAAAACCTGGTTTACAGTCAGCAAAACTATGCCCTGCAAAAAGCCTTGGCTGTTCCAGATGTGACCTTGGGTGCACAGTTCGATAAAAGGGGGAGTTTTGTAGACAATGCCACCTTTTTTACTGTGGGTATCGACCTGCCGTTCTTTAACCGCAACCAGGGAAATATCAAATCGGCGAAGTTTAATATCGACCAGTCAAAAGTAGTGTTGCAGCTGCAAAACGAAACCCTGCGCAAAGAGGTGCAATCGGCTTACCTCAAAGCCATCAATACCAGCCAGATGCTCCAGTCATTCGATCCTGGATTTGTACAGGAGCTTCAAAAACTGCTCGTTTCCGTTGCCAATGGTTTTCAGCGCAAAGACCTGAGCCTATTGGAGTTTACCGATTTCTACGAAAGCTATAAAGATAACCTCGTCCAGTTTTACCAGTTGCAGAACGAACAGATGCAGGCTATTGAAACCTTGCAATTCGCCGTGGGAAAAACCATTTTCAATTATTGATACAGATGAAGAAATTTCCATTCTATGTGATGGCCCTGCTGGCAAGCAGCTTTTTTGCAGCCTGTGCCGACAAGCCTACCGAAGCACCTCAATCGGACGAGCTGTTGCCCGATAGTTTGATCAAAAACGTACAAACCGTACCGGTAAAGCTCGAAGACGAAAACGGTATCATCAAGCTCAATGGCAAAGTACAGGCCAACGAAGCGCATCAGGCCAAGGTATTTGCCTTGGTGAGTGGCAAGGTACAGTCGCTAAAAGTAGAATTGGGCGATTTTGTGCACAAGGGGCAAGTCCTCGCGCTGCTGAACAGTATCGAAGTGGCGGGCATTGCAAACGATTTGGCCAATGCCGAAGCCAATGTAATACTGGCCGAAAAAACGCTGGCCACTACCAAATCGTTGTACGAGGGCAACTTGGCTACCGAACAAGATTACCTCGGTGCCAAGGTAAATTACAATAAATCGGTTGCCGATCTGCAAAAAGCCAAACAAATAGCCTCTATTTCGGGAGGAAACCAATCGCAGTACCTCATCAAGGCACCAATTAGCGGTTATGTCATCGAAAAAAACATCACCAACAACTCGGCCATTCGCCCCGACAATAATGCAGATCTCTTTGTCATTGCCGACTTGTCTGATGTATGGATTATGGCCAATGTATACGAAGCGGATATGAATAGCGTGCATTTGGGCGACGAGGTGAAGGTAAGCACGCTGGCCAATCCCGAAAAAAGCTATACCGGCAAAATAGACAAAATCTACAATGTACTCGATGCCAGTACCCGTACCATGAAAGTGCGCATCAGCATGAACAACGCCAACAACGAATTTAAGCCCGAAATGTTCGCTAAGGTAAGAGTAGACCGTAAGGTAACCCAAAAGGCATTGACCATTCCGGCACAGGCCATGGTGATGGATAACGGCAAAAACTATGTGGTTGTGAAAAAGAACAACAAGCTCAGCGTACAAGCTATTCAGGTGAGGAGCCGCTTTGAAGACAAAGCCTATGTTACAGGTCTTGCCCTTGGCGACGAGGTGGTAACCAGTTCGCAATTATTCTTGTATCAGGCATTGACCAATAATTAATACCAAAAGCGCATGTCTAAAATCATCAAAAGTATCATTGCCTTTTCGCTCAAGAATAAGTTTTTCATCTTTTTGGCCACTTTGGTGCTGATTATTTGGGGAGCATTGGCCTTTAAGCATATTCCGATAGAAGCCTTTCCCGATGTAACCAACACACAAATCACCGTAATTACGCAATGGCCGGGCCGAAGCGCCGAAGAGGTGGAGAAATTCGTTTCCATGCCCATTGAAGTAGCGCTTAATCCTGTGCAAAAGAAAACTTCGGTAAGATCTACCACAGTATTTGGGCTCTCGGTGGTCAAAGTAATTTTCGACGATGGAGTTGACGATGCCTTTGCCCGTCAGCAAGTAAACAACCTCCTGCGCGATGTGGCCCTGCCCGAAGGCGCCGATCCCGATGTACAGCCACCAACCGGACCAACCGGCGAGATTTTTCGCTATACCTTAACCAGTCATTCTAAAACCGTAAAAGAACTCAAAACCTTGCAAGATTGGGTTATAGAACGCCAATTGTTGGGCGTGCCCGGCGTAGGCGATATCGTGAGCTTTGGAGGAGAAGTGAAAACCTTCGAAATCAAAGTTAATCCAGAAAAATTGGCTTCTTACAATATTAGCCCCCTGGATGTTTACGAAGCGGCTTCAAAAAGCAACATCAACGTGGGTGGCGATGTCATTGTTGATAATGCCCAGGCTTATGTAGTGCGTGGTATCGGCTTGTTGCAAAACGAAGAGGAAATCCGCAACATTATTGTAACCAACATTGATGGAACACCCATTTTGGTGAAAGACGTGGCTTCGGTGGCAATATCGAGCCTGCCCAGGTTGGGTCAGGTAGGTCGCGACCAGCTCAATGACGTGGTAGAGGGCATTGTGGTTATGCGCAAGGGCGAGAATCCGAGCGAGGTAATCCGTAAGGTTCAGGAAAAAATAGAATACCTGAATGAAAAGGTACTGCCCGAAGATGTAAAGATCAATACTTTTTATAACCGCAACGACCTGATCAGTTTTGCCACCCATACCGTGTTGCACAACATGCTGGAGGGCATTATTTTCGTAACGGTTATTGTTTTTCTGTTTATGGCCGATTGGCGAACCACTTTTATTGTGGCCATAATTATTCCGTTGGCCTTGTTGTTTGCATTTGTTTGTTTAACCCTAAAAGGCATGAGCGCGAACCTGCTATCTATGGGTGCCATCGATTTTGGTATTATTATAGATGGGGCGGTGGTAATGGTAGAAGGTATTTTTGTGGTGCTCGATCAAAAGGCGCACAAAGTAGGAATGCCTCGTTTCAACCAGTTATCGAAGTTAGGTGCGATAAAAAACACTGGTGGAGAATTGGGAAAGGCCGTTTTCTTTTCCAAACTCATTATCATCGCCGCGCTATTGCCAATTTTTGCCTTTCAAAAGGTAGAAGGCAAAATGTTCTCGCCTTTGGCCTGGACCCTGGGTTTCGCCCTGTTGGGTGCCTTGATTTTAACCTTGACCCTGGTGCCTTTGCTCAGCAGTTTGCTGCTGCGCAAAAACGTGAAGGAAAAGCACAACAGCTTTGTAGAAAGCTTAACCAATGGTGTAATGAGACTTTTTTCGTGGTCGTACCGCAACAAAAGAATTGCCCTGGTTTCGGCTATGGCAGTGGTGGCAACCGGTTTGTTTTCGTTCAAGTTTCTGGGCACCGAGTTTTTGCCCGAATTGGATGAAGGCGCGATTTACATCAGGGCAACCTGTCCGTTGAGCATTTCGCTCGATCAATCGAAAAATATTGCCAACCAGATGCGTAAAATCATTCGCAAATTTCCAGAAGTCAGGCAGGTGATGTCGCAAACCGGAAGGCCCAATGACGGTACCGATGCTACGGGATTTTACAACATCGAGTTCCATGTAGATATCTATCCGAAAAAAGAGTGGAAAAGCAAAATCAGCAAAGAACAGCTCATCGATCAGATGCAAAAGGAATTGGAAAGATTTCCGGGCATCGACCTCAATTTTTCGCAACCTATTATGGATAACGTAGAAGAAGCCGTATCGGGTGTAAAAGGCTCTTTGGTGGTGAAGATTTATGGCGATAGCCTGGCCATTACCGAGCAAAAAGCCAACGAGGTATTTGCCGTGATGAAAAATGTGCCAGGTGTAGAAGACTTGGGCGTCATCAGAAACATGGGGCAACCCGAACTGCGCATCGATCTGGATGCCTCTAAAATGGCTTTGTATGGCGTAACCACTGCCGATGCCAATGCCATTATTGAGATGGCCATAGGAGGCAAGGCTATTTCGCAGATTTACGAAGGCGAAAAGAAATTCCAGTTGCGCCTGCGTTATGAAGAAGCCTATCGGAGTAGCGCCGAAGCCATTGGCAACCTGATGGTGCCGACAATAAGAGGCTCGCAGGTGCCGATTAAGAATATTGCTTCTATTCAACGTCTAACGGGGCCGAGTTTGATATTTCGTGACGATAACCGCCGCTACAGTGCCGTGAAGTTCTCGGTTCGTGGTCGCGATATGGGTAGTACCATCGGCGAGGCGCAAAACAAGGTAAACGAAGCCGTAAAACTGGGCAAGGGCTACGAAATGGAATGGGCCGGCGATTTTGAAAACCAGCAACGCGCTACCAAACGCCTGCAGGAAGTGGTTCCGGTTAGCTTGTTGGTTATCTTTTTCATCCTCTTTATGCTATTTGGCAATGCCAAAGATGCCGGTATTGTATTGCTCAACGTGCCATTCGCCATCATTGGCGGTATTGCCGCTTTGCTGTTTACCGGTACCAATTTCAGCATCTCGGCAGGGATAGGCTTTATCGCCCTGTTTGGGATCTGTATACAGAACGGCGTGATCCTGATTTCGGTTTTTAAAAGCAACGTACAAAAGCTGCGGTTGAGCGAATTAAATAGCCTCACCCTCGAACAAGCCATTAAAGACGGCGTACGCTCGAGGGTAAGGCCAGTGGTGATGACAGCCCTGATGGCAGCCATTGGGCTGATGCCTGCCGCCCTGTCAACCGGTATTGGATCGGAAACTTCCAAGCCTTTGGCCATTGTGGTTATTGGTGGACTGATTACCGCTACCGTATTAACGCTGCTGGTGTTTCCGCTGTTCTTTTTTCTTTCGTACCGCAGAACAACCAGCAAAGCCGAGCGCCTAAGCGCTGGCTAAAGACTATTTCTTACGTTCTATATTGGGTAAAAAGCCAGTGATGATGCCTATCAATGGCAAAAATGCGCAGACTTTGTATACATATTCGATACTGGTTTGGTCGGCCAATTTGCCTAGCAAAGCCGAGCCTAAACCACCCATGCCGAAAGCAAGACCAAAGAAAAGCCCGGCAATCATGCCAACTTTTCCCGGAACAAGTTCGGTGGCATAAACCAATATGGCCGAGAATGCGGAAGAAAGGATCAAGCCGATAATGACAGAAAGAACACCCGTCCAGAACAAGCCTACATAAGGCAATAGCAAGGTAAAGGGCGCTACGCCCAGAATGGAAATCCAGATGATATACTTACGGCCAAAACGGTCGCCAAGCGGACCGCCAAACAAGGTTCCGGCCGCTACGGCCGCTAAAAAGGCAAACAGATAAACCTGCGACTGTTGGATGCTCAAATGGAACTTGTCCATCAAATAAAAGGTGTAGTAGCTGGTCATGCTGGCCATGTAAAAGTATTTAGAGAAAACCAGTACCAATAAAATAAACAAAGAGAAAATCACTTTTTTCTTCGAGAATTTGCTCACCACTTCGTCAGAGAAATTAGCTTTTTTAGCAGCGCGGTTAACCAAATGAACTTTGTACCATTTAGAAACCACCGAAAGCACCATCATGCCCACAATGGCTATCAGCGAAAACCAAATGATGTTAAACTGGCCATAAGGCACTACAATAATGGCAGCCAGCAAGGGCCCTAAGGCACTGCCTGCATTGCCGCCCAACTGGAAAATGGATTGGGCGAGGCCTTTTTTGCCACCCGAAGCCAAATGTGCTACCCTCGATGATTCTGGATGGAAAATTGACGAACCGATACCAATCAGGCTGACGGCCAACAGTACATGTATAAAACTCGAGGCAAACGACACGGCAACCAAGCCGATCAAAGTAAAGCCCATGCCTATCACCAGCGAATAAGGGCGCGGATTGCGATCGGTATACAAACCCACAAAAGGTTGCAACAAAGATGCGGTGAGCTGATAGGTAAGGGTAATTAGCCCCACCTGAGCAAAAGTTAAATGAAACTCGTCTTTTAAAATAGGGTATACCGCAGGCACAACGGCCTGCAACATGTCGTTGATGAGATGCGTAAGGCTAACCGTAAACAGAATAGAAAAAATGGTTTGCTGTGCCAATGCCTTGGCATCAGCAGCATTTGGGTTTTGGGGGATTTTAGTTTCCATAAGGACGAAAGGTAATAGTGTAAAAAATATACATCATATCATCTGATGATTTGAAATAAAAAATATTTGTGAACTAAATATTGGCCTCTCCAATAAGGAAAGGCCAATGCGGTTTTATTTTTTGGTGGTTACGGGTTTAGACTTAGCCTGTGCATCAACTACGGCAATCGTAACCATGTTTACGATTTCGCGTACCGAACTGCCTAGCTGTACAATGTGCACCGGCTTGTTTAGGCCTAATAAAATTGGTCCAACCGCTTCGGCCTCGCCCAGTTCCTGCAGCAGCTTGTAAGCCATATTGCCTGATTCTAGCGTAGGGAAGATCAGTGTATTGGCTGGTGCATCGCTTAGGGCACTGAAAGGAAAGTTCTCCTTCAGCATTTCGTTGTTCATGGCAAAGTTGGCCTGCATTTCGCCATCGGCCACTACATCGGGATGGTTTTTATGCAGCAAACGTACGGCCTGTCTTACCTTCTCCGGAATTTCGCCCGAGTTGGAACCGAAGTTTGAATAAGATAGCAAAGCGATTCTCGGTTTAACATTAAACTGTTTTACCGATTTGTTCACCAATAAGGTAATATCAACCAATTCTTCGGGTGTTGGATCAACGTTAACGGTGGTATCACCAAAAAATACCGGGCCTTTTTTGGTAATCATCATATACATGCCCGCCACGCGCTTCACGCCAGGCTCAACCCCAATTACCTGCAAAGCCGGTTTTACGGTGGTTGCATAGTTTTTGGTCAATCCCGAAATCATGGCATCGGCTTCGCCAAATTCAACCATCGATGCGCCAAAGTAATTCCTGTCGCGCATCAATTTGTTGGCTTCGAACAAGGTCACGCCCCTGCGCTGTCTTTTTTGGTACAAGGCTTCGGCATATTTCTTAATTCTTTCCTGTTCCAAAACCGGTTCTATAATTTCAACGCCTTCCAAATCGAGCACATTTTCGTAAATGATACGCTGTATGGCTTCCTTGTTGCCCAATAGGATAGGGATGGCGATCTTTTCTTCCTTCACAATTTGGGCGGCTTTTAAGATTTTGTAGTTGTCGGCCTCTGCAAACACCACTTTTTTCGGGTTGGCCTTGGCATTGGTCGTTACCTGGCGCATAATAGTATCATCAATGCCCAGTCTCTTTTTCAGCTCGTCTTCATATTTGCTCCAATCGGCAATTGCCTTTCTGGCCACCCCGCTTTCGATGGCTGCCTTGGCCACCGCCATCGAAACTTCGGTAATCAGCCTCGAATCGACCGGTTTGGGGATGATGTATTCCTTGCCAAATTTAAAGTTGCGGGCGTTGTAGGCCTGGCTTACCGCATCTGGAACCGATTTTTTGGCTAAATTGGCAATGGCGCGTACGGCTGCAATCTTCATTTCTTCGTTGATGCTGGTGGCACGCACATCCAGGGCACCCCTAAAAATATATGGGAAACCCAATACGTTGTTTACCTGGTTCGGATAATCAGACCTTCCGGTGGCCATGATAATATCTTTACGGGTTTTAACGGCCAAATCATAGGCGATTTCTGGATTTGGATTGGCCATGGCAAATACAATCGGGTTTTTGGCCATGCCCATGAGCATTTCGGGTTTGATCACATCGCCGGCCGAAAGACCGATCAATACATCGGCACCTTTTAGCGCGTCGGTAATGTTGTGGATGTCTTTTCGGGTGGTGGCAAACTCCATCCTGATCTCGTCGAGGTCGGTCCTCGAGGTAGTGATTAGGCCGTTGATGTCGAACATGACCAAATTTTTGGGCGTTACGCCCAACGACAGGTACATTTTGGCGCAAGATACCGCGGCGGCGCCTGCACCACTTACCACTACTTTGATGTCTTTTAGCTTTTTCTTCTGCAATTCGCAGGCGTTGAGCAAAGCTGCGCCCGAAATAATGGCCGTACCGTGCTGGTCGTCGTGCATTACAGGGATATTCAGCTCGGCTTTGAGTCTGCGCTCGATTTCAAAGCATTCTGGCGCCTTGATGTCTTCGAGGTTGATGCCGCCAAAAGTAGGCTCAACACCCTTCACCATTTTAATGAAATCTTCTACCGAATCGGCGTTTAGTTCCAAATCGAATACATCAATATCAGCGAAGATCTTAAAAAGCAATCCCTTGCCCTCCATGACAGGCTTACTGGCCAACGCGCCGATATTGCCCAGGCCCAAAACTGCCGTACCATTGCTAATTACAGCCACCAAATTGCCTTTGGCCGTGTAACTATAAGCTTTGTCGGCATCTGCGGCAATCTCCAAGCAAGGCTCAGCCACGCCAGGCGAATAGGCCAATGTCAAATCTCTTTGAGAGGAGTGGGGTTTGGTAGGAACTACTTCTATTTTGCCCGGACGGCCTTGCGAGTGGTAGTCGAGTGCGTCTTGCTTCTTATTCTGCGTATTCATTTGTTGCATTTGATGAACACCTTTGCAAAGTTTTAAAACTTGCCGGGGTGTTTGTTTAAATTAAAAAATATGGTTAAGTATCCTGGTAGCCGTATTCCATGCTGCTTTCGGATCTTTTGCTATAATATTGTTCAGCAATTGCTGGTGTAAAAGGTAACTGTCTTGAAAAGTTTGGGTGTCTTGGTGAATTTCGTGGAACCAATTTTTGAGGTGCGCTGATGCGGTTTTGTAAATATCGGCCAGCACCTCGTTTTTAGAGGCATTGGCAATGGCCAGGTGAAACTGGATATCGGCCTCTATACATTCTTCCAAATGGCCTTCATCGGCAGTTTGTTTGCGCATTTCGAGGTAGGACTGTATTTTTTCGATGTCTTCTTCAGAACGGTTAAGCGCTGCTTTTTCGGCAATTTTAATCTCGATCAGCTGCCTCACTTCGTCGAGCTCAACCTTGTCGGCACGCTTAAGCCTTTGGTCCATAGGTTCTTGGGTAGATACGGTACGCTCTACAAAAGTACCCAAGCCCTGCTGTACGCGTAACAGGCCCGAATTGACCAATAGTTTGATGGCTTCTCTAATGGTAGAGCGGCCAACACCAAACATTTTCATTAATTCTGGTTCAATCGGAAGTTTTTCGTTTACTTTGAAAATTCCTAGCGACAATTGCTTGCGCAAGCCATCAGCCACTTCATCGGCCAACGATTTTCTATGGATTAAAACTGTAGTATTCGTCATATCATCAGATGATGCAAAGGTAGACGAATTTTTAACTAAACCTTGTATTTTTGTTTTTATTTATGGGGATAGGTTAATCTTCATGGTTACGAAATGTTTTTTGATGCTATTTAACCGCAAGCAAGCTGTTTAGTTTTGCATTTCGCGCACTTCGGCATAGCCGCCAAATTCGAAAATGGGGCAGGAGCTGGCTATTTCAGTTGCTTGCTCCAAGTCGTTGGCTTGCAATAGTAAAAAGCCGCCCACAATTTCTGTTCCTGCACGATGGATCTGGTCGGTGATTTCGCGATCTGAGCCATGGATGAGTTTTCCATTCAGGCTAAGGCCGCTTCCGCCTTTGAGGTTTCCTGCCTTGCCCCATTCTTCAAACCATTTTTTCCAATGCTGCTGATGCAGGTTCACTTCTTCTTGGCTATGTTGCAGGGTTCTGCCGTCGGATTCCCTAAAAATGACTATAAAATTTTTCATAATTGGATTGTTGGATTAAAGCTACCAAATCCAAGCGAAAAAGAAGACGATTGAGGGGGTTCAAGCTTCGCCGATGCGAATACCTACCCTTAACGGTTTGTGCTCTAATGCATATTGAAAGGCTTCCTGCGTTTGATCGAGGGAAAATTCTTTGGCTACAACAGTATCAAACGGAAAGCGCTGATGGTTTGCTGTTATAAAGTTTAAGGCATACTGCAGGTCGTCGAAATTATAATTGTGCAAACCTTTGATGGTAATCAGCTTTCGGATAACCTGCTCGGCGTCGATAGCTATAGGTCTGGTTTTGAAAACCGCACCAGCCCATACAGCGGTTCCGCCAATGGCTAAACTGGCAATGCCCAATTCAACGGCATCGGGGTGGCCGCTCATATCGAATACAGTATCTATCTGATGCTTAAGCAAGCTGGCCAATAGCTGGGGTTCGGTTGAAGAATAACAGAAATTGGCGCCAAATGCCTCGGCTTGGGTCAAACGCTTGCTATCGATATCGACCGCAATAATGTTTTTTGCACCAAGGGTTTGGCATAGGGCTGCCGTTACGTTACCCAATAACCCCAAACCTGTAATCAATACGTTTTTTCCGGACAAATTGCCCGCCAGTCTGATGGCGCCAGCAACGGTTGCTATGGCACAGTTAAGGGTAGCGGCGATGGGCAATGGAATGCTCTCTGGAATTTTTAAAAGACAGGTATGGGCTTTCAGGATGCAATAATCGCTTAAACCGCCATGAAAAGCATCATTTGTGGTGACTTGTGCATGGCCATACTTGAATAAATTGTCGGCTTTTTGGGGCATGCCCTTGACGAGCCAAGCTGTTTGCGGCGATGAACAGAACACAGCCCAGGTTACCAAATCGCCTATAGCCAAGGGCTTTCCGGCATTATCAATTTGGGGATGGTTTTTATCAAGAGCGACAATGCGCCCTACAATTTCATGGCCTAAAACGGTAGGAGTTTGCTCTTTGCGCAACCCGCAAAAAGTATGCAAGTCGCTGCCACAAATGGTCGTGTAGAGGTTTTTAACGAGTATTTCGCCTGGTTTAAGTGCTGGTATAGGATGCTTTTGCTTTTGCAGGGGTAAGCTGGCATCTTCAAATACAATAATGTTTCCTTCGGTCATGTTTTGGGGTTAATAATGCATAAATACTAAACAAAAGTTTATAAATACTTAATTTTAAATTAAGAAATTGTTAAGTGGTTGGTGCCCGAAATCAAAAGCTATAACTGTAGCCGACGATATTAGACAATTACTGGGTTCTTGCCAAAGTAAACGTGCTTATCAAATAGGTTGTGGGCATATGGCCAGGGATGGATTAAAGGTTTGATTGCGAGAAGTTTAACGGCTTGTGGTGCGAAATGAAAATTTATATTGTTCTTTTTGTTTGGAAAGTCTATCTTTGCAGCATCAGCCTACAAGCTGAGAGGCCTCCATAGCTCAGCTGGATAGAGCACCGGTTTTCTAAACCGTAGGTCACAGGTTCGAATCCTGTTGGGGGTACAAATAGAGTTAGTGCTTGTCAACAGGATTGTCAAGTAAAGAGAAAGCCACTTAGAGATGAGTGGCTTTCTCTTTAAAATATTTAGCACTACCAGGTTTCTTTCGAATCCTAAATCCTTGATCTTGTAATTCCAATAATTCTCTAATTTTCGACATATCCTTTCCTCTAGAAGAGCAAAAGCCTATCAAATCATATTCAATCTTGCGATGAATATTTTCCGCTTGGTACGAAATAGAATGGATCTTGAATAGTAAGTCTTCTTTTATAATTCCCGCATTAAAATCCTCTTCATTTCCATAGATAACTTTGTAAACTAACCAATTCCTTTGTTCTAAAAAAGCATTTAATTCTTCTTGTAATGATAAAATATATAGCTTCTGTTCGTTTGCAATTTTGATAGCCTGACCTAAAGTATATCGCTGTTGTCGCCTTAAAAATTCATCAGCTCGTTCTTTTGTTTCGTCAGGATTCATTTTAAGTGTAATTGAATGACTTAAAGCTTGTTCAACTACTTGAGTTTTTAATAAGGCTTCTCCTAAGGACGTATACCTGTCTCTTATACACAT
>NZ_JAELUC010000119.1 GCF_016429155.1 Pedobacter sp. ASV12 | reverse complement strand
CCTCTCTCCCCCCCCCCCCCACCCCCCAGACCAACACATGTCGTGGTTCGTCGGCAGCGTCAGATGTGTATAAGAGACAGGCACTAGGTCAAAAATAGTTTTTCATTTGTTCAGTTGCAACGGCGTTTTCACTAAAATCCGTTCAAAATCAAAAGGGATGGCAGCTACCCCATCCCTAGTATCCGATTTTTTCCTAGTGGCTGCAGCAGCCACCCAACGTAGTGGATGTTTTGTTATGATCGTTGCCTACCTTATAACCGGCTTTTTCAATCGCTGCTATCAATTCTTCTTTGACCTCGTCGCTATCAACAGTTGCAACAAGTTCTCCGGTAGTGAGTTTTTCTACTTTTAATCCGTCGATGTCTTTAATGGCGGCTCCCACCCTCGATTGGCAGTGTGCACTTTGCATATTGGGTATGCTTAATTTTACGTTTTCCATGTTATTTTTGGTGATTTAGGTTTCCAGCACAAAGCTGTTTATTAAGTTATTTTTAAGGTTTCAAGATTTATCCTGTATCTACTTTTTCCATTTCAGGCGCAAGCTGTTGCCTACTACGCTTACGCTGCTCAGTGCCATCGCTGCACCAGCAATCATCGGATTAAGCAAGAAGCCATTGATCGGATAAAGAATGCCCGCCGCTATCGGAATACCGATAAGGTTATAGATAAATGCCCAAAACAGGTTTTGCTTTATCGTAGCCACTGTTTGTTTAGATAAAGTGATGGCTTGTGGTATTTTGGTCAGATCGGATGAAATAATCGTCATTTTGGCTACATCCATGGCAATATCGCTCCCTTTGCCCATGGCTATGCTCACATCGGCGGTTGCCAATGCGGTGCTGTCGTTGATACCGTCGCCCACCATAGCTACTACTTTGCCTTGCTGTTGCAGTTCTTTCACAAAATCGGCTTTGTGTTGTGGCAGCACTTCGGCCTTGTAATGCCCAATGCCAGTCTGTTCGGCAATGGCTTTGGCTGTTGCCTCATTATCGCCGGTAAGCATATAAAGGGCTATGCCCATTGCTTGCATTTGCTTGATGGCAGCTACTGATGTTTCCTTGATCTTATCTGCTATGGCAATAACGGCAAGCGCTTTGTGGCTGTCGGCAAACCAGATTACCGTTCTAGACTCCCGGCCCCAACCGTCGGCTTCCTGTTGCAGTTCGTCGGCGATGGAAATATGATTTTCTGTCAGTAGTTTTTTGTTGCCTACCCAATAAGTTTCGTTGTTGTAGGCGGCTCTGGCTCCTTTACCGGTAATACTTTCAAATGCCGATAAAGAAACGCTTTTCGTGGCTTCTTCCAGGTGTTTAACCACCGCTTCGGCCAAAGGATGTTCTGATTGTTTTTCGATGCTGAACAGAACATCCTGGGCATATTGATCGTTGTTTAACCATTTCACAGCCGTAACCACCGGTTTTCCTTCGGTAATGGTTCCGGTTTTATCCAACACGATAGCGTTTACTTTTTTGGCCAGTTCGAGGCTTTCCGCATCTTTAATCAGGATGCCATTTTCGGCACCCTTGCCTACCCCTACCATAATGGCTGTAGGCGTAGCCAGCCCCAAGGCACACGGACAAGCAATAACCAATACCGTAACGGCAGCCAACAATCCTTGTACCAGGCCGTTATCGCCTCCTAAACTTAACCATAACATAAAGGTAAGAATGGCGATACCCATCACCATGGGCACAAAAACACCCGCAATTTTATCGACCAGCTTCTGTACCGGCGCCTTGCTGCCTTGCGCATCCTGTACCATCTTGATAATTTGAGCCAGCATAGTGTCTTTGCCTACCTTTACCGCTTTAAACCTGAAACTGCCTTTTTGATTAATGGTACCGGCAAACACTTTTTCGTGCTCTGCTTTCCATACGGGCACTGGCTCGCCGCTCAGCATGCTTTCGTCTACATACGAATTGCCCGAAACAACCAGGCCATCGACAGCAATTTTTTCGCCGGGTTTTACCAATATTGTATCGCCGACGGCTATGGCTTCGATTGGTGTTTGTATCTCTGTTCCGTCGGGCTGTATTACGGTAACCGTTTTAGGTTGCAAACCAATCAGTTTTTTAATCGCCGACGAGGTATTGCCTTTGGCTTTTTCTTCCAACAGTTTGCCCAGCAGAATAAAAGCTACGATAACCGCCGCCGCTTCAAAATAAACATGGGCGTGTAAGCCGCGTTGATGCCAAAAATCGGCAAAGAGCATGTTGAATACACTGAAAAGATAGGCAATGCCTGTACTCAATGCCACCAGGGTATCCATATTGGCCGAACGGTGCCTGGCTTGTTTCCAAGCATTGACAAAGAAGTCTTTACCCAGCCATAACACTACCGGCGTTGCAAATGCCCACATCATTTGGTTGGCATAAGGTATATCCATCATGAACATGCCAATAACCACTACGGGCAACGAAAGCAACACTGCCCAAAAGGTTTTGGTTTTTAGGGCCTTGAATTTCTCTTCGTGAATGGTTTCCAGGGTTTCCTGCTGCGCGCGCTCGTCTGTAACTAGCAAATCGTAGCCAATTGCCTGAACTGCCTTTTGTAATTTCAAAGCATCTGTCATGTTGGGCAGATACTCAATGCTAAGGTTGCCCGTTGCAAAATTTACAGAAGCACTCACTACGCCAGGCTGGTGTTTTGCCATGCTTTCTACGCTGCCGGCGCAAGAAGCGCAGGTCATGCCCAAAACCGGAAAAGCATGTTTAACGGTCGTAACACCATAGCCTAAATCTTTGACAGCCTTAACCGCTTCCGATACTACTTCGGCATCACTAACTGTAATAGCCGCCCTCTGGTTATTCAATTCAACTTTGTGGGTTCGGATGCCTTTTACCTGTGCCAGTCCTTTGTCAACAATTAATGCACAGTGTTCGCTTTCTACATCTTCGAGGGGAAGAAAGACGGTTTCGTTATCGCCAGTTGCCATATATCGTATGTTTTATTTACAATACAAAATTGGCCAAAAACAGGTGTCCGAATGTTACACTATTTAGAGAAAAAGTTATAACATTTACATCTTGGCTGTACGAGGCATTGGCAAGCCCATCAAATGGTTATACCTCGTCTAATGGTTTTCTTTTTTCTGCCTTAACCTGCTTGAAATGGCTCGGTGTAAGTCCGGTTACTTTTTTAAACTGGTTGCTCAGGTAGGCTACGCTCGAATAATTGAGCCGATAGGCTATTTCGCTTAACGAAAGTTCATCGTATACCAATAATTCTTTTACCTTTTCTACTTTTTGGGCAATGAGATATTTTTCGATAGTGGTGCCCGTTACCTCAGAGAACAGGTTCGATAGGTAGTTGTAATCGTGTTGCAGTTCGTCGCTTAAAATGTCAGACAGGTTACGCTTCGCATCGGGTTCATGGTAATGCACCAGCCCGATAATGATATTCTTGATCCTTTCTATCAGCTGACTCTTTTTGTCGTCAATCAGTTCAAAACCCAAGGGCGCCAAGGCCCCATTCAGCACTTTCTTCTCCGTGGCCGTCAACTCCTTTCCTAATGTAACCTCTCCCAGCTTAACGCTTTTTGCAGTTATGCCCAACTTGTCAAGCGCTTGCTGTACCACCAGGATACAGCGGTTGCAAACCATGTTTTTTATAAAAAGAGTATACATCTTGGCACCAAATCTACAGACTTATATCGGATAAATTTATCAAAAAAAGTTTGGTTACACGCTGGCAAATGCCTGAACACCTCTTGAGCAACTTTAAAAGATATCGCATTTTATATTCAAAAAATTGATACAACAATATTTGATATATCAATTATATTTTATTTATATTTGCGCATTCATAAATGCCTGAACTGGCATATACACTATAAAGCTTATAACAATTTAATTAAAGAATATCCCTAAAAACATGAAGCGAACCATTTTAACCTCGATTATGATCCTGCTAACCACAGCTCAGTTCTTTGGGCAAACCGTAAAGCTGACCAAAACAGAAAAAGAACAGGTGATTAACACTTTGATTGAAAAACTGAATGACAATTATATCTTCCTCGATGTTGCCCAAAAGGCATCAAAAAACATCAAAGCATTGCAAAAGAAAGGCGGTTATGACCAAATTGACGAACCGGCAAAACTGGCGAAACTCCTAACGGAGCAGTTGCGTGAGGTGGTGCACGACAAGCACCTTAATTTATGGTACAGCCCCAAAAAACCGTTTGCCCCAACCTCACCACAAGCACAGGAAGAATCTTTTATGCGCCAGATGAAACGGGCTAACCTCGGCCTACCCAAAATAGATATCCTCGAAGGCAATGTCGGTTACCTAAAAATAGAGGGTTTTGGTCCGGTAAACAAAGTTGGCGAAACCTGTAGCGGCGCCATGATGTTTCTGGCCAATACCGATGCCTTGATTATTGACCTGCGCAACAACCAAGGCGGAGAGCCCGACCTGGTGCAGTACCTGGCCAGTTATTTCTTTGACGACAAGCCCGTACTGATCAACAGCCTTTATTACCGCAAAAAAAACAAAACCGACGAATATTGGACGGTTCCGGTGAAAGGTAGCAAATACATTGATAAGCCCGTATTTATCCTGATCAACAACTCAACTTTCTCTGCCGGAGAAGAACTGGCCTACGACCTTAAAACACAGCACAAAGCAGTATTAGTAGGAGAAACTACCGGTGGAGGCGCAAATGATGGCGAGGTTTTCGAATTGGGTAATGGATTTTTCGCTTTTATCCCAACCGGTAAAGCCATCAATCCAATTACAAACACCAACTGGGAAGGAACCGGTGTTGAACCAAATGTAGCCGTATCTGCTACCAAAGCGCTTACAACAGCCCATCAAATGGCGCTGAAAGCCGTGATGGAAAAAATGCCCGAACAAGAAAAGCCCTTTTACGCCAAAGCGCTAGCCAACATCAAGGAGTAATATCATGAACAAACATTTTCTAGTTATCGCTTTATTTGTGTTATGCTCGGTTTCATGCCGCAAGTCTGACCTTACCAATCCGATGGACAACATTCCTCAAATGCAATACAAGAACCTGGAGGATAGACGAATAACTTTTGGCAACAGCTACGCTTGCGATGTGGATGACGACGGGGTAAATGATTTTGCCATTCACACCGAATACCTTGGCAAACCAGCAGAGCGTGTTGATTGCCAACAATTTTATTTTAGTGGTGCATTTCTCACTTATTCGCCGGTAGATTCGAACGAGCAAACACCATTGTTAAATACGGGAAATGCGATTGGAAAGAACAGCTATGCTAACCACTCCTGGTACAATGCCACGCACCTTCTATTGTCGGAAAAGGTAATCACCATGTCGGGTAATGATTACTGGCAGGGAAAATGGAAAGAGGTTTCGCATAAATACCTCGCTTTTGCAGTTAAGAAAAACGGCAAGCTCCATTATGCCTGGCTAGAATTATCGTTTTCCCAAAGTACTGAAGCGCTGATCCTGCATCGCGTGGGAATTGCCGTGCTGCCAGAAAGGGATGTCTTCGCCGGGAAATAGGCTTTCAAACAAACAGCGCAACCTTGTTCGCATCAAAGCCTTTTCCAAAAAACCGGCTTACAACAGGCTCTATTTATTTAAAAATGCTCATTTTCTCATCGTAAACAGGGCTCTGAATATTTAAGAAATTCAGGACACTGTGAAATACATAGTTTTGAGATAACATTTTATTGGGCTTGAGCTGTTTTGAACTGTTATCAGAATACCAAACTATAAAAGGAATCTCATATTGTTCTTTAGGTGCAAAACTAATAGGCACTCCATGCATATACAGGTTTTTTTCGCCCAAAGATTCGCCGTGGTCTGACACAAAAAGCATAGCGCTTTTGTATGCTTTTAATTGTTTCAGGTCTTCAATTACCCGGTGAAGGATATAATCGGTGTAAACAATGGTATTGTCATAAGCATTGATCAGTTCTTCTTTAGAGCAGTTGGCTAATTCAACACTGTTGCACACGGGCTTAAAGGTTTCAAATTGTGGCGGGTATTTTTTGCTATATGTTGGGCCATGGCTTGTACTGGTGTGCAGCACGATCAGTATCTTGTTTTTCTTGCTGGCCAAAATCCGTTCTTTTAATCCGGTTAATAGCACTTCATCGTATTGGCAACCTTCGCCCTTGCAATCCTTACCCAAAATTTCTTGGTTCTGGTATTCTTGGATATGAACCGGAGGCTCGCCCCAGTTTGTGGTTCTCCAAACAACGTCTACATCATTTCTATATAAATAATTAGGCAGGATTTCGTATAAATCGTCGCTATTGGTATGTTCTAAAATACATTTTACGCCTGCGGTGGTGTACGTGGCGCAGGATGTGGCATTAAAATGAAACAAATTCTGTGTTTGCGCAAGCAGCGGGTTCGTATTCTTCTTGTAGCCGTACAAAGAAAAATTTTGGCTTCTAGCCGACTCGCCTATCACCAGCACTACAACAGATTTCTCATTATCCCCGATGGTGGCATTTGGCAATAAAATTTCTTTCTTATTTTTTTGTTGCTCATGGATATAAAAACGTGAAATATTGACAACATAAGACCAAGGCATTGCCAAGCCTCCCAATTGTTTGGAATTTTTATCGATCCATAGCCAGTTGCTGGCATTGGCAAACACCAAAACGACAATAAACAACAGCGTTAACGAAGAAGTTAAAAAGAACTTCTTTAAGGATACATTTATTATTTTGACCTTAATAAGGTAGATGGCGGGGATTATACCGAGTACAACAATGTACAAGATAAGCTTTACAGAAAAAAAGCTGCTGGCTTCTTGGTAGTTGGTATTGAGCACATTGCCAATCATACTTTCGTCGATGATCACGCCATAAGTGTTTACAAAGTAAACCGCAACTGCGCTCAGGACAAAAAACAAGACCAGCAAAGATTTTCCAACAATCCGCGACAGAAAAAACAGCAGATAAAAAACAAAGGCGTTGGTAACCAGCATGAGGACCACCAGGCTGACGATAAGCACCATACTACTCAGGCTTTTATAATCGATATGATTAAAAACATAAGCATAAAACGGAAAATGAAAAAATAAAAAATTCAGCAAACTCATCAATAAAACAAAATGAGTTATCCTTAATTCAGTTTTTAGTATAGCCTTTAGCATAGACATGAATAACTTTAAATAGTGTAACTACCAAACTCGCCAGTGAAAGGTAAAATATGATCAAATTTTCGTCAATGATTTTGTTGATTGCGCAAATACAGCAAACCAGGAAAAACAAAACAATAATTGGATAGTATTTTTTATCGCCGATCCATGCCCAAATCCTATATTTTCGGCTGATAAAAATACCGGCAAGCCCCGCAATATAGCCTATAATACTGCCTATTATAACATCAAGCGGATAATGTGCTCCTATGCCCACCCTGGTAAACGCGAGGATCAATCCCGCGATGATTATAAAAAAAGACCACAAAACCTTATGCTTCGGCTTTTATGGCATGGTACCTACTACCTTAAAAGATAAACTAAAGGCTTCAACTGTTCCACAAAACAAATGGGTTGGCGGATTTGTACGTCCTGATTTTTTAAATCCTACCGATCCTTGGTTCGATA
>NZ_JAELUC010000118.1 GCF_016429155.1 Pedobacter sp. ASV12 | reverse complement strand
CCCCCCCCCCCCCCCCCCCCCCCCCCCCCCCCCCCCCCCCCCCCCCCCCCCCCCCCCCACCCCCCCCCCCCCCCCCCCCCCCCCCCCCCCCCCCCCCCCCCCCCCCCCCCCCCCCTCAAAAAATTTTTTTTTGTCGTGGTTCGTCGGCAGCGTCAGATGTGTATAAGAGACAGATAGAGTTCCTTCATCGCGACCCGGGTAATAGTCCGGCCGATGCCTTATTGTATAATGCCGAAACCATTGCTATGTATTCTAATGAAGCCACTTGGGGAATTATAGGCTCTAAAGACCTTGAAGTAGGTATAGTCGGATTTAAAAATGAGACGAGTAAAACCGAATTTATGAATTGCTTTGATGAGGATGCTTTTACGGGTATTCAGGCACGGCTAAATGACTTGGATGAGAGATTAAAATTATCACAAGAAACTAAAGCAATCTATTCACAAATTATCAAAAACTATTAGACCTTAATTGTAAAAGAAAGCTGTTAGAGCTAGCATTTTCTAATGCTTCGGACAACTGTTTTATTTATTCGGATGATGTATATGTTTGTGGTATGTTCTTAACGCGATCTATCAATGCAAAGAGGGTTTGTTTAAATGTTGCAAGAAATGGATACAGCAATACGTGCTTTCTATTAGATGAGAATTTTAAATTCCATGCTACCATTAATTTTTACAATTAAGAAAATATAGATACAGAACTTAGAAGCACATTTGATATCCAATTGAAAATGAATACTTCTGTTAATCCATAGTGGACAATCCAATTTGATTGATCCCTTTTCGCTAATTTCAGAACGACATATAATATACTGACTAACAGATAAATAGTTGTGAGGTTGGAGGGATCAACATCTTGTAGTTTTTCTAAATAGAGAACGCTGCTACAAGAATAGGGAAAGAGATTAATGTCGTTGGTAGTAGGGCAAGCGGTACAGCTACAGCTTATTCGGATTGGGATTATGTCATTAATGGAGTTAAGAGCAAAGAGTGGGGCAAAATAAAAAATTCTTTGCCCGGTTCGAAATCTATTCTCGATAATACTCCTAGAAATATAGATCTTTTTAAGGGTGCCGTTGATAAAACAGAACCGCACATTACTATTAAACCTAGGCAATAAAATGAAATTAGAGCAAGAAATACTTATAAACAAATATGGGCAAGGATTAATATCAATTGACGAAATAGTAGCCCTTTTGCAAAAAAACAATGAGAAAGATAAGCATAATGCATTATCAGAGATAGTGAATCTTATTATTCAGACGAAAGTAACAGAAGAAGATATTGATCAAGCAATAGTAGAAAGCGGATTAAAAAGAACATATACTCCATCTGTCCTTTTGGCGACCAAAGGAGTAGCCAACCATAATCTTCAAAAAATAATAGAACTTCCTGAAGGGGAGCAACATAAAGTTTTAAAGTTAATGCTTGCTTTATTTAAAATTGCTTATAAAAGAAGGTTCTCCAAGGAAAAAAATCATCCTGATAAGTGGTGGTATTGGGACTTGTCAAATCAATCTGTTATTGATAAAATAAGGAAATTATGCGAATGATTGCAGGAGGCAACCGTCTTACTTAAAGAGACTTATAATCGCTACCATCTTGTGATATATGCGAATGCTTTCTACATGTGAGCTTTAGAAGACATATATAATTTTCTTCGGTAGCACTCGCTGCAGGAGGACAACTACTATCCCTTCGGCCTGAGGAAATCAGCGGGGAGCCCCGTATCGCTGGACAACAAGTACCTGTACAACGGCAAGGAGCTGCAGCAGGAGCTGGAACAGTACGACTACGGGGCAAGGTTCTACGACCCGGTGATCGGCAGGTGGAACGTGGTGGATCCATTGGCTGAGAAGATGAGAAGGTTCAGCCCGTACAACTATGTGTTCAACAACCCGATAAGGTTCATTGATCCGGATGGGATGGCTCCGAGTTATGGGCCCGGAGATGGATTAGCATTGCCTTTACCAGCAAGAAAAACCTTAAAAAAGGTGCCAGGATTAGGCGTTTTTATTTCTTTGTTGGAGATAAGCGATAAAGCTTCTGAGGCAATGTGGATAAGGCATAAGAAAATAAAGTCAGGGGAAATGAGAGACGTTGTTAACTATGATGGTATTTTTGGTTATTTTAGAATTAATAGAGGTCTAACTGATGTTGGGAAGGTAGGAACGGTGCCTGATTTGCAAGGAAAGTCATTAGGAGAAGCAGATAAAGCGCTAAAAGATGCCGGCTTTGAGGGTGGCGAACCAACAAAACCAGGGAATCAAGAAGATAAAGATGGCAAGAAGAACAAAGGTGGTTATAGAACATACAAAAATGAAGATGGATCAGAGGTCACAATTAAGCCAGATGGAACAGTAGTAAGATCTACAAAGCCTAGATATGATCCAATTGATGGCAGTCGTGTAAATAGGGGAGAAAAACTGATAAAAACGGAAGATGGATTTCAAGCAACTAGGGATCAAAAAATAATACATGACAATCGAACGATACATCCTGAACAAATAAAAATACAATAGAATATGAATGATAAACTAAGTAAGGACTTTCTGCTAACTATCGTATGGGTCGAAAGCTTTAGCCATAGCTATGATACATTAGAGATAAATGTAATTTGTGTAGAAAATAATAAAGATGTGTTATATACATTGTCTTTTATTGAAGTGGTTGCATTTATTTATAGAAATGATTTTGCTAATAAGGAATTTAATGTAATAGATACTATTCTAGAAAAATTTAATGACTGCGAATATTTGTATTTTATGAAGGATGAAAAAAGAAATAATTTATGGGCGTTAAGATTCCACAGTGGAACACATCATATTATTGTTGGATTTAAAAATGTAATAGTAAGGAGGAGTTAAACAAGTGCTCATAGAAGATTAACTAAAACATGTAGGAAAACTAAATTGTAAATCAAGGTACAATGTAGAATGAGAAAGTAGATCACAGTATATGTCAATTAAGGTTTGGCAACTATGCAAAAGTGATTATAAGTTAACGTAATTATTTAGTCCACAGCCCGTTTGCTAGAATCTGCAATTACTAATTCTTCGTTTTATGCTTGCAGACTACCTAATTAAAACCTGTACAGGCGCTGGAGGCCTACGACTACGGGGCCAGGTTCTACGACCCGATAATTGGAAGGTGGAACGTGGTGGATCCGTTGGCGGAGAAAATCAGGGTATATTCTCCATATAATTATGGGAATAATAATCCAATAAGATTTATCGATCCAAACGGAATGTCAGCTGAAGACAAAACAACAGAAAGCGGACAGACCTCAACAAAAGAATCGCAAGACGATAATCCATACGATTGGTTACCAAGCATGCTTTAGAAAGGGCCATGGAAAGAGGTGTAAAACCATCGGCTATTTTAGATGCTTTAAAGAAGCCATTAAAGACAGGAAGTATAGTTACAGACCAACTTGGAAGACAAAGTCAGAGATTTATAGGACAATTTGGAGAAGTAGTAGTAAACCCTCAAACAGGTAAGATACTATCGGTTAATCCGACATCTTCAAGCAAAGCGGCCAAACTTTTAAATAAGATATAAAAATGATTGTTAAATTATCAAAAAGTCAATACGATTATTTAACCCATAGCCTTCCAATGGAGAAGAAAATTCAGTGGAGTATTTTTGAACGTAATGACAGTGACGAAAAGGTCAGTCTTGAATTTAAAAATGATATTGCTGATGAAATACGGGATTGGGCCATTGAAAGACAACAGAGAGTAGGGTTTGATACTAATTACGGCTTAACACCGGAAGGAAAGACGTTGCAGGAACTAATAGATACCTTTTATGTAGAATAATAATTTCTGTTTGTTGGATAAAACCTAGGCCTTTAAGCTCGTTAGTCGGGATTTAGAATCTCTGCCTTACTATTCATAAGCTATAGATTCCGCCATGAGGAGAGTCTTGCTTGTGAAGGCAACTGCAACTCCACAGCGGCCACCGTTGGGCTTTAAAGGGCCATGGTAAGCGTTTGTATAATCACTTGGTGGCCACTTTGGAAACGCGCACTACGTTTTCGATATTTAGGGGGGCGGTGCGCCGGTTGCAGGAGGATGACTACTATCCGTTCGGCCTGCGCAGGGTTGCAAGTGCAGGCAATAATAAATACCTTTATAATGGCAAGGAATTGCAGGAAGAGCTGGAGGCTTACGACTATGGCGCCAGGTTCTATGATCCGATAATTGGAAGATGGAACGTGGTGGATCCGTTGACAGAAAGCTACCATGCATATTCACCATATAACTATGCACTGAACGATCCTATTGGAAAATTAGATCCAAATGGAATGTGGGTGGAAACAGCAGGGGGCTATTCGACAAGTAATACTGCTGAAATTGCGGCAGTCTTGGGACAAAGCAATTCTCAACAAAGCGCAGAGGAAGACCCACCAACGAAAAAGGGTAAAAATATAATAAATAGACCTGGTGCCATAATTCGAAAAACTCAGAATGGGTATTCTATAAGCCAGGTGGAAAAAGGAGATGGAGGCAGTGGGCTAAGTGATGCTATGGAATTGGGATTTGGATTTACCCCTATTGGTGTTGTAATTGATTTTGCCAATTTGATAGAGGGCAAAGACAGGGCTGGAAATGATTTATCTTGGGGTTGGAGGCTCGCAGGAATAATACCTTTGGTTTCCGAATTTAAGAATAGCAATAAAGTCGCGAAGGCAGCCACGAAGGCTTTTGGCAAGGAAGTGGCAGAAGTTGCTACTCGAATTGGGAGAGACGGGGAGGCTGTTGAAATTGTATTTAAAGACGGAAGTAAAATAGATATAAATGCGGCGAGAGTAAAAGAATGGGTGCCAAACACACATCCCAAAGCTCCTGCGGGCACCCTTCAAAAAGTTAAGTTCGAAAATCCATTGCCTGGAAGGATATAAGCGTGTTGCAACACAGGCGGAAATTGATTACTTAAAAAAACTTCTAAAAAAATAAAAGACAATATGCTAATAGATAAAGCAATTAAAACATTTGCGACCTTTATGGATAATAGTTGGGCTGAGGTTAGCGAATTACTTGTTGATAGAGATTATACGTCTAATGAAAGTGCTATGAACGATTGGCTACAATCAAATTGGGAGCTTCTTATAAAGAGAAAAGTATTAAAAATTAATAATTACCTAGAAGTATATGGCGATGGTGCAGATTTTAATGGATCTAGCAGCAGAATTACAGACCCCAACTCTTTAGCTAATTTTAGGATAAAAGCCATACCAAAGACTGGCAATAGTATTTTTGATGTCTTGAACGAAGAAGAAGTAATGTCGCCTGACTTAGTCTTAGATCGATTGGTAGGGTTTCGAGATGGTTTTTATGTTTTAGAACCAGAATTCAATCATGTGCTACTTAATGATGAAAATATGGATATAGAAAGAGTCGCCAGATTGAATGACGTAGTGTTTGTCTTAGAAGAGCTTTAATCCCTGATTGCTGTGAGATATCTTTTATTAGATGGACTATTAGAGAATTTATCTCATGTATTATTGAAAGATGGATAATATACGTTCGTATATATATTGCTTCTAGCTGGGAGTTTTGAGCTATAAAGCTCTGGATGAATCCTTAACATGATCGATTACCGAGAAAACCAGCTGGAGTCCTGTATCGCTGGAGAACAAGTACCTGTACAACGGCAAGGAGCTGGAACAAGAGCTAGAGGCCTACGACTACGGGGCCAGGTTCTACGATCCAATAATCGGAAGGTGGAATGTGGTGGATCCGCTAGCGGAGAAGATGAGAAGGTTCAGCCCATACAACTATGTGTTCAACAACCCGATAAGGTTCGATGATCCTGACGGGATGGCACCAGGCCCTGGTTTTTGGTCTAATCTTTGGAACACGGCTGTAAGTTCTGCGAAGAATCAATACCAGGCCATGTACAAAGGAGTAACCAGCCTACCAGCTAGAGTAAGAGGCTTAGCGGATAAATCCCCAGGAGAGCTAGTTAAGTCGTATGGCAGAAATTATGCTAAAATGCTACCCATTACTCATGTTATAAACTATGTTAAAGATGAGGTAAACGGAGTCAAAGCATTAATTAAGGGGGATGGAAAAGCTTTAGGAGAAATAGCCGGAAGAAATTTTGCAAATGCAAGTGTTAACGCGGCTGCTACGGGAGTAGGCGCAGGAATAGGAAAGGGGGTGACAGCTTTGCGAGCGACTTCTTCAGTTGCAGCTTCTGAGGTAGAAATGACGACTTTATATAGAGGTGTTAATGAAGGTCATCCCGGATTTTCCGCCGCAAAAGAAGGTATTGCGGTCCCTAAGGGGGGGCGTAGCCACGGCCGCTGAGCACAATGCGGGAAATACAGCCAGTAATTTTACCTCATGGACAACAAACCCTGCAGTCGCTGAAAATTTTGCTTTAAGACCTAATGGTTTGGGTGTTGTAATGGAAGTTACAGTTCCTACAAGTAGTACGGTTGCAAGTCCAAATATAAAAGATGTGATGATTAATGGTGTAAAAACCAATGAGGCGGAGGTACTAATGCCAGGCACTGTAAGAGGCGCTAGTGTTAAAACAGTAAATAAAAATTAAAATGACTGAGAAATTTCCAAAATTAAAAGAAGGACAGGTTGCGTTATTAGTCGCTGACCGTAATACAGGTATTGTTCTTAATGAAAACTTTAATTATGCCACTGATGCCTCTCAGAAAGTATACAGAATATTTGAAAATACTGACGAGGCGTTAAAGTATGCTAAATCACTAATTTTTGAGAGAAACTCAGTTGAGTGTTATATTAATGAAAGTGAAAATAAATTGCTCTATTTTTTAGATATAGAAAATGTAAATACATTCTAATACCTGGAGAGTTGGCCAAGTCATATAGTAGAAATTAAAAGTTAATATATGAAATCAGGCATTAAATTTACTAAAATAACCCACCTGCTAATGGCATTAGCATTATACTCAGGTTGCAACCGAAACTCATCGAGTCAAAATAATCTTGGACAAACGGATAATTCGGCAAAGCAAGGGGTATTTACCGAGTATAAGGCAGAACGATGTATTTACAATTTATTAAATTCAGTGCAACGTTCTAACAAGAATTACTATGGAAACGATAAGTTTTTCTACTCAGTGATGTATAAAAATACTAATGGGAAAAGGAGAATGACAATCGAAGCAAGATTGTGGGATTCTCCAGCAGAGCAAGCTTATTTGGGAGTAGTCGTAGTTGATAGTGCAAAGTTCTTGATTGGTGGTGATATTTCTTCCGACAATTTCTTTAAGCTAAATAAAAATTCAATGATTAAAACAAATTTGACTTACGGGGCGGATGAGATTTATCAGCCAGTAGAAGAGCCGGTTTTAAAAGGGAATTATGTGTATCTGTCTCTTATACACATCTAAAAGGGGGGGGGGGGGGGGGGGGGGGGGGGGGGGGGGGG
The DNA here is from genome assembly GCF_016429155.1 of Pedobacter sp. ASV12. GTDB lineage: Bacteria > Bacteroidota > Bacteroidia > Sphingobacteriales > Sphingobacteriaceae > Pedobacter. Next base: position 84 of record NZ_JAELUC010000118.1, on the reverse strand, counting down.
GGGGGGGGGGGGGGGGGGGGGGGGGGGGGGGGGGGGGGGGGGGGGGGGGGGGGGGGGGGGGGGGGGGGGGGGGGGGGGGGGGGG
>NZ_JAELUC010000117.1 GCF_016429155.1 Pedobacter sp. ASV12 | reverse complement strand
AGATGTGTATAAGAGACAGTACCACCTTCATGGCGCCGGTAACAGCTCATGGTTTCGGGCAGTACATATATTTTTTTGCCTGTAGACCAGGTAGAGTAAAGCTTTAAGAATTTATCGCAGGCTTTGCAGCTTAAAAACCATTGTTGCGCATAAAGCTGTCTTATTTCTTCGGTATTTCTATACAACAGGGTTACGGTGCTGGTTTCCTCTTGTTTATTCACCATCAGGTCGCTAAACGAATAGCTTAGAGGCTTGGGATTAAAGTTCATATAAGTGAGCTCTGTATCGTCGGCATTAATCTCCTTGGTATAGTGGCAGCAAATCACATATTCTGGATGGCTTTCTAAAAAATCAACCTGTTTCTGCAGCTTAAAGGGATCAGTCCAAAAGTCATCCCCATCGCAAGTGGCTACATATTTTCCCTTGGCGGCCATGGCTACCCTAATCATGTTTTGTGTAGGCCCGATATTCTGCGCAGCAACCAAGCGTTTAATCTGCGGATTCTTTGCGGCATAACGGTCTATTATCGCTGTGGTACCATCTGTGGAGCAGTCGTCGCCAATAATAATTTCGACCTTAAAATTGCATTGCTGCATCAGGAAGCCTTCAATTGCCTTGGCAATAAACCTACTATGGTTATAAGTGATGCAGAAAACACTGACCATTACGGGTTCGTCTTGATTTTTCATATTGTGCCACTAATTGATGTTTGCAATCATTTCAGTACCAGCGATGGCTGTACTGTATGCTGGTTTGGCAGCAATCCGCTTTCTGCTCGGGTTTTGTGCTTTGGTAATAATTTTAACGACCAAGCTTCTTTCCAAATTATCCAAGGTATGGAACATGGGAAGGCACATGATCCTTTTTGCAATAGAATCGCAAATGGGCATGGCTATTTGTTCAAGGTAAGGCAAGGCCGATAGCGAAGGATAAAAATAACGTCTGCAGCAGACCTGAACCTTTTCCAGTTGCTTCATGCAATTGAGCATGGCGCTTTCTGATTTAAATATTACCGGAAAATAGGCATGGTTAAATTGGGTCTGCGACTGGATATGCTGAAACTGAAGATCGGATGTTTCCAAACTAGACCTGTAAAATTCGAAAAGCTCTTTCCTTTTGCACAAGATTTCTTCAATGTATTTGAGGTTGCATAAGCCCATTGCCGCATGGAACTCAGAATTTTTGGCATTGGTACCGATCTCAGAAAAGGTATCAACGCCACTGTATCCGAAATTTCGCATGTAAGTCATTTTCTTTAGCAGTGCTTCGTCTTGCGTAAAAACGCCTCCTCCTTCTATGGTGTGAAATAGCTTTGTGGCATGAAAACTCGTGGTGCTGACATCGCCATAGGCAAAAATAGACTTGCCTTTATATTTTACGCCAAAGCAATGGGCCGCATCGTAAATTACCTTTAACTTATACCGTTTGGCAATTGCATCGATGGCTTCGATATGGCAAGGGTTTCCGAACACATGTGTTGCTAAAATTGCGGTTGTACGGGGCGTAATGGCTGCTTCTATTTTTGAGGGATCTATATTTAAGGTCTGCTCATCTATGTCAACAAAAACCGGTTTGCAACCCTGCCAAACAATGGCACTGGTAGTAGCCACAAAAGAAAATGGCGTGGTAATAATTTCGCCCTTGAGTGCCAAAGCCTTTATGGCCAACTGCAATGCGATGGTACCATTGGTTACATATAACGCATAAGGCAAATTAAGGTATGTTCTAAGCTTTAGCTCAAGCTCATTTACCAAAGGGCCGTTATTGGTTAGCCATTGCCTGGTCCAAATACAATCTATATAGCTTTGGAAAGTTGCTAACGATGGCAAGAAGGGTTTAGTTACAGGTATCATCTTTTTAAGATTATTTGTTTAAAATCAGTTAGTGGAGCTAGGTTGAACAGACGGCTTATGCCCAGGTATAGGCTACCATAGCTGATGCCGGCAACCAGAATTCTTAAAAACCTATTCAGGCTGTGGCTGAGCACCAACTGGTCGAGATAAAAAACAGCGAGCCCCAAAAGCCCCGCAACCAGTAGTATCGGCCAAATGTCGAGCAACTGCTCTTTTAATGGATATTTAATAAGGTTGCCACTGTACATCGAATTGATGTAGTAGGCGAAAACCGTAAAGAAAAGCTGAAAGTAGAGCAAACCCATAATGCCAAATGGAATTACGCAACAGATGCCGATCACACTGATCACTTTTTTAATGATTTCGAGCCTTAGGAATTGGCCACTTTGCCCCTTTACTTTTAAAATATTAAGGTTGTAAGAATGTAAGGGATAGAGTATGCCGGCTATGCACAACAGCTGAAAATAAGGCACTGCAGGTAGCCATTTATCTGTTAGCAACAAGCCTATAAAGGGTTTTGCAACAACGGCCAAGTAAATCAAACTTGGCGCATTCCAAAACAACACCTGCTGCATCAGTTTTTGATATACTTTTTTAAGTTTCCCATCGTCGTTGGCAATGGCCGAGAACATGGGATAGGCTACCTTGTTAATGGCTGTTGAAATTATTCCGATTGGCAATTGGCTCAGGCTGTCTGCCCTGGCATAGTATCCTAATTGCGCGGCTGCATAAAAGCGGCCAATAATAATGGTATATAAATTCTGGTAAAAGGTATCGAGCAACCCAGAAACAGTCATTTTATAGCCGAAGTGAAAATGTTTCCTAAAGCTTTTCTTGTTGAAGATAAATTTTGGGCGCCAAGAAGAGCAGTACCAATGCAGCAGCGTTGAAATGAGAGCGGTTAAGAGGTTCATCCATACCAGGCTCCAGGTACCGTAACCGTTTTTAGCCAGCAAAATGCCCAAAGCACCTCCTATAATCACTGCCGGAATTTGAATGAGCGTTTGCAAGCGAAAACGCATCTCTTTAATAAGAAGCGTACTCTGAATGCTAAAAAAAGCATTGATGATAAAGGTTAGTCCATATACTTTGATAATTTGCGCCAACAAGGGCTGTCTGTAAAACGTCGCAATGAAAGGTGCCGCAAAAAACAAAATGACATAGGCCAAAATTCCACCAATCAGGTTAAAGAAAAAGATGGTCGAATAATCCTTTTGACCCGTTAACCTGCTCCTGATGAGTGATGAAGTAAGCCCACTGTCCATGAGCGAATTGCCCAAGGCAATAAAAACAGAGAGCATGGCAATGAGCCCAAATTCTGCAGGGCTTAAAATGCGGGCCAAAAAAACGGTAATGGCAAGGCCGATAAACTTGATACTGAATTGTTGTACAATTGACCAGATAATAGCCAATCTGGCCTTGATGATAAAGCCCATGGCTCTTACAGGCGAACTGCTTCCATTGATGCAGGAAGCATGGATTTGATGTCGTACAAAACCGATTTTGTTTTGCGCAGGGCACGAATGTCTATCTCTTTAAACTGTTGGTGTGCAACGGCCAGCACCACAGCATCATATTTTCTGGTTTTTGAGGTGCCGTTTTCGCACCATATGCCATAATGTTTTTGTGCATGGTCGGCATTTGCCCAGGGATCGTGCACCGTAACCTTTAATTGGTATTCTTGAAGCCTTCTTACTATATCGATTACTTTGGTATTGCGAACATCTGGGCAATTTTCCTTAAACGTAAAACCCAATACCAGCACCTTGGCCCCCACGATGGCAATGTTTTTCGAAATCATTTGCTTAATGAGCTGATCGGCAACATATTTGCCCATACCGTCGTTTACCCTTCGGCCTGCAAGTATAATTTCGGGATGATAGCCGGCTTCCTGAGCCTTTTGGGCTAAGTAATAAGGATCAACCCCAATACAGTGCCCGCCAACCAAACCCGGTTTAAAATTCAGAAAATTCCATTTGGTACCGGCCGCCGCCAATACCTCAGAGGTATCTATACCCAGTTGGTTAAAGATCATAGCCAATTCGTTTACAAAAGCAATATTGATATCTCGTTGTGCATTTTCGATTACCTTGGCAGCCTCGGCAACTTTGATAGATGAAGCTTTGTAGGTTCCTGCCTTGATTACCGAAGCATAAAGGTCATCAACCTGGGTTGCTGCCGCAGGTGTTGAACCCGAAGTGATCTTCAGGATGTTGGCCACAGTATGCAGCTTATCTCCGGGATTGATACGCTCGGGCGAATAGCCTACAAAAAAATCCCTGTTATACACAAGTCCAGATTTTTTAGCCAGCACAGGCACGCATTCGTCTTCTGTAACTCCTGGATATACGGTTGATTCATAAACCACCATATCTCCTTTCTTCAATACGCTGGCCACCAATGCACTTGCTTTGATCAGCGGGCTTAAATCGGGACGGTTGTTTTTGTCGACAGGAGTTGGTACGGTAATAATGTAAACCGTACAGGCATTGAGCTTTTCTATTTCGGTAGTGCAATACAAACCTTTAAGCGTGGTGCAATCGAAAGTAAGCACCTTGTCTAGTTCTTCCTTGTCAACCTCGAGGGTTGTGTCTTTACCCGCATTCAGCTCGGCTATTCGCTGGCCAAAAATATCGAAGCCAATTACCTTGTGGCTTTTGGCAAATTCTACTGCCAGTGGCAGGCCTACATAGCCTAAGCCAATTACGGCCATTCTGATTGGATTTATTGGGCGGTGCATACAGTTGTTTTTTGGGGGGTGATTTGCATCAATTGGTTAATGGCAATCCGTGTTACCAAAGCACAGTCTAAATGCTCAAAAGAGAGCAATACGGTTTTGCCCTGAATTTGGATGATCTTTCCTTCTTGGTTATAGAAAACACCGCTTCTGATCCTTACCCTATCTCCTGCAGAAAGTTCGTTTAAGCCAACTACTTCCAAACTATTATACATTTTTACCATTTCCTTAAGCCGATCCATCTCTGCTTCTCTTACTACGGCCGGATGGCCCATGAAATAGATGAAGTTGAGTACGCCCAGCGTATACCTCACTTTGGTAAGTTCCCTGTCGTCTATCTTAACAAAAAGGTAGCCCGTAAAAAGTGGCAGGGCAACCATTTTCTTTCTATCGGCCCATTGGTTCTCAGTGGTTTTTGTAGGGCAAAAGGATTCTATTCCTTGTTCTTGCAGCAAGCGGTCTACTTTTTTTTCCCAACGCGGACGTACATATACCACCAGCCAATTCTTTTCAAGCATTTTTTTGTACATGATTTCAGGTTTTATAACTAATTTTTAAATAATGAGCAACAAAACAGGCCAACCCCAACCGTACTTTACAGGTGAAAAGGGAATGATCTGATACAAGAATTCGTACTTAGGATAGATGAAAGGTTATCCCGATCCGCAACAAGGCTTCGCCATATCGCTTACAGCGACAAGTGATCAGGATTTTGTGACACAGGGGTAGGTGTGGGTTATTGAGTAATGATGGAGAGCAGCAGGCTAACTTCTATATTTTCTGCCAGCTTACATGGCAAGGCTGGCGGCAACAAGCACCAATAGGGCAACTTTGTACATTTAAAATGCGTTTTATCAATATAATTCTATTCGGCCATGGCATAACCATAGCCACCGTAACTGTATTTTTGGTTTTTTTCTCTTTTGGCGTCGTTAAATACGACCATCAGATTCTTAAGTTTGTTTTCGTCGCTAATATCTTTGAGTATGGCCAACTGATATTGGTTGGTATAGTTGTACCGTACCAGGTAAATGCTGACGTCTACATAAGGTGCCAGACTAAATGCATCGGCTACCTGGCCAACCGGAGAAGTATCAATAATAATATAATCAAAGCGTTGCTTCAGTTCCTGCAGCAGCAGCGCTACTTTCGGATTCATCATAACCTCAGCCGGCTGTTCGGGAGCGGTCCCACAACCAATTACACTGATATGGTTAGCCATTTGGGCGGGCTGAATAATAGCATCGATGGTAAGCGAATCATCGTTCAGGTAGTCGGTAATGCCAAATTCTGCCGATAGGTTCAATTTTTTTAGCAATGCAGGCCTTCTCAAATCGAATTCTACCACCACCACTTTCTTATCGAGCATGCCTAGTGTGGTGGCCAAATTAATGCTAAAGAAGGTCTTGCCTTCGCCTTTCATGCTAGAAGTAACCAATATTACCTTGTTGCTAGCCTGATTGCCCATCATGCCCAAATTCATCCTTATGTACCTGAAAAGCTCTGAAATGGTAGAACGGTTGTCTTTCTGAAAAACATTGGTATTTTTATCCAGGTTATGAGAAAGTTCGCCTAGCATTTTGGCACCGGTTAATACTATGGTTCTGGCATCTTTCACCTTATTGTTAAAAAATCCTCTCGCATAGATAACGCCAGCTGGCAAAAAGCATCCCAAAAAGAAACCACATAGATAAAAAATAGGCGCTTTGGGAGAATCCGGATTGGTGTTATAGGCTGGTCTGTCTATAATCTGCGAGGTAGGCACCGTAGTAGATAAAGACAGGGCTGTTTCTTCACGTTTTTGCAACAAGTACTTGTATAATCCAGATTTTACGCTTTGTTCGCGGCCTCTTTCCAAAAGCCCCCTCTCTATGCTGGGCACAGATTTGCTTTTGCTGTTGTACTGCGAATAGTTGGCCTGCAGGTTATTTTTTTCAATGCTGAAGCCGTTTTGAATTGATTTTAAATTTTCCAGGATATTGGTTTTCAAGGCGGACAACTGGTCGTTCAGGTTTAAAACGAGTGGATTTTCCGCACTGGCAGTTCGCAGCATCCTGTTCCTTTCCAATTGCAGGTCGTTAAATTTAGCAATCAGCCCATTAAGTATGGGATCTTTAATGCCCATGGCACTTGGCGCCAAGCTGCCTTGCGCCTGTTTGCTTTTAAAATAGTTTTCTATAGATTGTACGAGGCTGAGCTGGGTAGATGCTTCGGTCAGCAACTGGTTGTATTCTACAGATCTTGTGGCATTGAGTTGTGCATCAATATTGATATCTGTAACCTGGTTTTGTTGTTTAAAGCTTTCTACATCTTGTTCGCTACCCGATAAGTCGCTTACCAGGTACTTTAGCCTATTGTCTATAAACCTGATTGTATTTTGGGCAATGCTGTTCTTATTGTTCACATTGTCGAGGTTATAGATCCTGATCAGACTGGTTAAGAGGTCTACCCCTCTTTGTGGCACATTGTCGTTCAAGCTAATTACAACGGTATTGGCATCTTTAACCACCGGAACAATTTTTAGCTTCATCAAACTATAGGCTTCTGTAAGTTTATACAAATCTTTAAACTGGATCCTGATTTCGCCAAAAGCTTTGGCATAAGCCGGACCTTTCTCAATTCGGATGGCGTAGTTTTTAGTGCTGATGAGCGTACCATAAGCCGCCACCAGATTGAGGCTGCTGTCTGTTAACCGAAACAGCTTGTCGTTGATAGAAGAAATGCTGATCTTTCTGGAATAAGCTCCTTTTTTGAGTTCGGCAAACGCAATTTTAACGGGTAAAGTATAACCGTAGAGTTCGGTGGTTTTAAAGCCGTCTTTTCTAAAGTAGGCGGTTTCTAGGTGAAGTTCTTGGAGCACTTTGTAAATGAGGTCTCTAGAACGAAGGATTTCGATTTCGTTATCAACCGTTTTTACGGTTTGGAACATGTTAAGGTCGCTAAACGCAGTGCTGTTAGACCTGTCTCTTATACACATCT
>NZ_JAELUC010000116.1 GCF_016429155.1 Pedobacter sp. ASV12 | reverse complement strand
CCCCCCCCCCCCCCCCCCCCCCCCCCCCCCCCCCCCCCCCCCCCCCCCCCCCCCCCCCCCCCCCCCCCCCCCCCCCCCCCCCCCCCCCCCCCCCCCCCCCCCCCCCCCCCCCCCCAAAAATTTTTTTTGTCGTGGTTCGTCGGCAGCGTCAGATGTGTATAAGAGACAGCCGTATTGCCAGAAACGATAAAAACTATGTTTTTCACATTTTGCAAGGGTCCTGTTTTGTTGAATTTTTCGGTATTGGCGGCTACGGTATACGATACATTGGCATAGGTAACAATCTTACCGTTTTGGTATTGTACTTTTCCATTGCCATCAAGCAGGGGTTGATTAGATAAAATCGTTGCCTGTCCACTCTGCATCAAACTGTTGTAATACTCGGCAAACATCATTTGTCCGTTTGCACTCGAAGGCGCAATCTGATCAATCAGGTATTGGGCAGTATTTACATAGCCACCCCCATTGTACCTCAAATCAACAATCAAATCGGTTACGCCACTGGCATTGAAATTACTAAACGCGGCATCGAAAGCAGCCTGAGAGTTAGCCATGCTCGAAAAACGGGCATAAGCCAGATACCCAACTTTTTTGCTACCAGCAGTAAATACTTTTGTGGCATAGATCGGGCTGCTTTTATAAACAGCCTTGGTTAAAGAAACCGTAAATGCAGCGCCAGGTGCGCCATCTACATATTTAGTGCCTTCTAAGGTAATCGTCGTTCCGTTAAATGAGGTATTGATAAAATCTACATCAGAGGCAAAACTTGAACCGATAGAACGGCCATTGATTTTGGTCACGCGGTCGCTTCTTACCATTCCCGCTTTATCAGCTGGCGAATTTTGGTAAACAGCGGTAATGAATAGCGCAAAAGCATCCGTTGACGAGCTGGTGCCATAAGCGCCTAACTTTACGCCCAGGTCGTTGCCGTTGCCTTCCAAATCGACTGAGCTTTTCTCAGTTTGTACGAAGGCGGTAGGATTTTTGGTGGTGATATCCTGAATATAAGAATACTTAGAAGAACCAGAACTAGAGCTAGCTTCATAAGGCTTTCCGGTACTCGGATTAATTTTAAGCTGCGTAATGGCATATAGCTCGCTATTATAATTAGCTAAATCTGAAGAGCCCGAAGTATATTTGCGCGGATTGAACACCTCGTAAGTAGGCAGGGCATCGTTCCATAAATAGATCTGTTTGGCATAAAGAAAAATAGAGTCACGCGTTAGGTCTGCCCTCGAAACGCTTGGTGTTACTGGGGGCTGTTCAGGGGGCGTAACAGGCGTTGGTGTAGGCGTTACCTTGGTTTTCTTGCAAGAAGATGCAAATACCACGGCAAACAAAGCCAAAATGAAGAGTGGTTTGAATTTCATTTTAAATAAGTTAATCGAGTACTAATTAACGGATTTTTTTTTACAATAGTTTTGTTACATCAAAATATTCTATGCCGAGAACTACCGCAAACTGTTCATCTCTTTCGTTTGCACCTATGATTGCCATATCATCTATAGACAGCCCGTTTTGCTCGCTCAGGAAATCGATACTCTCCGTCGATGGTTTGGGTTCAAATTCTGCCGTAAAATATACTTTAAGGTATTGTTCCAAACCATTCCACTCTAGCTGCTTGATTTTATTGATTTCTTCGGCAGGATTGCCGTCGGCCAAAATGAAAATCTGTTTTCTTTCTACCACAATCTCCTGCATCAAGGCCAAAACCTGTTTATAAAGCAGCAACTTTAAGGGAAGCCGCGCGTTTTCGTGCAGAAGATCAAAATTATGCCTGTATTTGCTATCAATGGCAAATTGCTTAGCCGTTTTATCGAAAATAGCCTCGGCGCCGCTGGTTAGGTATTCGTTTTGCATGAAAGCTATCATTGCTCCAGAATCAAGCTGTTCGGTATAGGCCATAAATTCTGAAAACAGGTAATAAACCTGCAAGAGGTAGTCTTTTTTGGGATAAAGTACATCGTCGAGGCCAAAAACAAAAGCCTTTTTGTGTTTGAGGAGAGTTTCAAATGCCATAACCTGAATTAAATGGTAATTAATGAGTGTTGACCGTTGACCCAGGCAAAAGCCCCGTTTAGGTTGTCTTGTGGCGTTTGCCAAACCACGTTGTCGCTAGAGGCATATAAAAGCTTGCCAGAGTCGTAAACCGCCCAATCGTTTAATTTCGGTGTTTGGTTTGCACTAAAGTAAAGTGGCAGCGCTTGGTCATCGGGCAACAAGATGTGTATGCCAAATTCGCCAAATAGTACTTTGGCTTTTGCAAGCGCAGCGACTTCAAAGCTATACAGGGGCAAAACCGTAGTTATACCCTCGTCTAAGCAAATATTCAGGATGTTGTGCGCAACAATTTCTTCGTTTTTTTTGCCCAGGCTGATCATTTGATAAGCCGCTGATCTGAGCATCGGCACCGTTCCGTAATCGGCCAATACTGCTTCCCTATTTTCAAAGGCCTTGAGCAGTTTCAATGCGGCAATGGCCGTGCCGCCGGTAATTAATAATTTCAAATTCTAATGTTAAATAATGAAACCATCCTTCATGGTCACTACCCTGTCACTAATTTGAGCCAGGTCTTCGTTATGGGTTACAATGACAAAAGTCTGCCTAAAATTGTCGCGCAGATTGATAAATAATTGATGCAGCGCATTGGCATTTACCGAATCGAGATTGCCCGAAGGCTCATCGGCCAACACAATGGCAGGATTATTAATCAGTGCCCTAGCCACGGCAATGCGCTGCTGCTCGCCCCCCGAGAGTTCGTTAGGTTTATGATCGGCCCTTCCGTTGAGACCGAACAGCTCCAGCAGTTCGTGCGCCCTCCTTTCGGCTTCTTTCTTGCTTTTTTTTGCGATAAAGGCAGGAATACAGATGTTTTCCAATGCCGTAAATTCGGGCAGCAGGTGATGAAACTGAAACACAAATCCGATATTTTTGTTCCTGAACACGCTGAGCAGATCGCCGGAAAGCTCGTTTATTTTGGTGCCTTTCAGCTCAACCGTACCTTCGTCGGGCTTGTCTAAGCTGCCCAAAATATGCAACAAGGTGCTTTTGCCAGCACCTGAAGCGCCTATGATACTTACAATTTCACCTTGGGCCACTTCAAAATCCACTCCTTTTAAAATGGGAAGGCTTCCGTAGGCTTTCTTTATTCCTGTCGCTTTTAGCATGCGACAAAGTTAGTTATTTTATAAATTAGGAACAGGCTATTTTGAATTTGCCAGCTGCCATAACAATTGCCTTTCTCCTTTTTTCGAAAAAAACTTGCAGGTTTGATTTTTCTATTTAACTTTGAAAAACAAAGTACTTTTAGCATGAGCAACCAAGAGGAACAACTGAATGCCCTAAGCGATATTAGAAAATTGATGGACCGCTCTTCCCGGTTTATTTCGCTAAGTGGCTTATCTGGCGTATTTGCAGGCTTAACGGCCTTGGGAGGCGCTTTTTTTGCATACAGGGAACTCGAAGCCTACGCCACTGGCGCTTATGGTTATGGCGTTGATGCGGATATAGCCATCGAATTCAACTTGTTGAAATTGGGCATGCTGGTGTTGGTTATAGCCCTCATGGGAGGATTTCTGTTCACCTACAGGCAAAGCAAAAAGAAAAAACTTCCTATTTGGGACAGAACCACCAGAATGCTGGTGATTAACCTGGCCATTCCGCTGATTGCCGGTGGCCTGTTCATTCTTGCCCTGCTGTTTCAATACGCCAACAGCGTTGGCCTTATTGCCCCGCTCTGCTTGTTATTTTATGGACTGGCGCTGATCAATGCCAGCAAGTACACCTATTCGGATATTCGCGTTTTGGGCATTTGCCAAGTGGTTTTGGGCCTTATCGCTACATTCTATATTGGCTACGGCCTTTATTTCTGGGCCATTGGCTTTGGCGCATTGCATATTATTTACGGCATTATCATGTACCTTAAATACGAAAGAGCCCAATAACCCGTTGAACAGATTTTTAGCTCATGACACCATCCTATTTTCAAGATCGCGCAACGGAATGAATGGTTAAATCAGGAAGGCTTCACCGCCACTGAAAACAAAAATTGAAGAGATGAAAAACCCGATAGAGGCTTTAAACAAAATATTCGACAGCAGGATCAGGCTTGGCGTAATGTCGGTATTGACGGTGAACGAGCGCGTCAGCTTTAACGAACTGAAACAGCTGCTTGAGCTAACCGACGGCAACCTGGCTTCACACCTGCAGACCTTGGAACAGGCAGCATATATCAAAGTACAAAAAGCCTTTATCGGCCGAAAAACCAATACGACCTACATGATTACAGATTTGGGCAAGCAGCATTTCAAGGCGCATTTAGATGCCTTGGAAAAAATGATCAAAGGAATCTAATTTTTTTTGGACTTTAACTTTGAATTACAAAGCACTTTTAAAAATGAAAACAACAAACCAAAACTTCGCCGCCGAGACCGGCAAACAGACGGCCAAATATTCGGCCATTATCGGAATAGGCATTTTCCTGCTCTTTTGCATTAGCCGTTTCGAGGCATTGATGCCCATCGGCTTATTCTATCTGGTTGCTGCCGCCATTGTGAATGGCATTATCCTGCTGACGCTATTTATCGAATTGCTAATCAATGCCAAAGACCGAAAGCAGCTGCTCATTTCGATGGGCATTATGCTCCTTAACATTCCGCTCTCGCTAACCTGCGCAACCCTTGCGCTTAATCTTTAAACTTCAATATCCTATTCAAATGGAACAAAAATTAGATTTCAAACTGCTCGCCATTGTTGCTGGCGGACTGCTTTTTACCTTTCTTTTCTGGATGGAAAAAATGGCGCTCAACCTCCTCCTCTACTCGGTATTCAGCGGCATCGCATTGCTGCTCGACAAAGGAATTCCTAAAAGCCGCAAGTTGTTTACCTTGGGCGCTTTGCACTTGTTGGCCGGTATTTTGGTGGTTTATAACCAGTCGGTCCTTACCGTATTTACCTGGTATATCAGTTTGGCCGTGTTTGTGGGCTTTGCCCATGCACAATTGATCAGGAGTGTTTTTACCGCCATTATTTCCTTCCTGATGCAACTGTTTACCTCGCCATTCAACCTCATCCAGCGACTGATTAATGTCCGTATCGGCAATTTTTCGCTTAAACCCTTGGCCAAACCCATTAAGTATGTAGTGTTGCCCATCCTGGTGCTTTTGCTGTTCACGGCCTTGTACAGCAATGCAAACGAGGTTTTTGCTCAATACCTGAACCAGTTTACCGATGGCCTGTCCGTATTCTTTACCAACATTTACAATTTTTTCTTTGCAGATCTCAGCATCGAACGTGTCATTCACCTCATCATCGGCCTCTTGTTTACGGCGGCTATTTTGCTTGGTTTGAAAGGAAATGGCTTTGAGGCGCTCGAACTCAAGTGCAAGGAGCAGCTGGTACGTAACCGCAAACGCAATAAAAACACTTTTGCTCATGAGTTAGCCGATCTTTTCCTGGGCAGCTTCATCAAGAGCAAACTTGCACTTAAAACAGAAAACATCATTGGCATACTTTGCTTTGCCATGCTTAATCTTTTGTTGCTGTTTTTGAATCTGATAGACCTAGGAACCCTTTGGCTAAATGCCCAAAACGCAAGCGCGGCGCATTATGCCTCAGAACTACATGACGGCACGAACATATTGATTTTCAGCATTGTGCTGGCCATGATCGTTATCCTCTATTTCTTTAATGGCAACCTTAATTTTTACCACAAAAACAAAACGCTTAAGTTATTGGCCTTCATTTGGATTGTACAAAATACATTCCTGGTGCTTTCTGTCGGCTTGAGAGATTATAACTATGTGCTCATGTACGGACTTACCTATAAACGGATCGGTGTAGCCGTTTTCCTGATGCTCTGTACGGCTGGGTTGGTTACGGTGTATTTAAAAGTAGCGCAACGAAAAACCTTCTTTTTCCTTTACAAGGTAAACGGCATGGTTTGGTATGCGCTGTTGTTTGTCTGCTGTTTTGCAAACTGGGATGTCTTTATTGTGGAATATAACCTAAAAAACCAAAAGGCTTCCGCTATAGACGTCAACCATTTGACCGATCTTTCAGACAAAACGCTTCCTCTGCTCGACCAAAACCGAAAACTGCTGTACAGCGCCTTAAAGGATTCTGAGTTTTGGCCATTTGCCATCGATACGGCTGTAAACAATCCGGCCCAAACCACACAAACCGAAAAACTGACCGAACAGCAACAAGCAGAACTGGCCTTTAACAAGCGATTAGACCGGAGGATTGCTGATTTCAAAGCGCGCTACAACCGTACAACCTGGTTATCGTGGAACTATCGCGACTGGCAAACACACCAATATTTTCATTAAAATATTTTAGCTAAATCGATACGCGCTACCTCAAATTAACGCTCTCTTTTCCTGACCTAAAACCTAAACCATGAAAACTTCTCGTTATTGGAAAGATTATTTTGACCAGAACCTCAAGAAAGAACGGATCGACTGGTCCATCAGCCCTACGTTAACCCTTACCGAAAAACAGGAAATACTGGCCTCGCTACAGGCTTGGCAACTGGGCGAAACCTCTGAAGGCACCAACCTGATCAACGCGGCCACCAAACATGCCAAAAAACTAAACGATGCACATTATACGGATGCCATCAGATTGTTTATCAAAGAAGAACAAAAACATGGCGAAAACCTGGGCAAATACCTCGACCGCATCGGCGAACCCAGAATTAAAAAAGATTGGGGCGATAGCCTGTTCAGAAAAGTACGAGGACTTCAGACGGATATGGAATTCTGGACCATTGCCGTAATCACCGTAGAAAGCACTGCTCAGGTTTTTTACCAATGCTTAAAGGATGCCACCTCCTGTAAGCTGCTGAAGCAAATCTGCACCGATATCCTCATAGACGAAGCGGCCCACATCGACTTTCAGCTGGAACGCCTTTGCCTGATTTATCAGCACAAAAACAAGCTGGTCCGAGGAATTTCCTATATTTTTTACACCGGCTTTTACTATGGCACCATCTTAACCGTTTGGTTTGCCCACCAAAGGCTGTTTAGGGCCGGGCATGTACGCTTTGCCGGTTATTGGAAAAAGATGCAATCCAAATTCGGCAAGACCATTAAAAAACTGAACGCTAAGCCTTCATCCGTAAACCATAGCACAAGTCAACAGGCAAAGGCATCATGGCAAGCTTGATTATTTTGGCACTGATTATCTTTGCTTTAGTATAATCTGAAGTAAATTGGCATTATATATTTTATCAACTAGAATACAGCAGGAATCCGTTCACCTGTAGCAAAACACCAACTCATCATCATGGGCATTGAAGTTTATTTTATCCTGTTCTTTTTGGCCTTGGGCCTAAGCCTGTTTTGGAGCCTGGTTTTCAGGTCTGCCAAAAACACTGTTAAAAAAAGAATAATCATCGTGTTGCTTACCTTAGCAAGTGCACCAGCTGTTTATTTAGGGCTAGCGATGTTGCTCATTGCCGGGATGACCTACCATCCCAATCGCGACTTCGACCAGGAACGATGGAAAAGCGAGCCCGATAAGAGATACGAGCTTACGAAAAACCTCATCAACAGCCAAGTTCTTATCGGAAAAAACAAGTCAGAAGTCATCGCTATACTGGGCAAGGAAAGCAGCAATAAAGCCGACGAAGACCTTTGGCATTACGACATAGGGTTTGTAGCGAGCATTGGCAACATAGACCCGGATATCTTGGAGATAAAATTCAAAAATGGCAGGGTTATTTCGGCAAGACAAATTTCAACTTGACAAGCCTTATTTCTGCCTAACTAGGCATTTTGTAATTTCTCGAGCACAAAAGCAACAATTATTAAAAAATCAGGCGGTTGCTATTGGCATAAAGCTTTTGAAATTGTAGATTTGGGCAAATTTTTGAGCAATGAATATCCACGAATATCAAGGTAAACAAATTCTAAAAAGTTTTGGCGTTGCCATCCAAGAAGGCATCGTTGCCGATACAGTTGACCAAGCTGTTGCTGTCTCTTATACACATCTGACGCTGCCGACGAACCACGACAAAAAAATTTTTTTTGGGAGGAGGAGGGGGGAGGGGGGGGGGGGGGGGGGTGGGGGTGGGGGGGGTGGGGGGAGGAGGGGGAGGGAGGG
>NZ_JAELUC010000115.1 GCF_016429155.1 Pedobacter sp. ASV12 | reverse complement strand
CCCCCCCCCCCCCCCCCCCCCCCCCCCCCCCCCCCCCCCCCCCCCCCCCCCCCCCCCCCCCCCCCCCCCCCCCCCCCCCCCCCCCCCCCCCCCCCCCCCCCCCCCCCCCCCCCCCCCTTTAAGATGTGTATAAGAGACAGGGCGCCGACCTTAACATCAAATACAAGCTCGAATATAACCGTATACAAACGGCTGTCATGAATATTTTGACAACGGTCATGGATAATGAAGCTTTGGAAAAGGTCATCAAGTCGCTTAAAAGAAGGGGCGAGGATATGCCGATCGAGTTGCATGAAGAATACAATCTGAGCGAAGTGGATATTGAAGACAGTTTTAATGAGCTGAGCGGGGCAGTGCGCTTCGTGTCGTCGCTAACCTGCGTCGACGGGTTAGTGCTGCTTTCGCCACAAATGGTGGTACAAGGCTTTGGTGCGGTAATTTCAGAAAAAGGCCACCCCGATTTGGTGTACATCAGCAATGCCTCAAAACCTGCCAATAAATTGATTAAAATGGCGCCTTCGCATTTTGGCACACGTCACCAATCGATGTTTTCCTATTGCCTAAAGCATCCAGAGAGCTTGGGTTTTGTCGTATCGCAGGATGGGGAGATAAGGGCGATTAAAAATGTTAACGGCAAAATAATCGTTTGGGAAAACATTAAGGTTTACCAGTTCCTGAAGAGCAATAAACTGGCTAAGGTTGTGGGTTGGAAGCCATAGCAAGGCCAAACACCAAAGCGGAAAGGCCAAAGAACTGCCCTTTGATCGATAGCCTATATCCAGCAATTTAAATAATGTAAGAATCCAACAATAAAGCCCTTGGGCTGTTGTATAATTTCAGCAATGTTGCAAATTTTGGCCCCAGCAATTTTAACCATTCACAACTATGGATCAGCAATTATTCGAAAAAGTAGATCAGTACATCAGTAACCTGGTTGCACCCGAAGACAAGGTGCTTCAAGAAACCATTCAATCGTTAGACAAGGCCTCCATGCCCCAAATTAGCGTAACACCAACCCAAGGCAAGTTTTTGCAGGTGTTGCTATTGATGAGCAAAGCCAAGCGGGTGCTTGAATTGGGTACTTTGGGTGCTTACAGTACCATTTGGATGGCCCGTGCAATTCCGGCCGATGGCCAAGTAATTACGGTTGAATTTGATCCGCACCATGCCAACATCGCAAGGCAGAATATCGAAAAGGCAGGACTCAGCCATCAAATAGACCTGCGCATTGGCAAAGCCATGGATGTATTGCAAGAGCTGATTGCCAATCAGGAAGAGGCTTTTGATTTTGTTTTTATCGATGCCGATAAGCAGCCTTATGCCGAATATTTCGAGTTGGCCCTGCAGCTTTCGCATCCCGGTACGGTCATTATATGCGACAATGTAATCAGGGAAGGCAAAGTGCTCGATGAAAATACAACCGACGAAAGGGTAAAAGGCGTGCAGCGTTTTAACCAGCTACTGGCCAGCAATACGCAGGTAGAAGCAACCATTATGCAAACCGTAGGAGCCAAGGAATACGACGGGATGGCTATCGCGGTGGTGAAATAAAGCATAATTGCATTTTTGGTTTTCATTTTCGTAACTTTTACATGACGAAAAATTAACCAAAAGGTAATCTAATTCATGAGGCTTGGCCGTGTACATCAGCTAATATTGCCTTTTCTTTAAAACCGTTTCCCATGTCGAACAGAAGATCTTTTTTGAAGGGCAGTATGGCCGTTGCGGTGCTTGCCAGTATCGTTCCATCCGTAGCTTCGCTGGCCGATGTGCCACAGCGGTTGTTGCGCAAATCAGAAAGGAAAGCAAGGTTGCGCTTTGCCATCGCATCAGATGGGCATTATGGCCAACCCAATACCGAATATCAAAAACACCACGACAATATTGTGCGTTGGCTGAATGAAGCCCATGACCAAAACCCTTTAGACTTTGTGATTATTAACGGCGATTTGGTACACGATAGGCCAGATCTGCTGTCGGTAGTTAAAAAAGAACATTACGATCGACTTAAAGTGCCGTTTTATGCCGTGCCAGGCAACCACGACCATGCCGATACCCGGTTGTGGAAATCGGTTTTTGGCTATGAAGACAATTTCTCCATTCAAAAAAATAATGTAGGTATCGTTTTGGCCAATACTTCCAATACCAAAGGCGAATACATCTGTCCGAACAATGATTTTTTAAGGCAAGAGCTGGAAAAATTCAAAAATTTAAAAACGGTGTTTGTGGTCTTGCACATCCCGCCTCATTTTTGGGTACCAGAAAGTCCTTTTGTCGAATGCCCGGATACGATTAAGCTGCTGCATGCCTATGCCAATGTAAAAGCGGTGTTTCATGGCCACGACCATAGCCTCGATTCGGTTTTTTATACCGATAAGCTGCCCCATTTTTTCGATGCACACATTGGTGGCAATTGGGGTACAGCCTACAAGGGTTATCGTATAGTAGAGGTAGACGAGAACGACAAGGTTTACACTTATCAGGTTAATGCCAGCCAAAATCCAACGCTAAACGAAAACAAATTTTAACGTTAAAACCAGTTAACCCTATAGCATAGTTATACAGAACATGAAAAAAATATACACGTTGCTTGCTTTTGTTGTTTGCTTTTCGGCCTCTGCACTTGCCCAATGGCCAGGAAAAGTAGCAGGTAGCCAACAGATTCTCTTACCCAACGGTTGGAAAATAAGTCCGGCAGGTCATTCTTTAGCCTTGGGCGATTTGCCGCTGAACACCCAATTAAGCCCATCTGGCAAATTCCTGGCTGTAACCAATAACGGCCAAAGTACCCAGTCGCTACAATTGATCGATCTTAAAACAGAGCAGGTTAGCGACGAAAAAGTGTTAAGCAAGGCCTGGTATGGCTTGGCATTCAGCAAAAACGAACAGCACTTGTATGTTTCGGGTGGCAACGACAACTGGATATTGGATTTCAGCATCGCCAATGGCAAATTGGTTAAAAGCGATACGATTAAACTTGGTACCGTTTGGCCAAAAGCCAAAATCAGTCCAGCTGGCATTGCGGTAAACAAGGCCAACAACAGACTGTATACCGTAACCAAAGAAGACAGCTGTTTGTACATTATCAACCCAGTAGAGCAAAAAATCCTTAAGAAAATACAGTTGCCAGCCATTGCGTATAGCTGTGTTTTGGCATCCGACGAAAGTGTTTTGTATGTATCGTTGTGGGGGGGCAGAGCCGTGGCCGTAGTCGACTTGGCCAAAGAAGCCATTGTCGAACAGGTTAAAGTTGGCGACCATCCCAACGAGTTGCTGCTCAATAAAAAAGGAAGCCTGCTGTTTGTGGCCAATGCCAACGACAATACGGTTTCGGTAGTTCAAACCGCTACGCGCAAGGTAATCGAAACCATCGCCACTACATTGTATGCCACGCAATTAACCGGTTCAACCACCAACGGACTAGCCTTGAGCGCCAATGAAAAGACACTTTACATTGCCAATGCCGATAACAACTGCCTGGCCGTTTTCGATGTGGCCAAAGCCGGCAATAGCCAGAGCCAAGGTTTTATTCCGGTAGGCTGGTATCCAACCAGTGTAAAGGTAGCGGGCAACAAAATATTGGTGTCCAATGGCAAGGGAAATACTTCAATGGCTAATCCACAGGGTCCACAGCCTATTTCAAAGGCCGATAACAGCGGCTACCAGATGGGCAGTACCGCCAACAGCAGGCTACAATATATTGCCGGTTTGTTTAAAGGCACGCTATCTTTTATCGAAACACCCAACCCCGACGAGTTAAAGGCTTATACCAAGCAGGTTTATACCAACACGCCCTTTACGGCGCAGAAGGAAAAGCTGGCCGATGGCGAAAGCGGAAATCCTATTCCTCGTAAGCAGGGCGAAAAATCGCCGATTAAGCACGTGTTTTACATTATTAAGGAAAACAGAACCTACGATCAGGTATTGGGCGACCTGCCTCAAGGCAATGGCGATTCGTCGCTTACCCTTTTTGGCCGAAAAGTAACCCCAAACCAACATGCACTTGCCGAAAATTTTGTATTGCTCGATAATTTCTACGTCGATGCGGAAGTAAGCGCCGACGGACACAACTGGAGCATGGCGGCTTACGCCACCGATGTGGTAGAAAAGACCTGGCCAACCAGCTATGGCGGTCGTGGCGGAACGACCAATTACGAAGGTGGCCGTCCGGTTACCTATCCGAAAAATGGTTTTATTTGGGATTATTGTCAGCGTGCAGGCATCAGCTACCGAAGTTATGGCGAGTTTGGCGAGTACGGCAAGGCCAATATCAAATCGCTGCAAGGCCACATGAGCCCTAAATCTCCAGGTTTTAACATGGATATTCCAGATCAGGTACGGGCCGATGCCTGGGAACATGATTTCGATTCGTTGGTTGTGGCCGGAGCTGTGCCCCAGTTCAGCACGTTGCGTATCTCAAACGACCATACCAGTGGCCAAAAGAA
Source organism: Pedobacter sp. ASV12 (assembly GCF_016429155.1). GTDB lineage: Bacteria > Bacteroidota > Bacteroidia > Sphingobacteriales > Sphingobacteriaceae > Pedobacter. Next base: position 4,083 of record NZ_JAELUC010000115.1, on the reverse strand, counting down.
AGGAAAAATATCACCTCAAGCGGCGGTAGCCGATAACGATTTAGCCGTAGGGCGTATATTAGAACATCTTTCGCATAGTCCGATTTGGAAAGAATCGGTTGTGTTTATTTTGGAAGATGATGCGCAAAACGGCCCCGACCATGTTGATGCGCACCGCTCGCCAGCCTATGTGATTGGGCCTTATGTAAAGCGAAAAGCCGTAATCCATACCATGTATTCGACCTCAGGGTTTTTAAGAACTATGGAACTGATTTTAGGTTTGCCGCCCATGAGCCAGTACGATGCAGGCGCCATGCCTTTGTTCGAATGTTTTACCAACAAACCTGATTATACGCCCTATAAAGTCATCCAGCCTTTAATTAGTTTGGAAACACGCAATGTAGCGGTCAACGAAAGTAGCCGAAGATCGGAGTTTTTCAATTTTGCTAAAGAAGATTCGGTTCCCGATTTAGACCTGAACGAAGTGGTTTGGAAATCGGTTAAGGGTGAAGATTCGGTTATGCCTGCCCCAAAAAGAAGCGCATTTGTTATTTTGGAAAAGAAAAAGAAAACCGATGACGACTAGCCCTTGGACGAAGGTTTAGGCTATAGTTGATCCTCCTTAGCTCAGAGATTCTTTTGGTCGTTAGACTTTAAGCCTATCCGCTGCTTGCTATGGTCTATAAACTATTACCTTCCGCCTTCCACCTTCCACCTTCCATCTTTTACCTTTCGCCTTATTCCATCTGTTGCTTGCTATGGTCTATTAACTATTATCTATTAACCATTACCTAAAAACTATTACCTTCCGCCTTTTCCCTTCTGCCTTTTACCTTTCGCCTTATTTTCCTAATATTGCCTTATCAATTAGAATTTATGGGGCCAACCGTACTCATCATCGATGATGAAATCAAGATCAGAAACCTTTTGGCTAGGATTTTGGAGCTTGAAGGATTTGTGGTTTTACAGGCGCAAAACGCAAATGAAGGCCTTAAAATGCTTGCGCAACACGAAGTTTTGGTAGTGGTAAGCGATGTGAAACTGCCTGATGCCAATGGTGTAGAGTTGGTCAAAAAAATCAAATCGCTCAAATCTTTTGTCGAAGTCATCAACCTTACGGCTTATGGTACCATTGCCGATGGAGTATTGGCCATTAAAAATGGTGCTTTCGATTACCTGACCAAGGGCGACGATAACGACAAGATCATTCCCTTGGTGTACAAGGCCATTGCCAAAGCCGAACTGCAGCTGCGCGTTTATGAATTAGAGGGTAAGGTAAGTAACAAATATAGCTTTAAAACCATATTGGGCAACTCTAAAGCCATAAAGGAAGCCATTAGCTTGGCCGAGAAGGTTGCCGTAACCGATACCACTGTACTCTTATTGGGCGAAACGGGTACGGGAAAAGAAGTATTTGCTCAGGCCATCCATTACGAAAGTCAACGCAAAAACAAACCTTTTGTAGCTCTAAACTGTAGCGGTTTTAGTGCCGAGTTGCTCGAAAGTGAGCTGTTTGGCTACAAGGCCGGAGCTTTTACCGGAGCCAACAAAGACAAAAAAGGCCTGTTGGAAGAAGCCAATGGTGGCACCCTGTTTTTAGACGAAATTGGTGAGATGAACCTCGACCTGCAGGCCAAGCTCTTGCGCGTGCTCGAAAATCAATCGTTCATTAAAGTAGGCGCTACTACCACCAACCAGGTTAATGTCCGCATTTTGGCCGCCACCAATCGCAACCTCAAGGCGCAAGCCGATGAGGGCCACTTTAGGCTCGATCTTTATTACCGACTTTCGGTATTTGTTATTCCTTTGCCCGCTTTAAGAGAACGCAAAGCGGATATTCCAATGCTAGCCACATTTTACTTGAAGGAGTTTGCCAACAAGGTAAATCGGCCGGCGTTAAAAATGGACGAAAAACTAATCGATGCACTGACCAAGCACAGTTGGAAAGGTAATGTGCGCGAACTTAAGAATGTAATGGAACGCCTCGTGATCCTGGCCAATGGCGATACGCTGGAGGCCAGTCAATTGCCTTACGAGTTTTTTGCAGATGGCCCTATTGCCAATGCCCTCGATCTGCAGAGCGTAGAAAAACTGCACATCCAAAAGGTACTGGCCCATGCCAGAGGCAATAAAACCGAAACCGCACGATTATTGAATATCGGACTAACTACCTTGTACAGGAAATTAGAAGAATATAAAATCGCCGATTAACCATCTACCTATATTAACCCAAAACCTATGATCAAAACTGCTTTAACGCTTTTAATTTCCCTATTTTCAATTACTGTTTTTGCGCAGGATGCCTATTGGCAGCAACAAGTTGATTATACCATTGATGTTAGCCTGAATCCGGCTACCAAAACGCTTAGCGGATCAGAAATCATCGTTTACAAAAACAATTCGCCGTCTACTCTAGACTTTATATGGTTTCATCTTTATCCCAATGCCTATAAAAACGAAAACACGGCGTTGTTTCAGCAGATCAAGAACGACGAATCGAGGAAGAAAAAGCTGGACAAATATACCTATGGCAACCTAGAAGGGCTTAACTTTAAGGTAAACGGAACGGTGGCCAAAACCGAGTCACATCCCAATCCGCAATATATCGATGTGATAAAGCTGATTTTGCCTGCACCTTTAAAGCCAGGGGATTCGATCAGTATCCATACCGATTTTAAAGTGCTGTTGCCATCTTATTTTTCAAGGTCGGGTTATGCCGACAGCCAGTTTATGGTTACGCAATGGTATCCAAAGCCCGCGGTGTTCGATAAAAATGGCTGGCACGAGTTTCCTTACTTGGATATGGGCGAATTTTATAGCGAATATGGCAACTATAGGGTTAACATTACCTTGCCGGCTGCTTATGTAGTGGGCGCCACAGGCGTTCTGCAAAATGCCTACGAACTACAGGCCTACAAAACCATTGGTGCAAAAAATGCTTTAAACCGGGGCAATACGCCTGTGCTTTACACGGCAAAAGGAGATATCAAAAAACTCAGCTACAAGATTGACAATGTACCCGATTTTGCCTGGTTTGCCGATAAAGACCTGGTTATCCAATACGATACTGCCAAATTGGTTTCGGGCAAGGTGGTTGATGTTTTCAGCTATTACCACAATAAAAAGAACTCGCTTTGGGTAAACAGTATCGATGATGTGAAAGATGCGGTTAAATATTACAGCAAATCGATAGGCGAATATGAATATCCAATTGTACAGGCCATCGAAGGCCCGGCAAACAACTCGAGTGGCGGTATGGAATATCCGACTATTACACTAATTACCAGTCCGGATGCCAAGAAAGAAACGTTGGATGGGGTCATTGCCCATGAGGTTGGCCACAACTGGTTCATGAGCATGCTTGGGAGCAACGAGCGCATGCACACTTGGCAGGATGAGGGGTTGAATACTTACTTTCAGTTCAGGTACGAGGCCGAAAAGTACAGGTACAATTCGCTTTTTGGTGATAAAATTCCAGATAAGGTGAGGGCTTTGCCCGTTGATCAATTTCAGGCTGCGGTATACAACGCCATGGCCAATGCCCTGCCCATGAACCCAGCCATAGAAACACCGGCAGCCGATTTTAAAACTTCCGACGATTATGGCATTGTATCATACTTCAAAACCGCTATTTGGCTTTATATGCTCGAATCGAGTATTGGCAAAGAGAAAGTTGATCAGGCTTTTAAGGATTATTTTGCCAAGTGGAAAAACAAGCATCCGCAACCCGAAGATTTAAAGGCATCTTTTGAGCAATCCATCGGTGGCAAACTCGACGACTATTTCAAATTGTTGAACCACGAAGGTTCGTTTAAATAATCACCAAAGCAATTCGGAAATTGTTTTGAAGTAAGACATTCGAAATCGTTGAAGTTTCGATTGCCTAATGCACCCAAATGCCTAAATGGTTAAGCAAAGCTAGAGGCAAGCTTAAACCCGCCCCGCCTTGCAGGCACCCCTCCAGCGGAGGGGAATGAAAAGGCTCTTTATAGGTTTCTTTCTTGATATTTAATGCTTTTGGGCCGTTTAAATAGCTGTTTGCCTAAATGTACCTTAATGCCTAAATGGTTAAGCAACGAGGTGCCAGCTTAAAACCGCCCCGCC
>NZ_JAELUC010000114.1 GCF_016429155.1 Pedobacter sp. ASV12 | reverse complement strand
ATTTCTTTAGTTTATCCTGAACCAATCGAAATCGGCATAGCCAGAATCGTTGGTTTGCTGATCCCGTACACAAAACAGGCCCACTTTGGCGCCAATCCATTTACCAGGTTCGGCCTGAAAGATCTCGGATATAGCAATTCGAAAGATACACAAGTCATCAGAAATCATGGACTAAAGCATCCTTTTGTTTCAATTGGATCAAGTCGTAGGAATATTACTGTAATTCCAGACTATTTGATGCAGGTTGCAGAAAAACCAGCATGGATATTAGAAGCAAAATCACCTTCGGAACAAATAACCGATACCAAGCATATAGAACAAGCGTATTCTTATGCCATACATCCAGAAATTAGAGTAAATTATTTTGCTCTCTGCAATGGACATTTTTTTAGCCTTTTTAACATCAGCAGACCCAAACCATTATTCCATATTTCGTTAGGGGCAATAGACCTCTATAGAAGTATGCTGAAAGAGTTAATTAGCCCATCAAAAGTATTCGATTATCCTGACGAAAGGTTAAGTAAAGATTTTGGACTGCATATTAAAAGATTAGGTTTTAAAAAGACAGATCCAATTCTACTAATCGATATAAATCCTTTGACTATCGTAAAATATAATGACAATCTTTTTAGTTTTTCTGCACCAGTAGGCGACGAAACTTCTAGATATCTTGGAACTTTTGATTTCGATCTCGAAGTTGCAAAACAACTTAGGCCTATAATTGGGGATGATTATTTTATTCAATTAATGCAACCAGTAAACGGCAAACAGTTACATTTTAACTTAGATAAAAAGCTTAACCTTAACTTGAAAATTTCCTTGCCAGAAAAAGAGGATTTATTTGAAAATGAAAGGGAAATTTATCTGCCATTGTCAATTAGACAATTTGTCTATTAACAAGATGAGGAAAAGATAAATAAAGCTAGACAATTATCTTATTTAGCCCCTTGCATTTCTCCAAAATTTCTCGTTCATTTGATAGAGGCAAACGCCTGTTGTTAACCTATGTACAGCCCTGCATTTACCCTGGTCTGCTACATCCCCGCCCTGCTTTCTTTTAAGGTATTGGCATGCCTGCCTTCTTTACAGATTAGCCAAAAATGCCTATTACGATATGCAAATGCACTTTTTGCATCAAACAGCCTTGCGTTAACGGTCCGCAGCATTCCATTGTGGCATGAAGATGCTTCATTGTCGGTCCGCAGTGTAACATTGTCAACCCGCAATGCTCCATTGTTGCATGCAGATGCTCCATTGCGGGTCCACAACGTAGTATTGTCGACCCGCAACGGTCCATTGTCGTATGCAGATGCTTCGTTGTCGGTACGCAACAACGTATTGACGGTATGCAGCGTTCCAAAAACAAGCGCCAATTGATCAACTATGCAGCCATGCAAAACAAAACATACACGAGCCTACCATCCAACCTTCGGCCTTCCACTTTAACCCCCAATCAAATTCGCCTTCAGGGCAAAATCGTAAAGCGCCACGGTCGAATCAGACAGATCTAGTTTCCGCATGATATTTTTGCGGTGCGTGTGAACGGTAAACTCTGAAAGGAACAGGCGTTCGGCAATGTCTTTGGTGCGCAGGTTTTGGCAAACCAGCCTGATAATTTCTACTTCTCTTTTCGTAAGCTTGTGCTTTTTGAGAAAATCGTCGAAATAAGAGAAAGGACTTTCGTTGGGCGCTTTTGGATTGAAATCCGGAAAGATATCCTGGCCGCCTATCACGGTCAGCAAACTGTTGGCCAATTTGTGCAGCTCGTCTGATTTGACGATATAGCCATTGGCACCATTGACTTTAGTGTTTTTGATCAGTTCTTGCGAATGGTAATTGCTAAGCACAATGATCTTGGCTTTGATTTTTCGTTTTTTTAGTTCCTGTAAGGCTTTTAACCCGTCCACACCGGGCATATTCAGGTCGAGCAGAATGATATCGGCCTGAACGAGCAAAGGCGAATTGAGCAACTCGAGGCCATTGTTCATCATGCCTATGATTTCAAAACGCTCGTCGTTGTCAAAGTGTGCCTTGATGCCATGCAATACAACGGGGTGGTCATCAGCTAATATCAATTGGATTTTCATGGCAACTTAATGGGGGGGATAGGAAGTTCAATTAATACAAAAGTTCCTTCGTTGGGCTTGCCTTCTATTTCGAGTTTGCCCGAAAGGTAGGCAATATTGGTTTGCAATAGCTTCATGCCGGCACCGGCAGTTGTGTCGCGTTCTTGCGCAATACCTTTGCCATCGTCTTCTACATAAATGGTCAGGCTGTTTTCCAGTTCGATGAGCTGGATGAACAGATGTTTGGCTTCGGCATGCTTAATGGCGTTGTTCAGTATTTCCTGAATAATGCGGTAAGTGCTCAGCGTAAATTGTGGTGGCCATTTTTCGGTATGTTCAAAGCCCTCAATTACATGCTCAACGGTTAAGCGATTGGCTGTTTTAATCGCGCTGATCAAATCTAGGATAGCTGCTTTGAACCCATATTTTTCCAAAGCTATCGGCATCAGGGCGTGGCTGATGTTGCGCACGGTTTCGCTGATGTTGCCCAAAAGGTTTTGTGCCACTTCCAGTTTTTTGTTGGCCCCACTGCCTGCCGCAAACACTTCCTCGTTTAACGTATTGATATTGAGTTTGGCAATAGAAAGCATGGCGCCAACCTCGTCGTGCAGCTGTGTGGCGATGCGCTTTTTCTCTTGCTCCTGTACTTCGGTAAGCGTATTCATCAAATCGAGCTGGTGCTGCTGCTTGAGGTTATTCAAAGTAGCCCGATGTAAAATGCCAGCCTGTTTTTTGCGCTGAAACAAAATATAGGCAAGGCCGCTCAATAGCAGTACCACAACTGCCGATCCTATAAAAATGATCCAATTGCGTTGTTTTTGTTGTTGCAGTTCCAGTTTTTGTACTTCCTGTTGTTTTTGGGCTAAGGCCAACTGCTGTTCTTTTTCGTTTACCTTGTACTTGGTTTCCAACTCTTTCGATGCCTGTTGCATGGCCATTTGGTACAGGGTATCCTTAAGCTGTATTTGTTGCTCTAAGCTCTTGATCAAGGTGTCGGGGTTGCCTCCATTGGCTTGGTGCGCGGTTTTAAGCGAATTCGAATACAAGAGTTTGAGCGCAGGAGGCATGTCGTGTTTTTTTAAAATGGCGCCGGCCAGCTTAAAATAATAGTCGGAAGAATCCCGCTTGCTTTCGCTGGCGTACAAATTGGCCAATCCACTTAGTATTTCCAAATCGAGTCCAGGTACTTGCTGGGTGCCTATTTTTAAACGATAGGCCTTTATAAAGCTGGCCTTGGCTTTTTTAGGCTGATTTTTGGCTTCGTAATAATAGGCTTCGGCCATTTCATACATCTTTTTCGAATGCAGGCTGTTTTGGTCCATGCCATATTTGCGGTGTAGGGCAAAAAAATCGTCAAAACGGCTAAAGTCTTGCAGTCGGTAGGCTAGCAATATCATTTTATTGATGTTGTTCGCAAGCTGTTGTGTGCTGACATTCGGCAGGTTAAAGGCTTTTTCCGTATAAAGAAAAGCATTCTTGTAGTCGCCAAGGGATTCGTAGTTGCGAGCCAATATTCCAAAAAACTGAACGGTACGGTCATTAATATTGTTTTCGAGGTCTGGAACCAGTTCCTTCAGCAACTCGAAAGCTTCCTTTTCCTTGTCGAGGTTGACTAAAAGATTGGCATAGGCGAAACGGGTATCTTTATAGAGACTTGCATTATCGCTCTGTTTGGCCAGACTAAGGGCCATTTGGAGATATTCTTTTGCCTTTGCTGGATTTCCCCTTCGGATTTCGAAGTTAGAACGGTTCCTGAGGTTAAAAACACGAGGAATAATATACTGAGGCTTGTCTTTGGTAAAGGCTTCAATTTTATTGTAATAATAAATGCTTTTCTCTGGATCTTCAATACGGCTATATACCCTTGAGAGGTCGTTGAGTACGCTCATGATGAGCTGTTCAGGCAATTTGGGCAGGTAACTCTCGGCTTGCTGGATCAAGGTGAGGGCTTGTGCGCGGTTGCCTAGTCCCAGTTCGGTAATGGCTTGGGTAGCCAATACACTTGCAACCAAGTCTTCGCGGGCACTGTTTTTCGAGTGTTGCAAAGCTTCTTCGAGCAGATTCTTAAGTTCTTCCGTATAAATGGTTTTAGGGTTACGTACATACCGCAACAAGTACATGGTCTTTTCTGTCGAGGGATAAAGTTGCCTGATCTCTGCAATATCCTTGGCAGGAGGAGGCATGCGGTCTTGCGCCATTGCCCAATAACTAGGGCAGGCCACCCAAAAGAGCAGCAAGAATACGAAGGTTGGCAAGGTTGGTTTAAAGCGGATCATTTGCCCCTAAAATAACAATAATTGCGTATTGTATTGGGGCAAAATCAACAATGCCTAAAGTGTTAAGGCACAAGTCCGACAACAATTTAACCAGCTCTGGTGTTTTCGCCATCAGCTGGGTTTGCGTAGTTTCGGTTTTATAACAACCTTTTTATGTTTGCACGATGGGTTTTTCTTCCAAAAAACTTATTATTACAAGATTAAACTACCTTAAATCATTTCTTGATTATGAAAAACAGCATGATCGTTATTTTATGTTGTCTGGCCTTGGCTACCCAAGCCCAGCAACATCATTTTATCGAGATCAAAAAAACAGACCCATTCCACACGATTGTGGCCAAGGCCGCGTCCGTAACCCCATCGGCCAGACAATTGCGCTGGCAGCAGCTGGAGCTCACCGCTTTTTTCCATTTTGGCATCAATACGTTTACCAATCGCGAATGGGGCGATGGCAAAGAAGACATTTCCCAATTTAATCCCACACAACTTGATGCAGAGCAATGGGTTAAAACCGTGAAGGATGCCGGCTTTAAGCAGGTTATCATCACGGCCAAGCACCACGATGGCTTTTGTTTGTGGCCTAGCAGATTTACCGAGCATTCGATCAAAAACACACCTTATAAAAACGGCCATGGTGATATCGTCAAAGAAGTGGCCGAGGCTTGCCGCAAATTGGATGTGGGTTTTGGCGTTTACCTGTCGCCATGGGACAGAAATGCGCCCAGTTACGGAACTGAGGCTTACAATACTTATTTCGTTAATCAATTAACAGAACTCCTCACCCAGTATGGAAAAGTAGATGAGGTTTGGTTTGACGGAGCCAATGGCGAGGGGCCAAACGGCAAGAAACAGGTTTACGATTTTGACCGCTGGTACGCCCTGATCAGGAAGCTGCAGCCACAGGCCGTTATTGCGGTACAAGGCCCTGATGTACGTTGGGTAGGTACTGAAAGTGGCGTAGGCCGGGAAACAGAGTGGAGCGTATTGCCGGTTTCTGAGCAGAGCCAAGAGAAAATCGCGGCCGCCTCGCAACAAGAAGTAAACGTGATACCGGGTGTGTTGGGCAGCTATAAAGACCAGGATAGGGGAAGTCGCGATAAGTTGGTTAATGCCAGCGGATTGGTTTGGTACCCCGCCGAAACCGATGTAAGCATCAGACCAGGTTGGTTTTATCATCCGGCAGAAGATGCCAAAGTGAAGAGCGATAAGCGATTGATGGATATTTACTTCACCTCGGTTGGTCGCAATGGCGTGTTGTTGCTTAATATTCCGCCAAATACCCAAGGCCTTATTGCCGAGGCCGATCGCAAGAGCCTCCAAGGATTTGCCACCCAAATGAAAACTACCTTTAGACAAAATCTAGCCAAAACAGCTAAGTTACAGGCCGCAAACGGAAAAAACTTAAATAGTTTATTCGATGGCAAGTTGCAAACCTATTTTACCACCACAACCAAAGATACTACTACCACCATTCAACTGAACTGGACTAAGCCCGTTACTTTTAATGTATTGGCATTGCAGGAAAATATTGCGGTTGGACAACGGATCGAAAAATTTGAAGCCGAATATTTTGATGGGGTGTCGTGGAAGGTATTTGCAACAGGAACTACAGTGGGCTATAAAAGGCTGCTCAAGTTTAACGAATTGACCACCAGTCAAATCAGGTTTCATATCCTTTCATCCAGACTAAACCCAACCTTGGCCGAATTTGGCCTATATTTTTTAAAACCTTAATCCCTTCCAATATCCTCTTCATATGAAAAAAATTGCCTGCTATTGCTTCGTCCTGTGGAGCATTTCGCTGAGTGTATACGCTCAAAAAACAACCCAAAGAAATTGGCTCACCAAAGCCTATCAGCAAACCTATGCCAATGGCGATGCCTTCCCCGGTCTTTTAAATTGGCAAAAAGAACAAAATGCGAATGCCCTGAAAAATGTGGCCAACCTGCCCGACTCGGTAAAGCAGCGCATCTTGAAACAGGCTGAATCCGCTCTGAGCTATAAATGGCCTTCGTTGCCGGCAAGTTTATATCTCGATTATAAAATTACAGGTACCCGCACCACTTACGAAAACCTGGTCAATGAACGTCGGCGCATGTTATCGTTGCTGGTGGCAGGCGAACTGATCGAAAACAAGGAAAGGTTTATACCGCAGATTGTAAACGGCTTGTGGCTGGTGCTCGAAGAGAGTACCTGGGTAGCTCCTGCGCATATCGTTGTACAAAAAGAGGGCGCCGATTTGCCGAATATCGAAAACCCATACATTGATTTGCATGCCTCGAGCACCGGACTTACCGTAGCTACTATTTATAATATGTTGTCGGCCAAATTTGCCAAATATTCAAAGGTGGTTAATGGCAGGATTGTTTACGAACTGAACCGTAGGCTTTTTGATCCCTACCTCAAATACAGTTTTGGCTGGATGGGCTTTAAGGGCAATTCGGTAAACAACTGGAATACCTATGTGAACAGCAATACGTTACAAGCGGCCTTGCAGGTGCTGCAACCAGGCAAAAAACTCGATTCGCTGAGCGCCAAGGTTCTCAGAAGCACTGATATTTTCATTAACCAATATCCCGAAGATGGGGGATGTGATGAAGGTCCGTCTTACTGGGACATGGCGGGTGGCAGACTGATCCGTTTGCTGTCGCTCCTTAATCAGGTTTCTGAGGGTAAACTGAATTGGAGTGACAAGGAGCTGTTGCACCAAATTGGAGCCTATGCCTATAAAATGCAGATCAGCGATACGTATATGGTTAATTTTGCCGATGCTTTTCCGACCTACACGCAAAACCCCGAAAGCGTTTATCAATATGGGGTATTGTTTAAAGATGAAACGCTAAAAGACTACGCTTCGTTTTTGTTCAAGGCAAGGGGCAAGCAAGTGTCGGGCAATGATATTACCGATTTTCTGGCTACGGCAGCAGCTTATGGAGCTTTGAATAATACGCCGGCCAAAGCCCCATATCCGCTTTATGCCGCACTTCCAGATTTACAGGTTTTTAATGCCCGTACGGTTGCCGGAAGCACCAAAGGCTTCTTTTTCGCCGCTAAGGGAGGCCATAATGCCGAGAGCCATAACCATAACGATATTGGGAATTTTATTGTGTATTATGATGGAAAACCTTTGCTGATTGATGTAGGCGTAGGTACCTATACCAGCAAAACGTTTAGCAACAGACGCTATGAACTTTGGAATGTCCAATCGCAATGGCACAATTGTCCCACCATTAATGGCGTGCTACAAAAAGATGGAAGGCAATTTGCGGCCACAAATTTCAGGTTTAGCAATACTGCCGGCATGGCTATGGTTGCCATGGACATTGCAAAGGCCTATCCGGCAACAGCCGATGTGCAGCAATGGGAGCGGACCATTAGCCTCAACCGGACTAAAAATACCATCAACTTGACCGAGGCCATCAAGCTCAACAACTTTAAGGAAGCTTCCGAACTTAATTTCATCACACCTTATGCCGTTGAATTAAAACCTGGAAAAATTGTTTTCGGCCAAACGGGAACAGCCATGAATTACGATACGAACCAGCTAGAAGCCAAGGTAGACGAGCAGGCCATTGACGATGATCGCATTGTAAAGATGTGGGGCAATAAGATTTACCGCATCAGGCTGATTACCAAAAGCAAAGAAAAAACGAATACGCTAAAACTAGCTATCATAGCCAGCGAGAAAAAGTAAGTTGGCGTATGTGGCTGATGGGGCTTTATCGTTTCCAAGGAAAAGCAGATTTGTAAATAACAGCATTATTTAATCAGTTTATTGCAAACATTATTTGTATTAAACAAACTAATTATTATTTTTGCCAGCCCAAAGGGTAAAACCTTTGGGCAAAAATGGGGGATTAGCTCATTTGGCTAGAGCGCTTGCCTGGCAGGCAAGAGGTGACCGGTTCGAATCCGGTATTCTCCACTACACAAAGCCTTTTAACGAAAGTTGAAAGGCTTTTTTGTTTGTTAGAAAGTCCAAAGCACTAACCTACCGTTAGATTTTGTTAGTACACTGTTATACATCAAACAACCATAACTCAAGTATTATGGTTTATTTTAAAGTGTTGTTAAGCACAAAAAGGAAAAGGAAGACAATATCTATCCTGTAAATGCAAGCGCAACGACCAATACCAATACAGTCGTAGCTGGAAGTTCGGCAACCGTAGCCTACAGCGGAGCAAACCAGTATCAGGCACAGCAGACCACGAATGCAAACATGGAAAAGTATGCAAACAGGCAGTACAGCATCAGAAAGTCTATTTCGGAAGGTTACTTAAAGATGAACACGCTGTTTCTGAGTACGCGGATCATAGGCTATGTGAACATCCTGTCTCTTATACACATCTGACGCTGCCGACGAACCACGACATGGGGTGGGGGGGGGGGGGGGGGGGGGAGGGGGAGGGGGGGGGGGGGGGGGGGGGGGGGGGGGGGGGGGGGGGGGGGGGGGGGGGGGGGGGGGGGGGGGGGGGGGGGGGGGGGGGGGGGGGGGGGGGG
>NZ_JAELUC010000113.1 GCF_016429155.1 Pedobacter sp. ASV12 | reverse complement strand
CCCCCCCCCCCCCCCCCCCCCCCCCCCCCCCCCCCCCCCCCCCCCCCCCCCCCCCCCCCCCCCCCCCCCCCCCCCCCCCCCCCCCCCCCCCCTTTTTTCCCCCCCCCCCCACCCCCGATAACACCACATGTCGTGGTTCGTCGGCAGCGTCAGATGTGTATAAGAGACAGACATCAATGTACGACAAGAAGGTGTATTGGTCTATATCTCAACCGATGGCACAACAACAACCGGTTACTTCCAAATTCCAAATTCGGCACAACGCTATGATTATGACATCTATACCGGTTATATTAGGGTCTATTCTTACGGCTTGCCTCCAACCACTACAACCAGAATAAAAGTAGTGTTGATTGCAGCAGATAATATTACTTAAGAATCAAGAATTTCAAAAATCCAAAAAGGCCGATATCCATTAAGATATCGGCCTTTTTGATAAATATATCTAATTATAAATTTCAGTTTTTATCAAAGTAACCTTTGCTTAAAATTCTAAAAAACGACTGATGCTCGCCTGGATGTGATCGTTTTTTTGATGTTCGCCACTGTTCAGTTGCAAAGCCCTGATCTGTACGCCGTTCCTCTCCAGCAACAATTCGTCGAAAAAGCCTTTGTAATAAACCTCCTTTACTTCAAAGCGCCTACTGTTCCAAGTGCTTTTAAGCTCTACCCATTCGGGATAAAAAGCGATTTGTGCCTTGTCGGTTTTTAAACCAAGCTGCAGGGCTTCTTCCCTACTCAGGATTACGGCATTGCCCAATATACGCGCCGTATATAAAGCCGTTGGGTGCTGGTAAACCTGCTCTGGCCTATCGTTTTGCAAAAGTTCGCCCTGCCTTAAAATCAGCAAGCGGTCGGCCAGAAAAAGCCCGTCTGTCGGGTCGTGCGAAACCAAAATTACGGTAATGCCCATTTCTTTAGCCAAACGTTTAATATCGGCGCGCAACTGGTTTTTCAGCAACGAATCAACTTGGCTAAAAGGTTCGTCCAGCAATAACACTTTGGTATCGCTTACCAAAGCTTTAGAAATGGCCACACGTTGCTGCTCGCCCCCGCTTAGCTCGGTAATCTTTTTGTTTTGAAGGTGACTGATATGCAAATGCTCCATCATTTGAAGCGTTTTAGCCTCTTTGGCGGCTACATTGGTGTTGGGCAACATAGAGGCGATGTTGTCGTAAACCTTTGCATAGATATTGAGCGAAAAATCCTGGGTTACCATCTTCATATCGGCATGGCCAGGTATCAGTTGCTCGTCCGGTCCCTTTACCCTTTTGCCATTGCATACAACTTCGCCAGAATCAGGCTTGAGCAAACCATATATGCACTTGAGCAAGGTTGATTTTCCGGAACCGCTTTCGCCAATAATAGCTACGATTTCGCCTTTGTTGATCGCAAAGCTAATGTTGTTAACACCAGAGGCCTGGGTTTCCTGGTATTGTTTATGGAGCTGCTTTACCGTTATGATTTCTTCGTTCACAGCGTAAAGATAGGAAAAAGAGGTAGAAGGTGGAGGGGGCTAGAGGTGGAAGGCTTAAGATGAAATACTATGAGCTATGGACTATAGTCTAAATCACCCCTAAACAAAAAACCTCGCGAAGTTTAAAAACTTCGCGAGGGCAATCAGGATTTATTTGTGTGTGGTGTGTGTTTATTAGTTCAGTCCGAAGGTTAAGCCAAAGGCCATGTTTTTAAGTCCCTTTTGTGGCGCACTGTCGAACATATCGTTGGCATAATATTTAACAAAGGCACCTAAACCATTGTAACCGAAGCGCAACGTACCGCCATAACGGAATGGCGCAAAATTGTAATCGTCCTTAAATTTCTCTTTGCCACGCTCGTCGCTGATCTGTTTAACCTTGCCATTGAGCAGGAAGCTGATTTCAGGGCCGATGACAAAATAGAAGCGTTTACCATTGTCGTTCTCTTTGGTGCGGAACTCGAAGTTTAGCGGAATGTGCAGGTAGCTGCTCGAGAAACGGTTCTTGCTAAAGATAATCGGTTCTTCGATATAGGTTAACTGCGACATGTTCTTTTGCATGGTGATGTTCTTTTTCAATCGGATCAAGGTCCAGTCGAAACCACCGGCAACATAAACTTTAAAGTTAGGGTTAAACCTGTAGCCAAATTGGATCACATCAAATGAAACAGTACTGGTTTTTCCTGCCTTGTAGTCTAAAAAATCGTTGGTTGGCGATAAAGAAAAGCTGCCATTATCAATCAATTTAGAAAAGCCGATATCTAAACGGGTAAAAGTGATACCTCCTACAAAACGACCGTTTTTCGCCATTGTACCTGTACTGTCTCTCTTGCCAATGGTAATGCCCAAGCCATAGTTGATATCGAATTTTTTGCGTTTAACGCTATCTTGTTCCCTACCATTACCTTCTTGTGCTTTTGCACCCAAGCCTGCCAGCATGGTAAGTCCGCTTACCAAAACTGCTGTTAATACTAAACGTTTCATTGTGTCGGTTTATTTGTGTTCTTTAATTCTTGTTTTTATTTTTTGGGTTTAACCTTACAAACCCCAAGTTGATTCCTATAATCGACGAGTTATCGTCATCATCGGTATTGAACCTGATGAGTTTTTTATCTCTTTTGTCTATTTTCTCTACAACGAAGTTGACCAAATCTCCCACATTTCTGATCCCTTTTTTCTCGGTTGCCACTTCTGTTTCGCTAATGGTATTTACATTCTCCAATCTCTGTGGTACCTCGGCGCTGGCCATCATGGTTTGACTGTTCTCTGTGGCGACGGCTGCTTCTTTAGGTACTACGTTCATCGGTTCGATTTCGATCTTCTTAATAGGTAGATGGGCAATCATTGCATTTGGTTGCAAGTCGTTTTCTTTTTTCTCCAAATTATTTTCAGGAAGCACATTTTCGGCCGTACGCACTTTCATGGTTTGTACAGGCGCATTGGCGAAACTTTTGTTACTGTTATTGGCTGTATTTGACAGGTTTTCTTCGGCAATTACAGTATTTCCAGTTGTAATCGGCGCTGCTGTTTGGCCAGTTGTGGCTACAGCTGCAGCGCCGCGCAACCTGATTTTTTCAGTTTTTTGAAAAACCAGCAAGGCGGTAATCGCTACGGTTACGCTGGCCGCGGCCATCCAATAAACTGGAAAACTGCGTTTGCGTTTAGGGGCAAGCTGCTGTTCAATATTGGCCCATAAATTTGCCGATGGCGCAATCTCTGCATCCCTAAATTTGTCTTTAAACAAATTATCAAATTCTTTATCCGGCATGTGTTGCATAACCAAAGCCCTCCATTTTAATAATTTCTTGTTGCAATATTGCTCTAGCCCTCGACAGCTGCGACTTGCTTGCCCCTTCGGTAATGCCCAATGTTTGGGCAATTTCCTTGTGCGAGTAGCCCTCAATGGCATACATGTTAAACACCATGCGATAGCCGTCGGCCAGTTTTTGTATCACTTTTAATAAATCCTGCATGCCCAAGCTGCTAAAATCAAAGCCTTGTGAAGGCTGTTCATACGCATCTTCAATAGGCACCACATTCATCATGCGCAGGTTTTTTCTGTAGCTTTCAATGGCGGTGTTTACCATAATACGCCTCATCCAGCCTTCAAACGAGCCATCGCCACGGTAATCTGTTACCTTTTGAAAAATCTTTACGTAGCCCATCTGCAAAACATCTTCAGCCTCCATACGATCTTTGGCGTAGCGCATGCAAACCGCCAGCATTTTTGATGCAGTTTGCTTGTACAGCATTTCCTGCATTTGCCGGTTGCCTGCTTTGCAGCCTTCCATTAAATCATCAATCGTATATGTTTTGGTCACCTTCATGCGTTGTTTGTATAGGGTAGATGAGCCCTAGCGGTAAAAGGTTGCAAGCAACCTCAAAAAAATATTTTCTCAGTAAGTTGGCGAAAACAAATATGGCTCGGGGCTTTAACTTTTCCAGGCCAAACTCAAGCTGCCCAAATGCTTTACATCCAATACCTATCGCTTTACCTTGAACAGTCTAAAATCTTCTTTGTAGGTTAAAAACAGCGAGTGGTTAAACTGCAATTGCGAATCGGAATGGTCAAGATCCAAGTGAGGCTCGAAACGAACATCGAGGTAAAGATGCGGCACCAGTTCTTTTTGATAGGCATAACGCAGGGCAATGATATTCCTGCCGCTTTGCTTAAAGCCTTTATCATACAGGTTATCAGAAACCGATTGATACAATGGCATGCCTTTAATGGTGATAAAGTTATTGCCTTTCCAGTAAGAAGCCAACAAACTGCCCCATTTGGTGTCGACGCCTGCATTGAGCCAAAGACCAAAGCCACCTTGGTAGGCGCGTACTTTGGTAGGCGAAAAATCCTTATAAACGGCAACATAGTTATCGGTATAAACCTCTTTTACATTGCCACCAATAGCTTTGTGCAGCTTTAAGCCAGTAGCGCCGTTAAATAAAGTGCTGATGGGAATTTCCTTCAGCAAATCGATCTGGCCACCTTGGTGATAGGCCAAAAACTGCGCCGGAAAACTCAGTTTCCAGCCTCCACCCCATTGGGCCAAAGTGGTTTCGGTATGGAGGCCACCAATAATTTCTTCTTTTTCTGGAGATCCTTTGTAGATCATTTTTTGCCAGGCAATCCAGCTGTCGAGCCTGAACTTTTCACGTTCTATCAGCAATTGCGTACCATATTCGATGGGTGTTGTAATCTTGCGTTCAAAATCGTAAATCGGCTCGATGTAGCCATGTTGGATATTGCCTTCCAAACTTCCAAATACCAAGGTTAGGTTACGTTTGTGGTATTTTACATTGAACAAGGGCTTGGCATCATAAATACCTTCCCGTCCAAAATCTTTGCGTAAATAGGCCCCTGCAGTAATGGCCAGGTTCGGATTGGCAAAATAAACCAATTGCGGTTCGAGCTGCGTACCGTACAGCGTATAGCCATCGTGAAATTTATTAGAGTATTCGTAATTTCTGACGTAGTTGAAGTTGTAGAAATTAAAATGGAGTTCTTTGGCTAAACTATCGGCCGGACGAATGCGGTTGAATATGGCTTCGTTGTTGAATTGGGCCTGTGCAAAACAGCCTGTGCAAATCACAAGGATTAAGAGTAAAGTTTTTTTCATTTGATCGGTTTTGGTTTGCCACCATTTCTGGGATAGAGCACACGAACATTTTGAGTATTTTCTAATCCTGCCCAAACATAGTGTTCTTTATTGTATTGTTCAGTCAGTTTGAGGTTGATTTTGCAACTATCGCTTAAACTGTAAACATAAAATGGCTGATAACTGACGATATCTGCGTCAAGACTATCTACCTGACTTTCTGTTTCGCCCCAGTTTCTCCCAATTAAATCAACAATGCCATCTTTGTTCAAGTCAGAAATGCGAATTGGGATTTCTATATCTTTTGGAACATCAATACGAACTGTATTTTTCTCTATTGAAATAAGCGTAGGCCCATCATACCCACCTTCATAAACACGGCTAAACAGCATTATAATACACTTTTCATAACTTCTGTATACAAATATTCGATTCGATTTAATGCTATTTTGATTACTTTTTAAGAAGCTTTCACTAATAGTTCCATAGCCATCTGCTTTCTGGAACGAGCTCGAAGGCACTCCAGCTATTTTAACAACTACTTTGTCAAATCCATTTGTGGAGTCTGTGGCAAAAACTAATATAGAATCAGTTTTTCCATCGTTATTTAAGTCGTCAACGATGGTCTCTATAATTTGTAAAGGTGATTGATTTCTTGGAGTTTTGTTTAATTTTTTCTCTTTGTCAACCTGCGAAAGGGGCAAAACCACAATAGGCTTTTGCTGACAAGAAAAGAACAGGGTCAAGCATATGAATAATATTGTATGTTTTAGTCTCATGGCCAAGTTCTAAAATAGCTATTTACTATCTTTTTCCCTGATTTTCTTGTAAAGCTTTACGCCCATCATAATCACCATCGCCAGGCCCATAATGCCTACAAGGCCATAAATCCAATCAACGGCATTTTTTAGAATGACAATAAACACAATAGCCACCATAAAAATGGTAGCCAGTTCGCGCCATAAACGCAACTTCATGCTGTTCAACTTATAAATACCGGTACGCAGCTGCTTCATCATCCTTTGGCAAACAAAATGATAAACCAGCAAGCCAACCACGAAGCCCAGCTTGACCAGCATCCAATCAAATTGCAACAGGTAAGGATGGGTATACAGCATGAGCGAGCCCGCCAACACAGCAATGATCATGGCTGGCGTGGCAATGATCTTCCACACCGTGGCCTCCATTTTGGTAAACTGGGCTATTAAAATGCTCCGCTCCGGCTCTTTCTTGGCATTGGCTTCTGTATGGTAAATAAACAGGCTAAGGATATAGAAAAGTCCCGCCATCCAGCTGATGACGAACACCACATGTACCGCTAAAAAGAAACTGTAATAATCTTCCATTAGTTTTTTATTTGCTCCCAGGTCTGTGAGCCACAGAGCTGGGATAAGGGATATGATAAAGTTCTATAATTAGTACTTAAACTCCTTTACCACTTCGATGGCGTATTTCACATGATCAAAAGGAATATCTGGCATAATGCCATGACCCAAGTTAAAAATAAAACCGTTCTCGCCGCGCATGCGCTCAAACAGTTGCAAAATATGTTTCTTGATCACCGGTTTATCGGCATACAAGATATGCGGATCTAAATTGCCCTGCACGGCGATGTTGGCCGGCAATGCTTTTTTGATGTTCAGCAAATCGGCATTCCAATCGACAGAAACCACATCGGGCTGTGCCGTTGCCATAATTGGGGCAAACACCGAACTGCCTTTGCAGAAAGAAATAACCGGGATATTGGTCCTGTTCAGTCCGGCAATAATCTGTTGGTTGTATTGGTGCGAAAACTCCTGATAATCGTTCCACGACAAAGCCAGGGCCCAGCTGTCGAACAACTGCAGGGCATTTACGCCAGCCTCGATTTGCAGGTTCAGGTAATCGGTGGTTACCTTGGCAATTTTAGCCAATAACCTATGCGCCAATTCGGGATGGTTGTGAATTAAAAGCTTGGTGGTTTTGAAGTCTTTCGACGAACCGCCCTCTACCAAATAGCTCATAACGGTAAAAGGAGCACCGGCAAAACCAATGAGCGGAATACTGCCGTTTAAACGTTGCTGAATAACCTTAATGGCATCGGCCACATACTGCAAACGGTCGATCACGTCGGTTTCTAAACGCTCAATATCTTCGGCGGTACGTACCGGATTGGCAAATTTGGGGCCTACGCCTTGGGTAAAGCTCAAATCGCCTCCCATGGCCTCGCCGGTTACCAAAATATCAGAAAACAAGATCGCTGCATCAATGCCCAGCAAATCAACCGGCAACATGGTTACGTCGGCCGCAATTTCCGGGGTCTTGCACATCTCTAAAAAGGTGTACTTGTTCTTGATTTCCCAATACTGGGGCATGAAACGTCCAGCTTGGCGCATCATCCATACGGGTGGGCGTTCTGTTGGCTTTGAAAAGGCGGCGTCTAAAAACAGGTTATTCTTCATTTGGGGTATTAGGCCAGGTTATTGGCTTCTTTCTCTATAATTTTAATAATTTCTTGTGCTCTTGAGGTGGTAGCCAGTTCCTTGGCTTTGGCGATATAGGCTTTGGCCCGTTCGCCGTCTTTTTTGCGCAGGGCCAAATTGGCCAGGTGGATCAGTACAAAGGCCTTGTCGTTTTTGCCTCCCAACGGAAATCGGCTGGCAATCTGAAAATGGTGCTCGGCCTTATCGAAATCTTCGCGTTGCAGGGCAATATTGGCCCGCATAAACTCGTAATAGCCACGGCGGTTTTTGGCCAGGCGGTCTGGATTGCCAACTTCGTTCAGTATTTCTTCTGTTTTATCGTAGTCGGCATTCTTAAAGTGCTTAGAGGCCAGCAATACCGAACTGTGCTTAAAGTGGGTCCACAGCACAAATAAACACAAAAAGCCGGCTATAGCAGCCAGCTGGTATTGATTGTAGTATACACTTACGAGCGCCGAGACACCAAAAATGGCCATCAGCGCATATCTGCTCTTGGTATTATACATTAATGTGCTACATCTGTGAATTTATAGCCAACTCCTCTGATCGAGTGGAAATACACCGGATTTTTTTGGTCGGGCTCAAAATATTTACGGAACGTCAGGATAAAGTTGTCGATGGTACGGGTTGACGGGTACACGTCGTAATTCCAAACGGTTTCCAAAATCTGCTCGCGCGAAACGGCTTCGTTCTTGCGCTCGATGAGCAGTTTGAGCAACATGGTCTCCTTTTTGGTTAAAGGCACCACAACCCCATCGTCTTGCTTCAATTCGAACGAGTTGAAATAAATGGTTTTATCACCAATTTTATAAGAATTCAGTTCTTTCAGGTCGTCTGACTTCAGGCTGCGTTTTACCAAAATGCCCACGCGCAAAATCAGTTCTTCCAAGTTAAATGGTTTCACCAAATAATCGTCGGCACCTTTTTTAAGGCCCATTACCCTGTCTTCGCTGGTATTTTTGGCGGTTAAGAACAAGATCGGCACTTCGGTATTTTCGAGGCGAATGGTTTCGCAAACCTGGAAGCCGTCCATTTCCGGAAGCATCACATCGAGGATAATCAGGTTGAAGCGCTCTTCCTTAAATACTTTCAATGCGGTTTTGCCGTCTTTTACGGCATGTACTTTATAGCCTTCTAATTCGAGGTTTAATTTAATGGCATCTAACAAATGGTCTTCGTCTTCTACCAACAGTATTCTTAATTTTTGTGGCATATCAATTAAATGTTACTTCAAAAATGGCGCCTTGCGGCACGTTATCTTTCACGCTGATGTCAGCGTCGTGGTTTTGCAATACTTCTTTAACAATAAACAAGCCAAGTCCGGTACCTGTCTCTTATACACATCTCCGAGCCCACGAGACAGTACTCATGAT
>NZ_JAELUC010000112.1 GCF_016429155.1 Pedobacter sp. ASV12 | reverse complement strand
CCCCCCCCCCCCCCCCCCCCCCCCCCCCCCCCCCCCCCCCCCCCCCCCCCCCCCCCCCCCCCCCCCCCCCCCCCCCCCCCCCCCCCCCCCCCCCCCCCCCCCCCCCCCCCCCCCCCCCCAAAAAAAAATTTTTTTGTCGTGGTTCGTCGGCAGCGTCAGATGTGTATAAGAGACAGATTTTTCACACTCAAATATATCAAAAAAGTTACAAATAATCAACATTCATTTATCCATCTGTCCCAACTGGTATATAGTTACCATAATTATTATTTGAAGAATAAAAAAATAATAGCAGTTAAGGAAATAATTAAATATTATACTTTGCCAATTGGAGATGAAGGAAGTAAATTTGGGAAGATAATCTCATTTATATATATTAAATGGTAATGAAATTTTAAAGCAGAATAAGTATAATCTGAAGACGGAGTTAAATTATGAACAAAAAGCAGTTGATATTATGGATATTTATAAAGAAATTCTAATAAGTATAAGAAGTTCTGAATCAAGTGTATAAACTTATATAGGAAGTCATAAGCCTAAGCGTATTGTTGTCTGTCTGCTCGTATTTGGCATCCTTTACCAGGTACCTGCAGCTGCTAGGTATTTTGGAGGACAAATGCCTGTTTAATCAAATCAGCCTTGGCCTTGCATAAGGTGGTTGTTTATCGCATAATGTTCATAAATGCCCAAAGTGGTTTAGATGCTATTGAATAAACCAAATGTAGAACGAAGGTTGAAAAAATGCCTTAAAAATAATCCTCAATATTCCCCTTGCCTTCACGTACCACCTCAAAATCCCCGCCCGTACAGTCGATTACGGTAGAAGCTTCGTTGTCGCCGTAGCCACCGTCGATCACCAGATCAACCAGGTCTTCGTATTTTTCGTGGATCAGTTCCGGATCGGTAGAATATTCGATCAATTCGTCGTCATCTTTGATAGAGGTAGAAATAATAGGATGGCCCAGGGCTTCTACAATCTGCCTTGCAATGTTGTTGTCGGGTACGCGTATGCCCACCGTTTTTTTGTTCGAGCTCAGCAGCTTGGGTACATTGTTGTTGGCGTTAAAAATAAAGGTAAACGGACCTGGGAGCGCCTTTTTCAATACCCTGAAAACCGTAGTGTCTATGGGCTTGATGTAATCTGAAATATGCCTCAAATCTGAACAGATAAAAGAAAAGTTGGCCTTTTCTGGCTTGATGCCTCGGATGCGGCAGATTTTTTCGATGGCTTTTTGATTGGTAATGTCGCAGCCCAAGCCATAAACCGTATCGGTGGGGTAAATGATCAACCCGCCTTTTTGCAGTACCTCCACCACTTGTTCAATGGCCTTCGGATTCGGATTTTCAGGATAAATTTTGATTAGCATATGTAAAAATAACAAAATTACGGCGCTGCTTGTTTAACATCGTAAGATTATAATTACATTTAATAGACGGTTCATGCTCGCTTAGCGTTAAAGCATTTGCTACTTTTGGACCAATCGGTTTGTATTGATTTCAAAATTTTAGAAACAGCATTAAGACGATAGATTATGAGAAAAGCTTTTGTTGCCATTGCCGCATTCCTGGTGGCGCTCACCATTATGTTGGGACTTACTTATGCACCCCTGTGGTGGTTGTTTATCTTTACCGGACCTTTTGTGGTGCTTGGTGTATACGACTTGTATCAGCCTAAACATAGTATCGTAAGGAACTATCCGGTTTTTGGTCGCCTCAGGTATTTTATGGAGGAACTGAGGCCTAAAATCTATCAGTATTTTATAGAAAGCGATACCAATGGCAAGCCTTTTAGTCGCCTTAACCGCTCGCTGATCTACCAACGCGCCAAAAAAGACAATGATACCATTCCCTTTGGCACCCAATTAGATGTTTACGAAAACGGCTACGAGTGGCTGAGCCATAGCATTGCCGCCATTAGCCACCACGAACTGGATTCCAATCCACGGGTATTGGTGGGTGGGCCAGAATGTACCCAGCCTTATTCGGCCAGTATTTACAACATATCGGCCATGAGCTTTGGTTCGCTGAGCCAAAATGCCATTCTTGCGTTAAATGGCGGTGCCAAAATGGGCAATTTCGCGCATAACACTGGCGAAGGTGGCATTAGCGATTACCACAGCGGACCGGGTGGCGACCTGATCTGGCAAATCGGAACGGGTTATTTTGGCTGCAGAAACCACGACGGCTCTTTCAATTACGATGCCTTTGCAGAAAGATCTAAAGCACCTAACGTAAAAATGATCGAAATCAAGCTTTCGCAAGGTGCCAAGCCAGGTCACGGCGGTATCTTGCCGGCTAAAAAAGTAACGCCTGAAATTGCCCGCATCCGTTTGGTAAAAGAGGGTTTCGATGTAATTTCGCCACCTGCACACACCGCATTTTCTACGCCGATAGAAATGATGGAGTTTGTGAAAAAGCTACGTACCCTTTCTGGTGGCAAACCCATAGGTTTTAAGCTCTGCATCGGTCGCAGGAGCGAATTTTTTGCCATCTGCAAAGCCATGATCGAAACCGGTATTTATGTAGATTTTGTTACCGTTGATGGTGGCGAAGGTGGTACCGGCGCCGCACCGCAAGAATTTTCTAATGCCGTAGGTATGCCATTGCGTGAAGGTGTTGCTTTTGTATACGATGTATTGAGTGGCTTCGGGTTAAAGAAACATATTAAAATCATTGCTTCGGGCAAGGTGGCTTCCGGATTTGATTTAGTGAAAAACATTGCCCTCGGTGCCGATCTATGTAACTCGGCCCGTGGTATGATGTTTGCCTTGGGCTGCATCCAGGCATTAGAATGCAATAGCAATACTTGTCCAACTGGTGTGGCTACCCAAGATCCTAGTTTGATGAAGGGCTTGGTGGTAGAAGACAAAACGGTTCGCGTATTCAATTTCCATCAGGCTACCGTGCAAAGCGCGGTCGAATTGTTGGGCGCGGCAGGCTTACGCCATCCTTACCAGCTTACCCGTGCCTACATTAACCGCCGTACTTCGCAAAACATGATGCAGAGCTATATCGAAACCTTTCCTTACATACCAGAGGGAAGTTTATTGCAAACGCCTTATCCTTTGCAGCACGAATTGGGCATGGCCTTGAGCACATCGGCCAGTTTTGCGCCCACCGATTACAAAGTTTCATTGGTCGATTACCAGCATGCCAGTGCGCATCACGAGTAAAAGTCGATTTTAAACAGTATAAATCCAAATGGCTAAAACAATTTCTAAAGACTTCAAGATCATTCCGTTATTGTTGGTCTTGCTGTCTTTTTATTACCTCGCAATTTTTGATAAACAATACCCCAAGCTGGTATTTGTGTTAATGGTACTTTCAATTGTTTTTTTGTATTTCTATATCATCAGGGGCAATTTATCACTTAATCTGTTCAAAAACATCAGAAAACAGGAGGGAAGGATTTTGTTTTTTCTGGTAGCTAATGCGGTGCTGCTGATTGCAGTGATGATAGAAGAGCTGGAGTTTGATTATAAAAATCTCGCACTAAACATTGCATTTATAGCGATGAAAGCTGTTTTTACCCTGGAGATTTTGGTAGCTTACCTCATTAATTTTGCTAAGCCTGAAGAGCCTGCGCTTTTAGAGGATCACTAAGGCAACACAAAAGAAAATAAAAACCCGTTCTGCTGCAATTTACAGAACGGGTTTTTTATGCGAAAACTGGCAAAGCCGTGGTAGACTGGGCTTAAAACTCGGCTCCTTTAGGGAATCTCGGGAAAGCAATTACGTCTCTGATGTTGGTCATGCCGGTTACGAACAGTACCAGGCGCTCAAAACCCAATCCAAAGCCGGCGTGTGGCGCCGAACCGAATCGGCGGGTGTCTAAATACCACCATAATTCTTCTTCCGGAATGTTCATTTCAGCCATGCGCTCGGTCAATTTGTCTAAACGCTCCTCGCGTTGCGAACCACCAATCATTTCGCCGATGCCCGGAAACAGGATGTCCATAGCGGCTACGGTTTTGCCATCGTCGTTCATGCGCATGTAAAACGATTTGATGTCTTTTGGATAATCGGTTAGGATTACCGGCTTTTTGAAATGCTTCTCTACCAAATAGCGTTCGTGCTCCGACTGCAAATCTGCTCCCCACTCGTCAATCAGGTATTTGAATTGTTTTTTCTGGTTCGGTTTCGACGATTTTAAGATCTGAATAGCCTCAGTGTAAGTTAGGCGCTCAAAATCGTTGGCCAAACAGAAATCGAGTTTTTCCAGTAAAGAAAGCTCGCTTCTTTCTTGTTGCGGCTTTTGTTTTTCTTCTTCCAACAACCTGTCGTTTAAGAAAGCCAATTCGTCTTTGCAATGGGTCAGGGCATAATTGATAACATATTTCATCATGTCTTCGGCCAATTGCATATTGTTTTCCAGATCGGCAAAGGCTACTTCTGGCTCAATCATCCAGAATTCGGCCAAATGGCGGGTCGTATTTGAGTTTTCGGCCCTAAATGTTGGTCCGAAAGTATAAATTTGTCCGAAAGCCATGGCCGCCAATTCGCCTTCCAACTGTCCAGAAACGGTCAGGTTGGTAGAACGGCCAAAGAAATCTTCCTTAAAGTCAACTTTTCCATCTTCGGTGCGTGGCGTATTGTCGAAATCCAAGGTGGTTACCCTGAACATTTCTCCAGCACCTTCGGCGTCGCTGGCGGTAATGACCGGCGTGTGCATATAAACAAAGCCCTGTTCGTTAAAAAACTGATGTATGGCAAAAGCCAAGGCATGCCTTACCTTAAAAACGGCATTAAAAGTATTGGTACGGAAACGCAGGTGTGCTTTTTCCCGTAAAAACTCCAAGCTGTGTTTTTTAGGTTGCAAAGGATATTCTTCTGCATTGCTGTCGCCCAATATTTCAATGTGGCGGGCTTTGATGTCAACCTTTTGGCCCTTGCCCAATGATTCGACCAAAGTGCCCTCAATAGCAAGCGCGGCGCCTGTAGTAATGCGTTTAAGCAATTCTTCGGGCGTATTGGCAAAATCTACTACAATTTGGATATTGCCCATGCAAGAACCGTCGTTTAAGGCTATAAACTGGTTATTGCGGAAGGTACGTACCCATCCCATTACTTTAACTTCGGTGTTAAATGCAGTAGACTGCAGCAGGTCTTTGATTTTTTCTCTCTTGATCATTGCGAATTGCTTTATAAGGGGGTCAAAAATAAGGATTTAAACCTAAATCCCGATGGCTTTTGTCCATTGTTTTTTATAAAATACATTTTTTCTTTGTGGCGAAATATGTTTAAGTTTGCTTTCCGCTAAATCCTTATTAAGTTTTGCAGATTCTCGGTAAAAAGTTAGATGGCAGTCGACTTATCGGTACACCTGAATTGTTTTCTTTAGAAGAGAGGATATTCAATACCGTATGCATCATTGCCTTCATTACCATGTGCTTTGAGGTGCCGTTCAACTTTTTTATCGGCTTGGCGGTTCCGGCAGGTCTTTGCATCTTTGGCGTAGTCTTTTCGGCCTACATGTATTACCTCTCTCGCTTTAGGCGGAAATCGTCTCTGGGCATCAAAGTGTTCTGCATCGTCTGCAATCTGGCTTTTGCCATCAACTATTTCTATAATTCGGGCGTTTACGGGCCTAACCTGTTGCTGTTCAGCCTGGTTTTTCTGATGGTTATTGCGGTAATTCCCAAAACACACTTTAAGATTTGGATTCCGATCAACATCTTGCTGGTATTTGTCATTTTGACCGTTGAGTATTTTTATCCAAATGCGGCGCCAGACGTATACATCAGTCGCCTGAGCAAGGTAATCGATTTTGGGGTGACCTATTTCGTCGTGGTTATTTTAACCTATTTTGCCATTAGCTACATCAGGAAAAATTACGATGCCGAGCGTTTTTCTGTCGATGAAAAGAACAAAGCCATCGAACAGCAGAAGCTGGAGCTGGAAAGGATCAATTCTGAAAAAGACAAGTTGTTTTCGGTAGTGACGCATGATATCAGGATGCCACTCAACTCCATACAAAGTTATCTGGAGCTATTAGACGGAAGCGATTTGGGCGTAGAGGAACGTGCCCAAATCAAAAAGCACCTGCTTCAGGTTACAAGAGATACTTCTGCTATGGTTACCAACGTGCTTTCTTGGTCTAAAGCACAGATGGCTGGCTCGAGAGTCGATTTGGCGCCTGTGAATGTAAAAGATGCGCTGATGAGCGGCCTGAATATCGAAAAGAGCATTTCGCAGCGGAAAGGAGTGAGGCTTGAAATTGTTAGCGAAGACAACCTGCATATTATTGCCGACTACCACATGTTTCAGCTCGTGGTGCGCAACCTGGTGAGCAATGCCATTAAATTTACCGAAAAAGGAGGTCAGGTTACGGTAAGCGCAAAACGAATAGCCAATGTTGGCTGTATAGAGGTTCGAGATAACGGATTGGGTATCAGTAAGGAACGACAGCATAAGCTGTTTCAGCTTAAGGCTTCGTCAACTTACGGCACTAATAAGGAAAAAGGGGTGGGCCTAGGCTTGTTGCTGTGCAAGGAATTTACCGATTTGCAGGGTGGCACCATTGCATTCGAGCCTAATGGCCATAAAGGCTCTGTTTTTACGCTTAGTTTCGCCTTAAGCGCTAATTAAGGGGCAGGGTTACATAAAAGCTGGCTCCTGTGTCTTTTCCTTCACTGGCGGCCCATATCTTGCCCTTGTGCAATTCAATTAATGTTCTTGCGATAGAAAGGCCAACACCATGGCTGTATTCCTTGTGGGTTGGAACAGCGCTCAGTTTTGCGAACTTGATAAACAGTTTGTGCATGTCGGCTTCGCTCAGGCCCTGGCCTTCATCTTTAAAAACAATCATCAGGTTTTCGTCGGCCTTGCTCAGTTCGATGTAGATTTTAGTATGCGGGTAACTGTACTTAATGGCATTGCTCAATAATTGGGCAAAGGCATCGTGAAGCCTCTTGGCATCCCCAATTACAAGGGCGTTAGTGGTGTTGCTCAGTTGCACGCTCAGGTGTTTTTGTTGTATCCTTAGCTCGAAATCACGTATCACAAGTTCCAGTAAGTCATGTAGGTTTACCTCCTGCATGTTGAGCCTGAAGTTACTGTTTTCTAGCTGCGAAACTTCCATAGCTTGATCTATCTTGGCCAAGATGCTGCCGGTGGCTGTTTTGATCCTGTCGGCAAAATTATTAACGATGTCGGCATCGTCTATTTTCTTTTTGATGATTTCTGTGGCCAACGAAATGGTGGTATTTGGATTTTTGAGGTCGTGTGCCAGTTTGTTGGTCAACTCGGTTTGTACAGAGGCGACCAGTCTGGAACTTAGGCGCATTTCCAGCACATCGATCACTAAGGCGGCCAGCGATTGCAGCATGTCCAATTTTTGTGTTGCGATTTCCTTAGGCTTTTCATCGAATACGCTCAAGGTACCAACGGCAAGGCCTTCGGGACTGAGCAAGGGCACAGCTACATAAAAAGCAATTTGGTTTGCCGCTAAAAAGGGATGGTCGAATATTGCTTGTGTTGTTGACGCTTGATTAAATAAGGTCAATTCGTTGGTTGAAATGGCCAGGGCAGCCAGGCTTCCTTCGCGTGCGATACCGTCTGTTCCGAGCGGACCTACATTGCTTTTGATAAAAACGCTATCGTGGTCTATAAAGCAAAGTTGCGCCATTGGCACCTCTAGTAGCTGTGCTGCTAAATGGGTAATCCTGTCGAATGGATTTTCGGGCGGGGTTTGTACAATGCTATAGTCGTGAAGCTTTTGAAGGCGAAGATGTTCGTTCGTCGGAATGGCAGTTGATGGGGTGTTTTTCATAGAGCCTACATTGCAGGTATTAGTTCTTTACAAAGATAAATAATGGATTTGTTTTTAGGTGTTTATGTTTTAGTAGGTTTTTTTGAATTTAAATTTGAAATTTTAATCATTTTTTGGCTTTTGTTATGATTTTTTTGACTTTATTTTAAATTTATTATGTGTTTTTTTTGATTTTTTGTGTTTTTAATTTGTTTTTAATTTGTTTTTAATTTGTTTTTAGTGTTTTTTTTAGTTAATTTTTATGTTTTTTTGTTTTTGATTTATTTATTTAATGGTTTTTAAATAAAAAACATGTAAAAAAATATTTTTTATGATTTTTTTACAATATTTATTTTATATTTGTGGTGTTCATACAAAAAAGTACATTTATATTTGGTTTGATTAAAGCTCTGGTTGGATGACCAGAGCTTTTTCATTAAAAAAAATGATTTTTTAGCCTAGAAACTTAACTAACCTAACAACTATAACCAAAAAGACCAGCTCGATTACTCGGCTGGTCTTTTATTTTAAGGCTAGATGTTGAAGCCTACCCTTAATCTTTATGTTTTATTAAGCTAATACTTTGCTTACCAAGTCTGCTGCTTCTTTTAAAGCAATGGCTGAGTAAACTTTCAATCCCGAATCGTCGATCAGTTTCTTCGCTTCTTCGGCATTGGTGCCTTGTAAACGGCAGATGATTGGAACTGGTACATTGCCGATTTCTTTATAAGCATCAATTACGCCTTGAGCAACCCTGTCGCAACGTACAATACCTCCAAAAATATTGATTAGGATGGCTTTTACGTTTGGATCTTTCAAGATGATGTTGAAAGCGGCCTTTACGGTTTGCGCATTGGCCGTACCGCCTACGTCTAAGAAGTTGGCAGGCTCGCCGCCGGCAATTTTAATGATATCCATGGTTGCCATGGCCAAACCAGCGCCATTTACCATACAGCCCACGTTACCGTCAAGCTTTACATAGTTCAGGTTGCTTTCGCTGGCCTCAACTTCTGTAGGATCTTCTTCGGTTTTATCGCGCATGGCGGCGTAGTCTGGGTGACGGAACAAAGCGTTCTCGTCTAGATTTACTTTAGCATCCACTGCAATGATTTTATCGTCGCTGGTTTTTAGAACCGGGTTGATTTCGAACATGGCAGAGTCGGTTTGATCGTAAGCTTTGTACAATGCGGCAACGAATTTAACCATTTCTTTGTGCGCGGCACCGCTTAAGCCCAGGTTGAAGGCGATTTTGCGCGCCTGAAAGGCTTGCAGGCCAACTTTAGGGTCAATTTCTTCTTTGAAGATCAAGTGCGGCGTGTGTTCGGCCACTTCTTCGATATCCATACCGCCTTCGGTACTGTACATGATAATGTTAGTTCCATTGGCACGGTTCAACAAAACGCTCATGTAAAACTCGCTGGTTTCAGACGGACCTGGATAGTATACGTCTTGCGCTACCAATACTTTGTTTACTTTCTTGCCTTCGGGGCCTGTTTGAGGGGTTACCAGTTGCATACCCAAAATATCGGTTGCTCTTTGTTTAACCTCGTCTAGGTTTTTGGCCAGCTTTACGCCACCGCCTTTGCCCTGTCTCTTATACACATCTAAAAGAGGGGGGGGGGGGGGGGGGGGGGGGGGGGGGGGGGGGGGGGGGGGGGG
>NZ_JAELUC010000111.1 GCF_016429155.1 Pedobacter sp. ASV12 | reverse complement strand
TCGGAGATGTGTATAAGAGACAGATACTACTTTAGCTGATCGTTCATCTAGTGTCCTCTTAGTTTAATGAATTATAAAAAGTTTCTAATATATAGTTGGCACCTTTATCCATGCCGAAGATAACCACGGCAATAATAAGCGATGCTACCAAAACCAATACTGCAGAATTTTGCAATTCTCCCCATGTAGGCCAAGTTACCTTCTGGGTCATTTCTTCGTATGATTCTTTAATAAATTGAACTACACCAGCCATATTATATCATTTTGGATGACTGAATTTTGAAGGATGAATGGCATTACATTCATTTTACCATTCTTTATTCAATCATTATTTTGCACGGGAACAAGGATTCGAACCCTGATCAAAGGTTTTGGAGACCTCTATTCTACCATTGAACTATTCCCGTAGACACAATTAGCTAATCAGCGAATTTGCTAACTAGCTAATTGTTGTTTTGTTATGCTTATCCTTATTTAAGGATTTCGGTTACCTGACCAGCACCTACTGTTCTACCACCTTCACGGATAGCGAAACGTAGACCTTTTTCCATTGCGATAGCGTTGATCAATTTTACAGTGATCGTTACGTTATCACCTGGCATTACCATCTCAGTACCTTCAGCTAGTGAAATCTCACCAGTTACGTCTGTGGTACGGAAATAGAACTGAGGACGGTATTTGTTGAAGAATGGAGTGTGACGACCACCTTCAGCTTTAGACAATACATAGATCTCAGCTTTGAAATCGGTGTGAGGAGTTACTGAACCTGGTTTGCAGATTACCATACCACGACGGATATCGGTTTTCTCAATACCACGCAACAATAGACCTACGTTATCACCTGCTTCACCATAATCAAGGATCTTACGGAACATTTCCACACCTGTTACGGTTGATTTCAAGTTCTCAGCACCCATACCCAAAATCTCTACTGGATCACCAGAGTTGATTTGACCACGCTCGATACGGCCAGTTGCTACTGTACCACGACCAGTGATTGAGAATACGTCCTCAACTGGCATCAAGAATGGAAGGTCTGTCAAACGTGGAGGAATTGGAATGTAGCTATCTACAGCTGCCATTAATTCCATGATTTTGCCAACCCATTTAGGATCGCCGTTCAAACCGCCTAGTGCTGAACCTTGGATAACTGGAATGTCATCACCTGGGAACTCATAGAAAGATAATAGTTCACGAACTTCCATCTCAACAAGCTCCAACAATTCTGGATCGTCAACCATATCCACTTTGTTCATGAATACTACCAATGAAGGTACACCTACCTGACGAGCCAATAGGATGTGCTCGCGAGTTTGTGGCATCGGACCATCTGTAGCAGCAACCACGATAATCGCACCGTCCATCTGAGCAGCACCAGTAACCATGTTTTTCACATAATCCGCGTGACCTGGACAGTCAACGTGTGCATAGTGACGGTTAGCTGTTGAATACTCAACGTGAGCAGTGTTGATAGTGATACCTCTTTCTTTTTCCTCTGGAGCAGAGTCAATCGAATCAAATGAACGTGCCTCAGATAAACCAGCATCAGATAGCACTTTAGTGATAGCTGCTGTTAAGGTTGTTTTACCGTGGTCAACGTGACCGATAGTACCGATGTTTAAGTGCGGCTTACTGCGGTCAAACTTTTCTTTTGCCATTTTTTTATACTTATTAGTAGGTTAACTTTTTTTTATTTATTTATTGCTTTGATACAATTTTCAACACAAAAAACCTTGTTTAATACTGCTCTTTTGAGCAGCTTTAACAAAGCATTTATATCTTTTGAGCCAAAGATGGGACTTGAACCCACGACCTCTTCCTTACCAAGGAAGTGCTCTACCGCTGAGCTACTTCGGCTTTTTTAGTTTTCAGTTCCCAGTCTTCAGTTTACAGCTTAAACTGCCAACCACTAACCGCCAACTGCCCAACTCTTCTTAAAGAGCGGAAGACGAGGTTCGAACTCGCGACCTATAGCTTGGAAGGCTATCGCTCTACCAACTGAGCTACTTCCGCTTTTCGATTGAAGATTTTAGATTGACGAATTACGATTGAATGCCTCAATCTAAAATCCTCATTCTATAATCCAAAACCATTTGGTGGGGAGAGAAGGATTCGAACCTTCGAAGTCTTGCGACAACAGAGTTACAGTCTGTCCCATTTGGCCACTCTGGTATCTCCCCCTTTTTATTTACGACTTCATGATTTGCGATTTACGATTGAAAGCCTCAATCTAAAATCTAAAATCGTCCATCTACAATAAAAAGAGCCTCCTATCGGAATCGAACCAATGACCTACTGATTACAAGTCAGTTGCTCTACCAGCTGAGCTAAGGAGGCTTATACGGTACATCAATTCAATAAAAATCGATGTTTTTGTATCTTTTTAATTTTTCACAGAACTTCCATCTCTCGGCTTTTTCTCATGCCCTTTCCGAAATGGAATGCAAATCTACAAAAATTAATTTCCGAAAAAAATATATTTTAAAAAAAAATTTGGCGGAACATCGTCCGCCAAATCCTTTTGAAATTCGATATGGAAATATCCTCCTAGTAATCAGATACTTCATCTGCATTGAGCAAGGCCTTATGCTCGCTTAATTTTGCGCGGGTTTTGTCTTTATGTTTAGTAATTTGTTTTTTCAGCGATTCGATTGCCAAATCGGTAGCCTCTTCAAAAGACTTGCACTGTTCTTTGGCAAAAAGCGTCATTCCTGGAACCATTAATTTAATTTCGGAAATCTTATTCTCCTCATCTTCAACATTTTCTAGCTTCAAATAAACTTCGCCACCTATAATCTGATCAAAAAACTGATCTAACTTGTCAACTTTCTTTTGGATAAAGTCTAATAACTTTTTGTCTGCATTGAAATGAATGGACTGAACTCTGATTTTCATTTTTCCTCCTTTTTTATGCCTTTGGATGGGCTTGTTTATATATAGATTTTAAACGTTCTATTGAGTTGTGCGTATACACCTGGGTAGCGGCCAGGCTTGCATGCCCCAACAGTTCTTTTATTGCATTAAGATCGGCTCCCTTGTTTAACAGGCTGCTGGCAAACGAATGCCGCAGCACGTGGGGGCTTTTCTTGTCTTGCGTTGATATGTATGTCAAATAACGGGCAACGATCCTGTAGATCAATTTTGGGTAGGCGCCTGCGCCTGATTCAGTAACGATTAAGGCCTCGCTTTTGTTATCAAAATTCTGTAATAATTTCAGCTCTATGTACAATTTGACTTGCTTTGCCAACGCACTGTGCAAAGGAATCATCCGTTCCTTGTTGCGCTTGCCCAACACTTTGATGGTGCCTTCGTAAAAATCGACATCGCGTTCTTTGAGTGCCAGCAATTCGGCCAAACGCATTCCGGTCCCGAAAAGCAGTTCTACCACCAGCTTGTCGCGCTGGCTGCCAAAGCTATCGTCAAAAAACTCGTTTTTTTTACCGTCTTCGGTTTCGTATCCGTCCAAAAGCCTATCCATCTTGCTTTCTTCGATAAATACCGGTAGCCGTTTGGGAACCTTGGGCGATTTGACCAGCGTCATTGGGCTGGTCTTGATGGCCTTTTCCCTGAGCAGGTGCTTGTAAAAACTCCTTAGCGTAGACAGTTTGGCCTTAACGGTGCTTTCGGCCATTTGATGGTCTAAAAGATTGACCATGAAACTCCTGACGTGGGTTGGCTGTACGGCAACAAGGCTAAGCTCAAATTCTTTTTGCATAAAGGCCTCAAACTGCAGCAGGTCTTTTTGATAGGCTTGTACAGTATGCGGAGAGTAGCGCTTCTCGTGCTGCAAATAGGTCAGAAAATTGCTCACCAGCATAGGCTTAGGGTTCGTTGTTGGTGAATATACAAAAAATAGCTTTCCAAGTATTTTTTTTCCAAAAAAAAACGCCCCCGAATTTCGGGGGCGTCTATTATCTTCAACAAGACAGGACTTATAGCGTACCTTCTTGGTTCAATCCTTGGATGTAAACAGCGTGTTTAATTTCAGTACGACGGGTTACGGATTTTTTCTCGTATGCCTGACGGCTACGCAATTCCCTTAACACACCAGTTTTTTCAAACTTCTTCTTGAAACGTTTTAACGCTTTGTCTAACGATTCGCCGTCTTTAATATTGATAATGATCATAACGTGAAATACCTCCTCTCAGTCGATTTTTAATGCCCTGTTTATGTAGGGGATGCAAATGTAAGTAAAATATTGAAAAAGAGAAAGTTTTTGCCTTATTTTTTCTGCCGGAAGCATCGAGTTCCTCCATCGGCCCAATAATTAAAGAACCTGTGCCTCAATTTGGTACGAATTATGCAGGGCAATTGCTAAATTTACCTCAAACCCCAATCATGACAACCAAAAGAAAATTCATACTCATTACCGCAAGCCTTGTGGTTTTGGTACTGGCCATTATGGTTTACTACCGTTATTTCTTTGTTTTTGGCGAAGGCGTAAAATCAGGCGACCTTAACTATATAGTGAAGAAAGGCTATCTTTTTAAGACCTACGAAGGCAAGATCATCCAAAGCGGCATTAAATCGAGACAGGCGGGCAGCATACAATCGAACGAGTTCGAGTTTTCTGTAGCCAACGAAGAAGTTGCCCAAAAGATGATGGCCAACAGCGGCAAGAATTTCGAAGTGCATTACCGCGAGTATAAGGGTGCTTTGCCTTGGCGTGGCTTTAGTGTTTATGTAGTAGACAGCATTGTAAATATGCAATAAACGAATGGCTACCAGCTCCATTTATTCCAGCTCCTTGGATTGGAGATGATGGCATGCCCATTTGGTTAAAAAGCCACGGATTAGCAGACTAAATAGTATGGGTTAAAAATTCGTCAACCTTTGGCCAACTTCGCCGAACCGTTAACTTTCCATGGTCTGTGCGCCACAGCCCGTGGAAAGCGAAAGCATTTTCACTTAGATAAGCCTCCGGACTGACAGATTTATAATGGTATTGGCTAGAGTCTGTTAACCTGTGGCCTACCAGCAAAACTTCCATGGTCTATGGGCTACAGACTATGCATAAAAACAAAAAGGCCATCCGAAATTTCAGATGGCCCCCAGTTAGTAATTATGGTTAGTTAATAGTTGCTATTTCATGATTTCGCGGGCGATAACAATCTTCTGTATTTCGGAAGTTCCTTCGCCTATGGTACACAGCTTACTGTCGCGGTAATATTTCTCTACCGGGAAATCTTTGGTATAACCGTAGCCTCCAAAAATCTGCACCGCTTCTGTAGCGCACCTTACGGCCACTTCAGAGGCATAGTATTTGGCCATGGCCGATTCTTTGGTCATGGGCTGGTGACGGTTCTTCAGATCTGCTGCCTGACGGATCAACAATTCTGCTGCTTCGATTTCGGTAGCCATATCGGCCAACTTAAAGCTGATGCCTTGAAAACTAGAGATAGGCACACCAAACTGATGGCGTTCTTGCGCATAGGCCAAGGCGGCCTGGTAGGCTCCTTTTGCAATACCTAAAGATAGCGCTGCAATAGAAATACGGCCACCATCCAAAACTTTCATGGCTTGTTTAAAACCGTCGCCTTCGTTGCCCAAGAGGTTTTCTTTAGGTACGCGACAATTATCGAAAATCATTTCGGTGGTTTCTGAAGCGCGCATGCCCAATTTGTTCTCCTTTTTGCCAGCGGTAAAACCCGGTGTGCCACGTTCTACCACAATGGCCGAAATGCCTTTAGCGCTTCCTGCTTCTCCGGTACGCACCATCACTACGGCTACATCGCCAGACTTACCATGTGTAATCCAGTTTTTGGCTCCGTTAATTACGTATTCGTCGCCATCGAGCACGGCTGTGGTACGCATGCGCAAGGCATCAGAACCGGTATTGGCTTCGGTTAGGCCCCAAGCACCAATCCACTCGGCTGAAGCCAGTTTAGGTAGCCACTGCTGTTTTTGGGTCTCGTTGGCAAAAGCCAGGATATGGCCTGTACACAAAGAATTATGCGCGGCCACCGATAAGCCTATCGAACCGCACACCTTGGCCACTTCAACAATAACATCTACATACTCTTGGTAGCCAAAGCCCGAACCTCCGTATTCTTCAGGAACCAAAACGCCCATCAGGCCCAGTTCGCCCAGTTGTTTAAAAATTTCTACAGGAAAATGTTGTGCCTCATCCCATTCCATTACATTTTGACGAATGTTCTTTTCGGCAAAATCGCTGACCATTTTTCTGATCATATCTTGGTTTTCTGCTATTTCAAAGCTAAAGCCAGTATGCATATATTTAAGTTCGATTAAAAAAAGAAACTGCTTAAATTTTGCGCTGCAAATGGGCGTTTTGATTTAAACAGTTTCTTAAGATTTATATTTGGTTGAGGACAATATTAAACAAATAAAACATACGCCACAACTTGATTTTTAGCCCTAAAATGGTAGAATGATTTAGTATTTGGTTCAATTAGTTAACCTGCTAGATACAGGTTTATAAAAAAGGGCAAACGTTTGCCTAAAAAAATTTTTAAAAAAATTTTCAGTCAAGGCCGAATAAGACAATAGGATTACAATTTAGGTTTAAGAAATGGGGCCATACCTAAAACCTGGCCAAAGAAAACACCTGTGGGCAGAAGGCCTTCAAGCGTTCTCGACCGTTCAAAAAATCGAGGCTGATGAGAAAGGAATAGCCTGCCACTTTTGCGCCCAGCAACTCTACCAGTTTAGAGGCGGCCACCACCGTTCCACCAGTGGCTAGCAAATCGTCGTGGATAAGTACGTTTTGGCCAGCCTTAAAAGCGTCTTCGTGCACTTCGAGCGTAGCGCTTCCATATTCCAGATCGTAAGACTGCTGAACGGTTTTATAAGGCAGCTTGCCAACCTTGCGGATAGGCACAAAGGGGACCTGGAGGGCCTGCGCCAAAGCCAGGCCAAACAAAAAACCACGGCTTTCGATGCCCGCAACCGCATCGATGTGCAAATCCTTGACCTGCTCGGCCAATGCCTTGGTAATTTCGGTGCACAACTGCGGGTTTTGCAACACGGGTGTAATGTCTTTAAAAATTATTCCAGGCTTTGGAAAATCGGTTACATCGCGCAGGGTTTGTTTAATTTGGGCTTCAAGCATGTTAAAATGTAAGATAAGGTGCTAAGTTCTGTATATTTTGAGGCGTTAAGATAGCTACTTTCCTCAAATCTTCTACATCTTTATAAGGCCCATGCTGTTTTCTATACTGGATAATGGCATTGATTTGCTTGTATTTCAGATAAGGATGGTTTTTGAGCTCGTCGAAAACAGCGGTGTTAATATTGATTTTTTTGAGCTGGCCGGCGTCAACACGCACCTGGTCTTTGATGCCTTCAAATTTTGCACTGTCTAATCCGAAAACTTCCAACAATTGTTCTTTCCGGCAAAAACCGCCCAGTCTCTCCCTGTAGCTGGCAATGCGCCGGGCAAATGCCGGACCAATACCCTTGATTTCCTGAAGCTGGACAGTATCGGCTCCATTGATTTCGATCACTACCAGCTCTTTTTTAGGCCTCAGGCTGGCGTCTTTATTAAATGGCTGCTTATCATCCGATTTGCCCTTCAAGCCACCATCAATAACTACATAAGGCTTGAGGCGCTCGTAGGTTTCGGTCGAAATTACATACATTTTCTGCAAGTCGGCCACCTTGTAGAACTTGCCTCCCTTGTTGCGGTAATTGATAATGGCTTGGGCCTGCTTGGCCGAAAACCCCAGACGCCGCCATTGAGAGGCATCGATTTGATTGGGATCAAAACGGAACAATTCGGGTGCGCTGCGTGTGGCCTCGGCACGACCGGGGTATGCGTCACCATCACGATGGCCAAGCTCCATGTTGACCAGCTCCAGCTGCTTAATGGCCACAGCATCGGCAACCGTTGCCGGCTCCTGTTCATGCTTCAACAAATCATACCCGTACGGAAATACCGCTAGCAACAGCAAAACGGCCATTAGAAACAGCAAGCCATTGTACTCGCGCTTTGTAAAGCCAAAGTACTTATTTAACCAATTTTTCATAGATAAGATAGGTACTATAAATATAAATCTTATTTTTGAAATTGCTTTATGAATTAATTCCTCCTTACAGATGAAGATTATTACCACAAAAGAGTTTGCAAAAGCAACCAAGATAGATAAGTTAGGAGTACCGGGTCTGGCCGCTTTGTTGATGGAAGTAATGAAGCTCAACGACATCAATAAAGTTTTCTCTAAGAACGAACACTTTGAAGGCCTCGAGTTTGTTGATAAGATTTTGGAAACCATTGGCGTTTCGATAGATTTCGACGAAGACGACTTGAAGAATATCCCCAAAACGGGTGGCTTTATTGCCATTGCCAACCACCCTTATGGTGGCGTAGAAGGCCTTGCCCTGGTTAAATTATTGTGTACCGTAAGGCCCGAAGCCAAGGTCATGGTAAATTTTATCTTGAAGAAAATACCTAACCTCAGCGAGTTTTTCGTAGCCGTTAACCCTTTCGAAAACGTACAGCATTCTTCGAGCATCAGTGGCCTTAAAGCTACTTTCGATCTGCTGCAGAGCGGTACGCCAATTGGCATCTTCCCTGCCGGCGAGGTATCGACCTTTAACCTCGAAACCCAGGAAATTACCGATAGGCTATGGCATCCAGTGGTGGGCAAGCTTATTGCCAGGGCCAAAATGCCCGTGGTGCCTATCTATTTTCATGGCAACAACGGCATCCTGTTCAATATCCTAAGTTTTATACATCCTACTTTAAGAACAGCCAAACTGCCATCAGAGTTCCTCAACAAGCAGGGCCTAAAAATCAAGGTGCGTATTGGCAAGCCGATCAAGATCGAAGATATTTCCTACAAAAACAACACCAACAAGCTGCTCGACTTTTTGAGGGCGAGAACCTATGCCTTAGGTACCAGCTTGGAAGAAGAGAAAAAGTTGTTCAACCCGATCAACCTGTTCAAGCGGAAGAAAAAACCGGCGCAGATTGTAGAAGAAACCGACCGCAACCTGATTGTAAACGAAGTAGCCAAGCTGGAAGATTTTAGGGTTTGGGAAGAAAAGAACTACGAGGTTTACATTACGCCTACCTCCAACATTCCGAATATATTGAGAGAAATTGGCCGCTTGCGCGAGATCACCTTCAGGGAGGTTGGCGAAGGAACGAACAAGAAAATCGACCTCGACAATTACGATATCTACTATAACCACTTGTTTATTTGGGACAAGGATGCGCAGACCATTGTAGGCGCCTACCGCATAGGCAAAGGCGACGAGATTTTAAACACCATGGGCCGTAGGGGCTTTTACCTATCGGAGCTATTTAAGATCAAGGAGCCTTTTTACCCGGTTTTGCGACAAGGCATTGAACTGGGCCGTTCGTGGATCAGAAAAGAGTACCAACAAAAACCCTTGCCCTTGTTCCTGCTTTGGAAAGGGATATTGAAATACCTCATCGAAAATCCGAAATACCGTTACATGTTCGGACCGGTAAGCATCAGCAACAATTTCTCGAAGTTTTCCAAATCGCTGATCGTAGATTACATTACCAAAAACCATTTCAACTACGAACTGGCGCACTATGTAAAACCCTGTCTCTTATACACATCTAAAAAGGGGGGGGGGGGGGGGGGGGGGGGGGGGGGGGGGGGGGGGGGGGGGGGG
>NZ_JAELUC010000110.1 GCF_016429155.1 Pedobacter sp. ASV12 | reverse complement strand
CCCCCCCCCCCCCCCCCCCCCCCCCCCCCCCCCCCCCCCCCCCCCCCCCCCCCCCCCCTTTTCAAGCCGAAGACGGCATACGAGATCATGAGTACTGTCTCGTGGGCTCGGAGATGTGTATAAGAGACAGGCACAAAGTATGCTTAGGTAACCGAAGGCTTTCCATATTGGATTTGAGCGAAGCTGGCCATCAGCCCATGCTGAGCGACAATTCGCAAATCACAATTGCCTATAATGGCGAGATCTATAATTTCAAGCTGCTGAGAAGCGAACTTATCCAACATGGATTTAAATTCAAATCAGAGTCAGACACTGAAGTTATCATCAAGGCCTACGAATTTTGGGGCGAAGGTGCTTTTGAAAAACTGAACGGTATTTTTGCCTTCTGCCTGCACGATAAACGCAAAAACTGCGTTTACCTGGTGAGGGACCAAAGCGGAGTAAAGCCCCTTTATTATAATGCAAACATCAACCAGTTGATTTTTGCATCGGAAGTAAAGGCCTTTGCCCACTCAGGCTTTAGCCTATCCGAAAACGAGAACTGGAAGATTTACTATTTAGCGTTCGGACATATTCCAGAACCCTTTACTACGCTTAAAAGCGTATATACCCTGCCTAAGGGCAGTTTCTTGAAATATGAGTTGGCCGACGGCTCATTCAAGATCAACCCTTATTTTGAATTTAGTGCGGCCATAGAAATCATTGATGAAAACGAAGCGATCATGAGAATCAGGGAAGAATTGACCAAGGCCATCAAGCTGCAATTGATTTCTGATACAAGCATCGGCGTTTTATTCAGTGGCGGACTTGATTCTTCTATCATTACCTTATTGGCCGACAATTATACAAAAGGAAACCTTACTTCTATTTCGGCCAATTTTAACGAGATAGATTTTTCGGAAAGCTCGCACCGCAAAGCCATTTCTGAACGTGTTTTGGCCAACAAGCACGAACACTTGATTACCTACCGCGATTTCGTGTATAACTTCGAAAAGGTAATGAAATGTATGGACCAGCCTACCAACGACGGCATCAACACCTGGTTCATCTGCAAATGCGCCAAAGAAAACGGCATCAAATCGGTGCTTTCTGGCTTGGGTGCCGATGAATTGTTTGGGGGCTATCCTTCTTTTGACCGGATCAGGAAAATACAGAACCTGGGCAGCTTGAGCAAAGCGTTGATCAAATCGGCCCGTTTGCTCAAAAACACCAAGTTAAAAAGGCTGTATTATTTAAGCTTTGAGTCGCCTGTTGGCGAATACCTGTGCCTACGTGGCCTGTATACGCCAGACATCATTGCCGAGCTGCTTGGCTTGGACATCCAAACGGTGATCAACTGCCTCCAAAATATCCCATTAAACGACAGCATCCGTTACTTGAACGACGAAGAAAGAGCAAGTTGGTTCGAAATGAACATGTACATGCAGAACCAGCTGCTAAAAGACACCGATTTTATGAGCATGAGCCACGGCGTAGAAGTTAGGGTGCCATTTCTCGACGTTAACTTTATCAAATTGGTCAGCGCTATTCATCCTTCCATCCGCTTTGGAGAAAACCAGAAAAAGAGGCTGTTGATAGAAGCCTACAAGGATGAGCTGCCATCGCAGATCTGGAACCGCTCTAAAATGGGCTTTACTTTTCCGTTTCAGGAGTGGATCAGGAAAAACAAGGAAATTGCCTCGCCAGACCGCTACCAAAACAAGAAAGCAAAAAAACTGATGCAGACTTTCGGCGAAAATAAATTGCACTGGACTTCGGCCCTTGCACTTTACAAAATATTTAATGCCTCCTAAAAAAGTACTTTTTTTAACATTAAAGGTTTTTGGATTTACCGGTGGTATAGAAAAGGTGTGCCGCACTATTTGTAGAACTCTTTACGACCTGAGCGAAGAAGAACTGGTAGATCCCATGACGTATTGCATGTACGACCAGAGCTACGACAGGGATTCGAGATACCTGAAAAAACATCAATACAAAGGTTTTGGAGGCAACCGCAAATTCTTTGTGGTTAAATCTTTGCTTACGGGGCTCAAATCTGACGTGGTTATCCTGAGCCATATCAACCTGCTTTCTGTTGCCTACCTCATCAAAAGACTTAAGCCAAGTACCAAGGTTTACCTCATTGCGCATGGCATAGAAATTTGGCGCAAACTGCCCGAGGCCAAAATCAAGGCACTTAAGCGCCTAGACAAAATTATTGCGGTTAGTCATTTTACCGCTGCGCAAATCAAAAGCGCACATCACCTGAGCGAACAAAAAATAGAGGTGCTGAACAACTGCCTCGATCCGTTCTATCATTTTCCGTCTATTTTTTCGAAGCCAGAGTCGTTATTGCACAGGTATGGACTGCACAAAGATCAAATTATTTTAATGAGCTTGTCGCGGCTCGTAGCCACAGAGAAGTACAAAGGCTACGACAATACAATAGCCATTTTGCCCCGACTGGTCAAAAACAACCCTAATTTGGTTTACCTCCTGGCAGGAAAGTGGGACGAAGAAGAACATGCCAGGCTCGAAAAGCTCATCGAACAGCATCAGATTAGAGACCATATCAAGCTGATTGACTTTGTTGACGAAGCCGAGGTTACCGACCATTTTCTGCTTTCGGATGTTTTTATCATGCCCAGTAAGAAAGAGGGCTTTGGCATTGTGTTTATCGAGGCTGTAGCTGGTGGCTTGCGCGTTGTAGCCGGCAATAAGGATGGCAGTGTTGATGCGCTTAAACATGGCGAACTGGGCTACTTGGTAGATCCAGACAACCTCGACGAAATAGAAAACACCTTGAAAAAGATTTTGGTTTCGCTGCCTAATCAGGAGGAGAAAATGGCTTTGCAGCAAAAAGTATTCGAAACCTTCAACTACGAAAAATACAGAAACAGCATCAAGAACCTTATCTTTAACGGTGCTGTAAAACCAGCTGATTCTTAATGAACAAAACGCAAGAAAATTGGGAGATCGTCCCTGCCAATAATTTGTTTGACCTGAAACTCGGCGAGGTTTGGGCCTACCGCGACTTATTGGTGCTTTTGGTAAGGAGGGATTTCGTTTCCTTTTACAAACAGACCATTTTGGGACCCTTATGGTTTTTTATCCAGCCTTTGTTTACCACCATTATTTTCACTTTTATATTCGGCAATTTAGCCGGTATATCGACAGATAAGTTGCCCAAACCTTTATTTTACATGGCTGGCATTACGGCCTGGAACTATTTTGCCGATTGTTTGACCAAAACCTCGTCGGTATTCAAAGACAATGCACCCATTTTTGGGAAGGTATATTTTCCGAGACTGATTATGCCCCTCAGCATTGTAGTGAGCAACTTGGTTCGCTTTGGCGTGCAACTGGTTTTGTTCTTTATATTTATGGCCTACTATGCCACCAATGGTGCACATTTTGAGCCAAGCTGGGCTATTTTGCTGTTTCCTTTGGTTGTTGTGCTGATGGCCTTGCTAGGCTTGGGCTTGGGTATGATCATCTCGGCCATGACTACCAAATACCGCGATCTGTCCTTCCTCATCAGTTTTGGAGTTCAATTATTGATGTATGCCACCACGGTTATTTATCCCTTGTCTGCGGCAGTAGAAAAATACCCTAAATATGCCTGGTTAATCAAAATCAACCCAATGACTACCTTGATCGAAACCTTTCGCTACGGCTTTTTGGGCAAGGGCACATTTAGTTGGGATGCCTTAAGCTATACCACCATTAGTACGTTCGTTATCCTTTTGCTAGGCATCGTCGTATTTAATAAAGTAGAAAAAAACTTCGTAGACACCGTT
The DNA here is from genome assembly GCF_016429155.1 of Pedobacter sp. ASV12. Lineage (GTDB taxonomy): Bacteria > Bacteroidota > Bacteroidia > Sphingobacteriales > Sphingobacteriaceae > Pedobacter. The sequence goes on along the minus strand of NZ_JAELUC010000110.1, from coordinate 5,877 downwards.
TAATCCACCCATGTCGAACATAGCAATCAAAGTAGAAAACCTGAGCAAAGCCTACCAGCTTGGCCAAATAGGTACCGGCACCGTTAGCCGCGATTTGGAACGCTGGTTTGCGCGTATCCGTGGTAAGGAAGACCCTTTTTTAAAAATAGGCGAAACTAACGAACAGCATACCAGAAGTACGAGTGATATTGTTTGGAGCCTGAGCGCTATCAACTTTGAAATAGAACAAGGCGATGCCGTAGGCATTATTGGCCGAAACGGTGCCGGCAAAAGCACTTTGCTTAAAATATTGAGCAAAATTACCGCACCAACCACCGGTAAGATAAGTGGGCATGGCCGCATCGCGAGTTTGTTGGAAGTAGGCACGGGCTTTCATCCGGAACTAAGCGGGCGCGAAAACATCTTTTTGAATGGTGCCATTTTAGGCATGCGCAAAAAGGAAATCAAACGCAAGCTTGACGAAATTGTTGATTTTGCAGGCATAGCCCGCTACTTAGACACCCCCGTAAAGCGCTACAGCAGCGGCATGTATGTACGCTTGGCCTTTGCGGTTGCCGCGCATTTGGAAAGCGAAATCCTGATCGTAGATGAAGTACTAGCGGTTGGGGATGCCGAATTTCAAAAAAAATGCCTGGGCAAAATGGGCGAAGTAAGCAAAGGCGAAGGCCGCACCGTACTGTTTGTGAGCCATAATATGGATGCTGTTTTAAACCTATGCAATAATGGCATTGTACTTGAACAGGGCAAACTTGGCTTTGTTGGCGATGCAACTTCGGCTGTTAGGCATTACCAAAGCAGCGGTTCAAACACTGTTGATACGTGGTTAGATACAAGAAAGCTAAGCAGGCCCCATTTTAGCTCGCTCAAATGTACGGTTTCGGGCAACCAGCCGGCGATGACCCTCACTATCGACTTCAAAACCAATTCAGAAACGGCTTATCCCAATGCCTTTGTAGTTTTTGGCATAAAGGGCAGCCTTGGCAACACCATTATGGAAGCCATTCCGAAATTGGATCCATTTATCAAATTTAACGGACAGGAAATGAGCTATAAATGCGAAATCAAGCTGAACGGCTTTATACCCGGCCCCTATGCCATTTACGCTTGGCTTGGCGTAAGCGAAGCCGAAAATTACGACTGGATAGACGATGTGCTTCATTTTGAAATATTTGATGCCCCTATGGCCGACCGTACATTCCCTTATAGTCCGAGAACCGGCTATTTAATTGCCGATTGCACCCTCATTACCTAACGGCTATGCTAGAAGAAGTAAATCATTTAAACAAAAAGCTGGCAATTATCATTAGGGCCAATTACAAGAAAGAAGGCATCTCCTTTTTTACGCCCGGCGATTTTTCGCAGCAGCTGGGCTACATGAACAGGGCAAAAGGCTATGTGATTGATCCACATGTGCATAACCTGGTCGAGCGCAAGGTAACCCTCACCCAGGAGGTATTATACGTTAAAACAGGAAAAGTAAGGGTAGATTTTTATGATGATGCCCGTACCTATTTAGAAAGCAGAATCGTAGAAACCGGCGACGTCATTTTATTGGCCGCTGGCGGACATGGCTTTGAAATGCTTGAAGATACCGAGATGATCGAAATTAAGCAGGGCCCTTATTGTGGCGACGAAGACAAAGTACGATTTGAGCATAAACCCGAAAACATCAACCTGATTTCAGCCAAAAATGAGCCAGAACTTTAAGCTTTACAGTCAATATTACGACCTCTTGTATCGGGATAAAGCCTATCAGGCAGAGGCCGATTACCTGCACCAGCTCATTAAACAATACCGTCCGGAAAGCGTCGAAGTGCTAGAGCTGGGTTCGGGCACGGGCAAACATGCCCATTTACTTGCCAAACTGGGCTACCATACGCTAGGCTTGGAACGCAGCGCCGAAATGGTCGACATTGCCAACCAAACCCAAACGGAAAATGTTGCCTTTAAAGTTGCCGACATTACAGACTTTGAAATAAACAGGTCATTTGATGTGGCACTTTCACTTTTCCATGTAATCAGCTACCTTACCGATAACGATAGCTTGATCAATACATTCAAAAATGTCTATCGCCACTTAAACCAAGGCGGTTTATTTATTTTCGATGTTTGGCATAGTGCGGCAGTCAACTTTCAGGTACCCGAAAAACGCAGCAAAACGCTGCAAGACGAACATATCCATGTTACACGTCATGCAGAACCGGTAATTGACCGTGAACAAAACATTGTGGAAGTAAATTACGAGATAACGGTTGAAGACCTCAAAAGTGGCCAAAAAACTACTTTTGGCGAGAACCACCCTATGCGTCATTTTAGCAAACCCGAAATAGAGTTATTGGCTTATGCCACGGGGTTTGAAGTTTTGCATGCCGAAGAATTTTTAAGCAAGGCACCCTCTTCTGTTGAAACTTGGGGCGTTTGCTACATACTAAGAAAAAAGTAAGATGAATCCTATTCCAGTTAACACCCCCCTGCTAAACGGAAACGAGCTCCAATATTTAACACAGTGCATCGAAACAGGCTGGATCAGTAGCGAAGGGCCTTTTATCACCCAATTCGAAGCACAATTGAGCAACTATGTAGGGCGTAAACATGGCATTGCGGTAAGCAATGGCTCTGCGGCGTTGGATATCGCAGTTAAAGCCTTGAATATTGGTCCTGGCGACGAGGTGATCATGCCAGCTTTTACCATTATCTCCCCTGCTCAATCTGTAGTTAGTGCTGGGGCATTGCCTGTTTTGGTTGATAGCGATGCGCTGACCTGGAACATGGACGTTAACCAAATAGAAGCCAAGATTACCCCCCAAACCAAAGCTATCCTCGTTGTACATATTTACGGTTTGCCGGTTGATCTAGATCCTATACTTGATTTGGCTCAAAAATATAAACTCAAAGTAATAGAGGATGCGGCCGAAATGCATGGCCAAACCTATAAAGGCAAAATGTGTGGCAGCTTTGGCGATATCAGCATCTTTAGTTTTTATCCCAACAAGCACATTACCACCGGAGAGGGTGGTATGCTGTTAACAAACGACAGCGAACTGGCCGAAAGGTGCAAAAAACTTCGGAACCTATGCTTTGAGCCCAATGGTCCGCGTTTTGTACACCATGAACTGGGCTGGAATTACCGGATGACCAACTTACAGGCTGCCTTGGGCCTCGCTCAATTAGAGCAAATCGACCACTTTATCCAAAAAAAGAGGGCCATGGGGGCTGCCTATCATAAAGGGCTTTCGCCGCTCCAGGCCAAAGGCTACAAGCTGCCACTTGAAAAAACCGAATATAGCGAAAACATCTACTGGATATTTGGCTTAGTTGCCCCAAGCCCAGAAGAGAAAGAAAGAATGGTTAACCTTTTAGCCGAAAACAAAATTGGAACACGCCCTTTCTTTTGGTGCATGCACGAACAGCCAGTGTTTCAAAAAATGGGATTGTTTAAAAATGAAAGCTATCCCGTTGCCGAGAAATTGGCCAGAAATGGCTTTTACATCCCTAGTGGATTGGGTTTAACTGATGCCGATCAACAAACCGTTATCGAATGCCTAAGCTAAGAATTGGAATACCCATTAATTTTGATTACAATCCCCTTGCAGGCGGAAGTTATTCTTATGTGAAGCAGCTGATCAATGCGATTGATACCCATGAGTTTGATCCTGGGATTGAGGTATTATTTCTCAATTTCGAAAAAAAGAATATCCATACGCAAAAGAAGCTGCTTACCTTTCATCCATTCAGCTCTTTTACGCTGGCCGATCTTTGCCGTAAACTTTTTATTGTTTGTTTGCATAAAATGCCATTTGGCCTTTTCAAAAACTGGCTTTATCGACTTGAAAACAAACACGCCTCTGCCAGAGACCAAAAAATCAAAAAGGTACTGAATGCCAATAACATCAAGCTCTTGTTTTATGTGAACCCTGATGGCAATCGTTACGATTTCCCATTTATCACCATCCATTGGGATATTGGCCACGTTTCTACATATATGTTTCCAGAATTTTCGGAAAATCTGGAGGCCAGGAAAGCCTACTACAACGAAATACTGCCTAAAGCGTTGCTGATTTTAACAGAAACGGTTGCTGGCAAGGAAGAACTGGCTAGCTATACATCCATCAACCCAGACAGGATAAAGGTTATGCCCATCTTTCCAGGCAATGTGGTTGAAGAAAATATTGAAGTTCAGGAACAGCTTGACATCCTGCAACGTTTTAAACTTAGCCCCCAGCAGTTCTTTGTCTATCCGGCTCAGTTTTGGGCGCATAAAAACCATATCCTGCTCATTGATGCCTTTGAAATCCTCCTTAAAAAACATCCGGCAACCCAGCTTGTATTTACCGGATCAGACAAAGGAAACCTGAGCTATGTAAAGCAGTATATCGACAGCAAAAAATTAACGTCATACGTCAAAATACTAGGCTTTGTTCAAAACAACGAACTATTTACCCTTTATAAGAATGCCATTTCGCTGGTTATGCCTACATTCTTGGGCCCTTCCAATATGCCTCCATTAGAAGCCGCCTCACTCAACTGTCCGGTAATAATCAGCGACTTAAAAGGCCACCGCGAGTTGCTGGGATCATATGCCCGCTATTTTGACCCCTTGAATGCTGCCGATATGGCCGCAGCCATGTTGGCCCAAATAGCACATGGCCATCAAACTTCATTTGAGCATAAAGACCGCTTTAGTATTCAAGCCGCGACTGATGCTTTAAACCAGGCCTTTGTTAAAGCCGCCAACCTAAGAAAAACATGGGCATAACAACTACTCTTCCGAACTTGGAATCGTACAGGGCACTTTTCTTAGCTAAAGGTGTGCAATACCCTTTACAAAAAATTGGCACCAGCGCCCAAGGCTTATTGCAGGAACTTCCCAGAACTGAAAGAAAAGGCTGGCCATGGGATAGCCAAACATCGCCATTGCTTTACCATGCCAAAAAAGAGTGGCCAAAAATAACCATTGTAACGCCATCTTTTAACCAAGGGCAATATATTGAAGAAACCATTAGAAGTGTTCTGTTACAGAACTACCCTAACCTGGAATACATTGTTATTGATGGGGGAAGTACCGACGGCACCCTAGAAATCCTGGCCAAATATTCGCCTTGGATCAGCTATTGGGTAAGCGAAAAAGACAAGGGCCATGGCCATGCCATCAACAAAGGATTTAGCTTGGCTTCGGGAAAGCTTTATGGCTGGATCAATAGCGACGACCTTTATATGGACGAAGCTTTTTTTACGCTGGCCAACGCATTTGAGCAAAGCAAAGCCGATATGATTTATGGCGATGGGCTTGTAATTGATGAAGCCAGCGGTGAGCTAACTTATGAAAAGGCATTTTTGGTCAATTCGAGGTATCTTTTTATTGGCGGAGTGCTGATGCAGCATTCTACATTTTGGAAAGCCGACATCCACGAACCCATACAAGAAGCTCTTTATTGTGCGGTTGATTCAGAGTTATGGTTCAGGCTTGTTCCAAAGAAGAAGTTAAAACACGTAAAATTTCCATTGGGCATTGCCCGAAAGCAGCCTGAAGCCAAAACAATGAACGAGAAATTTGCGGCCAAATGGAAAGCCGATAATATCTTAATAGCGCAACTGCATCAATTCGAAAAAACCATACCCTTTTTCAAATATATCCAATCTAAATTCTACATATTGGAAACCCGATACGTGCAAAGGCTATACAAATATTTTAACCGAACCAATACAGCGCCCTACCTGGCCAAGCTGGCCTCAAAAAAAACAAAGCCTTAATGCTTTCTATCATTACCTGTTCCATAAATCCAGAAAAATTAGCCCAATTATCCCTGTCTCTTATACACATCTAAAAGGGGGGGGGGGGGGGGGGGGGGGGGGGGGGGGGGGGGGGGGGGGGGGGGG
>NZ_JAELUC010000010.1 GCF_016429155.1 Pedobacter sp. ASV12 | reverse complement strand
CCCCCCCCCCCCCCCCCCCCCCCCCCCCCCCCCCCCCCCCCCCCCCCCCCCCTTTTTTAGATGTGTATAAGAGACAGCTGCAGCCCTTTATCGAAAAAAGGTATCGCGTAGGTAATAAAACCCTCATTGGCCAATCGCTGGGCGGTTTGTTGGCTACCGAAATTTTCTTAAAAAAAACCGATTTATTCGATAATTACCTTATTGTAAGCCCGAGTTTATGGTGGGATAAAGAATCGCTGTTAAACCAGGCGCCTGGTTTATTGGCTAAGCAGGTTGATGGCAAACAGCTGTATCTGGCTGTGGGCAACGAGCATAAACAAATGGTAGCCGAAGCCGAAAAATTTGGAAATTTGCTTAAGGACGCAAAGGTCCACTCAAAGTTCGAATACCTAGAAAAGGAAGACCATTTAACCATTTTACACCATGCGGTTTACAATGGTTTACAAGTTTTATTTCCCCAAAAAACCAATTAACTTAATGGTCTGTTGTAGGATCATTACCTAAAAACCTGGGATCGATTTGTTTGCCAGATTTGGTTTTGGCACCTAGTTTCTTGATTTTTTCGGCTTTACCAATCAGGTTGCCACTGCCATATTGCAGTTTTTTAAAGGCATCTTCATGAGCCTTTTGGGTCAGGTCTATATGTTTGCCTATTTTTTCCATATCGGCCAAAAAGCCAACAAATTTATCGTAAAGCGCACCGGCTTCTTCGGCAATTTCAAAAACGTTTTTGTTTTGGCGGTCTACTTTCCAAATGCTGGCTATGGTGCGTAAAGTTGCCAACAGCGTGGTCGGACTTACAATGACCACTTTTCGGTCCCAGGCATAATTGAACAATTCGGTATCGGCTTGTAGGGTCACGCTAAACGACGATTCGATCGGCATAAAGAGCAATACAAAATCAGGAGAATTGATTTGATAAAGGTTTTGGTAGTTTTTGCCGGCCAATCCATCAATATGGTTTTTGATAGAAAGCAGGTGCCGCTTAAGGCTGATTAATTTTTCTTCTTCGCTTTCGGCATTCACTAAACGCTCGTAGGCAACCAACGAAATTTTAGCGTCTACAATCAAATGTTTTTCGTCGGGCAGGTCAATGACCACATCGGGTTGCAAACGCGCGCCTTCGGCGCTATTTAGGCTTGCCTGGATGCGGTATTCCCTATCCTTGATGAGACCCGAACGTTCCAAGATCCTTTCGAGGATAACCTCGCCCCAGTTACCCTGTCTTTTATTGTCGCCTTTAAGGGCCCTGGTTAGGTTGTTGGCATCGCTTTGGATCTGTTTGCTCTGATCCATCAGCTGAAAAATAACGCCTTTTAAATGGTTTCGTTCGGCCGCTTCGGCTTGGTAAACCTTATCTACTTTTTCTTCGAAGGATTTGATATTGGCTTTGAGCGGATTTAAAATGGTATCGAGGTTGCTTTGGTTCTGTGCAGTGAACTTGGCTGTTTTTTCGTCGAGGATTTTATTGGCCAGGTTGGCAAATTCCAAGCTGAATTTTTGTTGCAGCTCTTCCAGGTTTTTGCCTTGTTCGGCCAGTTTATCGCGGTAAGAATGAGCTAAGGCTTCGGCTTTGATAAAGTTGGCTTTTTCTTCGCTGAGGCGCTCGCGCAAGTCGTTGTTTTCATCTTGCAGGCGCTGGTTCTCCGTCTTGAAAAAATTTAAGGTTTCGTTGGCTTGTGTATTCGGTTTTTTAAATAAAATAATCAATAATACGATTAGAATTACGACCAATAAAGCTATACCTACAAGTTCCATTTTGCTAATATTTTTATCAAAAATAAAAAAATAAAAATAATTTTGCTAATGGATTACTATCTGATAATTACTTAACTATTGACAGATTTGCTTTGTATATTAGTCCATAAAAATCAACGCGATGAGATTGATATTTGGTTTATGTATTTTGATATTGGTTTCGTCTGCTGTTTTTGCGCAAAGACGGAAGGAGCCACCACCTGTAGGTGAAACCCCATTGTCGGCAAAATACATATTTGGCAAAAAATATAACCTGAGTTTTTCAAAACGTTTGTTGAAATATCCATTCAATAAGGCTACTCAAATCCAATTGGTTTCATTTAACGGAAATGGCGGTCAGAGGCAACCCCAAGACAAGATTAAGGAGGATATGCCACAAATGTGGATGAATATTTGTACCAAGCCATTTCAAGAGCGAAAAACACTAACGCTTACGCAAATAGATAGGTTATCAGCTATTATATATAATTATGGTTATATCAAAGCACCAGAAATTGTAGAGCTAACTAAGTGCTATGAACCTAGAAACGGTATTCTCTTTTTAGATGTTAATGGTAAGGTATTCGAATTTATAGAAATCTGCTTCAGTTGCCGACATAATATACTGAGTTGGGAAAAAATGGGAAATGAAGATTTTGAAAGGCCTAAATTCGATCTTATTAAAAATTTCTTTACATCGGTGGGTATTGAATATGGAATTACTAAAAAGTTCGATAACCAAATGATCGACAATTGATGGCTGTTAATCTTTTTAAGCACCAAATGCATAGCGTTCAGACCTCAAGAAAATTAATGGGATAAATCCGTGGCTATCCAAATAGATTAAAGACTTTGCAACACCAGGGCAGCAGCCTCCTGTCCGGTTTGGGTACCTATGGCAATGCCCATCCCGTTGCAGCGCACCGCGCAAAATACATTGGGTTTTACTTCTTCAATAATAGGCGATAGCTCCGGGCCAAAAGCCATAATGCCACTCCATTTGTATTCGAGTTCGAAAGGGGTATCGGGTAAGATAACTTCTTTGAGCAGCTGCTCTAGAGCTTCTTGAACCAAAGGCGTTTCTCCAAAATCGGTAGTTTCTTCAGCTTTGAAATCAAGGTTACGCCCACCGCCCAGCAATACCCTGTTGGCGATGTTTCTGAAGTAGTAAAAGCCCTTATCATAATGGAAGGTTCCTTTAAACTTCAGGTTCGGAATAGGCTGGGTTACTACAACCTGCCCGCGGCCGGGTACCAAGGCTAAATCTGGCCAAAGCGCCTTGGCAAAGGCATTGGTACACAACAGCACTTTTTTGCTTTTAAATTGGCCTTGATTGGTTTGGAGCACGACATGGCTGGCTTCATGTTCAATCGAGTTGACGGCGCAATTGTTCAGCACCGATATGCCCAAGGAACTGGCTAGGGCCAACAGAGATTTCATCATCATGCCTGGATTAAGTTGCCCCTCGAGCTTGTTTTCGATCAATAGGCTTACATCTTTCAAACCAAATGTGCCAATTTTACCATTGTTAAGGCCAAATACGTCACTTTCTAGGACAATATCTTTAATTAAAGCATTAAAATGGCTTATTTTTGATACACAATTGTTGGCCAATTCTTGTTGACTGGGCACAAATAATTCGTAACCCCCAAAGTTGTAAAAATCAAGGCTTTTGTTGCCCAACAATTTACGCAGTTTCAAGAGGCCTTGCCACCGCTTGGCAATGAGTTGGTACAGGCCATCGGTACCACTAAGCTTTTCTTGTTCAATGAGCTCAGAAATGCTTCCGAAGCAGGCAAAACCAGCATTTTTGGTGCTGGCTCCACTAGGTAAAAAACCGCGTTCCAATACCAGTACACTAAGCCCAGGTTGCGCGGTTTTTATGGCAATGGCAGCATTTAAACCTACTATGCCACTGCCTATTATCACGATATCGGCATGGAAGAAATTTTGCTGTTCCCAGTATGATAAGCCCTGCTGCATCATTAAATGTAATGTAAATTTTTCATGATGCTTAAATATGGGAACGCTTTTTGTTTTAAGCAAGCCGAAACATACATATAGCGATATGGGAACCTATTTAATTTTAATCATCCCGGTACTGTTATTGAGCATGTTTGTGCAGTGGCGATTTAGGAATAAATTTTCAAAATATGCCGAGATGCAACTCAATTCGGGTTTATCGGGAAAAGAAGTGGCTGAGAAGATGTTGGCAGATAACGGCATCTACAATGTGAAAGTGATGAGTTTGGAGGGACAGTTAACAGACCATTATAATCCTGCAAGTTATACCGTAAATTTAAGCACCGACGTTTATTACGGACGGAGCGTAGCCGCCGCTGCTGTGGCGGCCCACGAGTGCGGACATGCGGTACAACATGCCAAATCATACCACTGGCTACAGTTGCGCTCCAATATGGTGCCTGTAGTGAGTATTTCATCAAACCTTTTGCAATGGGTATTATTGATCGGCGTTTTGCTGATTGGTTTTACCGGAAATCCGATTGTACTGGGTATAGGGGTAGCCGGATTGGCTATTGTAACGCTGTTTAGCATTATTACCCTACCTGTAGAATTTGATGCCAGCAATAGGGCGTTGGTGTGGCTAAAAAACAACAGCAGCGTTATGTACACCGACGAGGAAAACGTACAGGCAAAAGATGCACTTTGGTGGGCGGCCATGACCTATGTGGTTGCGGCTCTAGGTGCCCTTGCCAATCTTTTGTACTACGCATCGATGCTGTTTGGCAGAAGCAGGGAATAGCATTCAAGCACAATGAAACTGAAGAAGGACGGCAAATGGCCGTCTTTTTTTTGCGCCTTCTTTTTTAAATTGATGAACAAAAGATCGATTTTTGGCTAACAATTTGTCGGCAAGAATCTATCTTAGTCATCAATCTACACCAACGAAACAAAAAAGAGCATGCAGCATATCATTAACCAGGTATTTGAAATAGAAAACAAGATCAAGGAAACCGACAAAGCGCTGTTTACGCGTAATTTTGAGCGGCTGTACCACGAGTTTGAACAGGAGGGCTTCATGGTCATCAATCCGTTGGGGCAGCGCTACGATGAAAGAGATGTAGCTATAGAGGCCAATATTCTCAACGAAAACGGAAGCGACCTCAAAATAACCAAGGTGCTTAAACCAACCATCTATAAACAGGAAGGAACGCACAGGGCATTGGTTCAGAAGGCGGTTGTAATTGTAGAATAAGGCTATGGAAAACATCAATTTTGGCATTGACTTGGGAACAACCAATTCGGGAATCGGAAAATTCGAGTCGGGCAAGGTAAATATCTATAAAAACCCGGTCGGATTTAGGGAAGTGCTGCCTTCGGTAGTTGCCTATAGAAACGGAAGGATTTTGGTGGGAGACAAGGCCAGAGAGCTGACCACTATGCAGCCCGAACATGTTTTTTCGAGCTTTAAACGAAAAATGGGCAGCGAGCACAACTATTTTGTTTCGGCCATTAATGAGCATAAAACAGCAATCGATTTTTCGGTACTGGTACTGAAAGAACTGCTCAGCTTTGCAGGTACGCCAAAACCAACGGCTGCGGTTATTACCATACCTGCGTCTTTCGGAACGGTACAATCCAACGCCACCAAAACGGCGGGCTACCAGGCAGGCCTGGAAGAAGTGGTGTTGCTGCAAGAACCCATAGCAGCCTGTTTGGCCTATGCCAATACCCAAAACCTATCGCTTGATCAGGAAAAAAAATGGCTGGTGTACGATTTTGGTGGCGGTACCTTTGATGTGGCCCTGGTTAGGATAAACCATCGCGAACTAAGGGTGCTGGATCATGAAGGAAACAACTTTTTAGGAGGCCTTGATATAGACAACCTCATGCTCGAGCATTTATTTTGCCCAGTACTGGAGCAGAAAATGGGTATTACAAATTTGTGGAAACAGATGGTGGGTGCCGATGCGCCTTATTACAAGCTGTTTGTAGAACTACTTTACAAAGCCGAAGAAGCCAAGAAGGAACTATCGCTAAAAGAAGAGGTTTTTGTGGAGCTCGATAGACCTGACGGTTTCATCGAATTTTCGATTAGCCGCCAGGCATTCAACCAGCTGATCAAACAAAAAGTAGAAGAAACAATTAAGCTTACCAAAAGCCTGTTGGCAAAGAACCAAATTGAAGACGGCGCCATAGAACGTATTGTTTTAGTAGGTGGCACGACCTACATTCCCTATGTAAGGGAAACCCTGCAGCAGCAGTTCAACACCCTTGTCGATTCGAGCATCGATCCCTCTACGGCCATTATGGTGGGCGCCAGCTATTATGCGGGCACTAAAAACAGACAGCCAAAGGAAATCAAGACCGAAAGCCCAACAGCAGCTCCGGCCGTTCCAGCCCAAGAAATAAAGCTGGTTTACGAAGTGAACTCGCAAGACGCGGAAGAACTCGTTACCGGTGTGCTGGCCAACAACTTTTCGGGATACTACCGGCTAACCCGCACCGACGGCGGATTTGATACCGGACTGATTGCCTTTCATTCTAAATTCAACGAGTTTGTTAAACTGGTTCCCAAAGCCATCAATCAGTTTCAGTTGAGGGTTTTTGATAAATACCAGCAAATGGTGTTGGAAAAAAACGATATCAGCATAAACCATGGTCTTTACAATATTTCGGGCCAGCCTTTGCCTAACGATATCTGCCTCGAAATAGATGATACCATTGGAACAACTTACCTCGAGCGCATCTTCAAAAAGAACGACACCTTGCCTCTTTCCAAAAAAATATATAAAACCGCGTCTAAAACGATCATGAAGGGATCGGGCGAGCAATTGGTGATCAACGTGGTTGAGGGTTTGGCCACGGCATCGCCAGCTAGCAACGTATGTATCGGCTATATCGAAATCTCTTCGGAAGAGTTGCCGACCAACCTGCTCAAAGGCACAGACATCGAAATCAATTTTAAGGTCAGCGAATCGAGAGACCTGATCATTGATATTTTTATTAGCTCCATTGGCCTCGAAATCAATCAGGTTTTCAATGCCACAAGCAGGCAGGTTTCGGTACGTAAAATTCAGGCCGAACTGGAAAATGCCCTGCAAAAAATAGAACGTGATGGGCCAGACCTGATCGATACCGATTCGATGGCCCAAATGCTCGAAGAGCTGCGTATCACCATTATCGAATTGTTGGAGGAGCTGATCCACCTGGAAGACGACTTTATAACCGATAAGATCTATAACTTGGATGAGCGCAAAATCAAATTGCTGCAACAGGTAGACAGCTTGCTCAGAAACAAGGAGCTTTATGTGGAAATAGAGGAATACCAGAGCTTGAAGGCTTATATCAGAGAGCACCTGTTGTTGAAACCAGATTTAAAAATAGACCAGGTTTTTCAAACAGCCATTAAAAACGAAGCTCAGTTTTTAAACTCCGGACAGCTTTCGCTGATCAAGGCCAAAATCAGGGATTTGCATCGCTTGGTCAGGGAAATATACTACCAAAACGACGATTCCTACATCGAGCTGTTTTATCAGTATGCCTATATCGATGCAGACAACTACCAAGATCCAAACAAGCTGAAGGTGCTTATTGAAAGAGGCCAAACCGCTTGTACCAAGAAAGATTATGCCGAAGTAAAAGCCATTATTTTGCAAATGTATAACCTGTTGAAGGTCAAACCCGAAGATTCGCTCAAAGACCAGAATGGCACGCTTGGCCTTAAATAGGCTAACGGATATTTCTGCTGGCCAAACGGGCGATTGCAATAACAATGGGTACGAATATACTTACGCCACCCACCCCTGCCGCCATTAAAATAATGATTAAGATGGCGGCTACGATGTAAGAAACAAAGATTATGGTATGGTTATCGCGACCACTGCTGGTGCTTGGGCCCATCGAAGCCCATTTGAGCGCCACCGGCTGATTATTGGCCAGGGTAGCCTGTAAATCTTCCGAATGGGCATTATAATAGGTAAGGGCATAAAGCACCTCGCCAAGCAATTTGAGCCTTTCTATGGAGGTTTCCTGGTTTTGGTAGATGGCATTATTGATTTCGAGGATATCCTGGTCGAAATAAGAAGGATCTACGATACTCAGTATGCCATAGTAGCCGGCATCTCTGCAAAAGCGATTAAAATCTATGAAAGAAACAAACTGATGGGTATAAATGGCTTGTATAATCGATTTGTTTTTAAGCGTTAAAAGTTGCCGGATGTTTTCACGGGTCGAATCCTGCACCAAAAAAGAATAATTGATGAATAGGCTCTTCAGACTAAACCAGGCACCTGCCCGTATACATTCCCTCAGATAGCCTTCCACGTTGGAAGCAAAGGTTTCGGCAAAGCTGTTCAAGGTTTCTTCGCTAAGGCCACGGCGGTCGAAAGGCGCAAAGTTGATTGTTTCGCCCTTGGCATTCAAAATGGTCCGAATGGTTTTGTTTTGGAAAAAAACAGCAAATTTTCCGCCGTCTTTTCTCAAAAAATCCAGCAGCTGCTCTACATCATTGATGTTGATGTGGTTGTTGAGCTTGATTTCGGCCTTTAATATTTTCTCTAGCCTAATCACATCGCTTTCTTGGTTCAAGTCCAAGTTGGGCATCTGTTTTCGGGCAAGATCTAGGAGTTCGAACTGGATCACGTTAATGGCAAATGGTTACCCTAAAGGTATCAAAAAAGGGGTTAACCAAAAGGGTTAAAGGAAAATAAGGGTTAGTTGAGTTTGTAGGGAACGATAAGCTGAAATTCCGGAATATCAACGTTAAAGCTGGTATTGTCAAAAAGACGGTTCATCACGTAGTGGCCGCGCATGCTGCCCATATCTGTTTTCAGGTTGCAACCTGATACATAGGCATAGCTTTGGCCGGGCTCGATCACAGGCTGTACGCCTACTACGCCTTCGCCATCTACTTCGCGCAAAGTACCATTCGAATCGAAGATGATCCATTGACGGCGCATCAACTGGATGCCATAGTCAGACAAGTTCTCTATCTCGATGCGGTAGGCGAACATGTAATGCTCGTTGGCTGGATTAGAGTGCTCATCTTGATAAATGGTATCTACCGAGATTTTTACGCCTTGTGTGATTGCTGTAACCATGACTAAAATTAAGAAATGCAATTCAATAATCAAGCCATTTCTACAAAAGGCATGTCATTTGCATATTTTTCTGACACTTCGTCCAAAATGGCATGAATGGTGTCGATATTTTCTTCTTTGACCAACTGCATCCGGTAAGGTTTAAAATCGGGCAGGCCTTTAAAATAATTGGCATAATGTCTCCTCATTTCGAATACGCCTACTTTTGGTCCTTTCCATTCGATTGATTTGTTGAGGTGGGTGCGGCAGGCCAGCATCCTTTCATCGAGGGTTGGGCCGGGCAAAAGCTGGCCGGTTTTGAAAAAGTGCTTTACTTCCCTGAATATCCAGGGATAGCCAATAGCCGCACGGCCAATCATAATGCCATCTACTTCGTATTCCAGGCGCCAGTTGGCGGCTTTTTGTGGACTGTCTACGTCGCCATTGCCAAAAATAGGGATTTTGATACGCGGGTTGCGTTTAATTTCCCTGATCAAAGTCCAATCGGCCTCGCCTTTGTACAATTGCGCACGGGTACGTCCATGTATGGTCAGGGCCTGTATGCCTACATCCTGCAGGCGTTCGGCCACTTCGTAAACGTTTTTGGTATTATCGTCCCAGCCCAGGCGGGTTTTTACGGTAACGGGCAAATGGGTTGCCTTGACTACGGCTGCTGTCATTTTTACCATCTTGTCTACATCCTGCAGCAAGCTGGCGCCCGCACCGCGGCAGGCAACGTTTTTAACAGGGCAACCATAGTTGATATCCATCAGGTCGGGTTTGGCCAGGGTCGCAATTTCGGTAGCCTCGCGCATGCTCTCGATGTCGCTGCCAAAAATCTGGATGCCAATGGGCCTTTCATATTCGAAAATATCGAGTTTCTGACGGCTTTTGGCCGCATCGCGGATAAGCCCTTCAGAAGAGATGAATTCGGTGTACATCAAATCGGCACCGCCCTGTTTGCACACGTAGCGGAAAGGTGGATCGCTCACATCTTCCATAGGCGCCAACAACAAGGGGAACTCTCCTAAATCTATATTTCCTATCTTTACCGACATTTGTCTATCTTCAACTAATTTTTACAAAGGTACAAACTTTGTTTTTAATGCGCTTTTAACAGCCAAATACTTGAGCATCTTTACATTGAAATGGATTTTATAAAAGAAACGGCCACAGAGAAGCACCCATTTGTACAATTGGTATTTTTGGGCTTGCTAGTTGGGATGGGGTTCATTGCCTGCATTGTGGTTAGCGTGCTCATTATTTATATCGGCTATGGCTCCGAGTCGATGATGGCTATATTTAGTGGCCAGCTGGATTTAAATGGAAGCGTGAATGCGACTAAAATATTGCTAACCGCACAGCAGCTTTTTTTCTTTTTGGCTCCGGCACTGATGCTAGGGGTAACAGAAGGTAAAAACCCTAATCGGTTTTATGGCACTACAGCCCCCAAGATAAATTGGCTGAGCCTTGTTTTTTTGATCATGTTGGCCGCTGTGCCTTTTATGGGCTGGGTAACCGAGCTGAACCAAAAGATGCATCTTCCAGTGGCGCTGAAAAAAGTTGAAGACTGGATGCGCTATTTAGAAAACCAAGGCGAGGAAACGACCAAGGCGATTTTAAAAATGTCATCAATAGGCGCACTTTTGGTCAACATCACCGTAGTAGCCCTCATACCGGCCATTTGCGAAGAATTTATTTTTAGGGGGGCTTTGCAGCGATGCTTTTTGCGCTGGATTAAAAATCCGCATGTGGCCATTTGGATTTCGGCGGCCATTTTCAGCACCATCCATTTTCAGTTCTTCGGCTTTTTTCCGAGGATGTTTTTGGGCGCTATGTTTGGTTATATCTATTGGTGGACCAAAAGCATTTGGTATACGGTTTTTGCCCATTTTTTAAACAACGCCTATGCCGTTTGCGTGGCGTTTTACATGCAAAAAAACAATTTGCCCATAGATCGGGATGATACCGCTGGACTGCCCTGGTATTTGGCCTTGATTAGTCTGGCATTAACCGTAGCTTTGTTCGGCTATTTAAAACAGCAAACCAAACCCAAAGAATCGACAGTAGGCATTGAGCCACATCCTAACCCTTAATTTATACCATTTTAACTTTTATGAAAACCCGGGCCATTACCGCTTTTTTCTTTACCATCGTGATGTTAGGCTCCATTTTTTTGGGCGCCTATACCTTTACCTTTTTCTATTTGTCCTTGAGTTTGGTGGCTTTGCTCGAGTTTTATAAACTGGTTAAGATAGGGGGGATCAGGCCCCACCGGAACATGGGCGTACTGGCGGCGGCAGTTATTTTTGGCCTTACGGCTGGCTATCATTTTTTCCAGTATGAACTGAAATATCTTCTGCTCATTGTGCCGCTGCTGTTTTCGATCTTTATTGTGGAGCTCTACAAAAAGAACAAAATTCCCTTTGCCAATATATCCTATACTTTTATTGGTTTTGTTTATGTAACCATACCTTTCTGCTTCTTTTATTCGCTGGGGTTTCTCAACGATTTTAACCACTACAATTTCCATTTGCCCCTGGCCTTTTTATTGATGCTTTGGGCCAGTGATACGGGCGCCTACCTGTTTGGGATGAAATTTGGCAAGCACAGGCTGTTCGAACGCCATTCGCCCAAAAAATCGTGGGAAGGCTTTTTTGGAGGCTTGTTTACCAGCGTGCTGGTTTCTTATGTAATCTCTACCCAATTTACCGAGCAGGCCAGTTGGGTCTGGGCGGGCATGGCGGTACTTATCGTATGTTTTGGTACTTTGGGCGATTTGGTTGAATCGATGCTGAAAAGAAGTTTGGACGCTAAGGATTCGGGCAGCTTTTTGCCGGGCCATGGGGGCTTTTTAGACCGCTTTGACGGACTTTTGATTGCTGCACCGGTAGTATACGCGTACTTGTACCTGATTTTGTATTAAGTAGGGCCGCTCTTGTAACAAAATCAATAGCTGCGAGCCTACCAAAGCCCAAGCGAGCTATATTTAACCAACAAAACTAATTTTATGGCAAAATTTCATCTTCGTGGCTTAGGGCTGCTGCTGTTGCTTTTTAGCGTGCAAATAGTAGGGGCAAAACAAAAAATTTCCAAGAAGCAGGAGATTGTTACAGGTGCAGACCAAACCGAAAAATATTTGCCTTACCTCAAGGGAAAACGGATTGGACTGGTTGCCAACCAGAGCTCGATAATAGGCAAGAAAAGCAGCGTAGACAGCTTATTGAGCCTTGGAATTAAAATTGTAAAAGTGTTTGGCCCCGAACATGGCTTTAGGGGTAATGCCAGCAATGGAGCGGCGGTGGGCAATGAGAAAGATGCGAAAACCGGCCTTCCGATCATCTCTTTGTATGGCCGAAATGAGAAGCCTACAAAAGAACAGCTGGCAGATATAGACCTGATGGTATTTGATATCCAGGATGTAGGTTGCCGCTATTACACCAATATCAATACGCTAGAGCATGTAATGGAAGCCTGTGCAGAAAACGGCAAAGAACTGCTCATTCTCGATAGGCCCAATCCGAACGGCTATGTGGTTGACGGGCCAGTAATGACCGAAGACAAGTACAAATCGGCCATTGGAATACATTACACTCCCATGACCCACGGGATGACCATAGGAGAGTTTGCACAATACCTTAACGGCGAAGGCTATTTGAAGGAGAAATGCAAAATCAAAATCATAAAAGTTGCCAATTATAACCACAGCATGCCTTACGTGCTGCCGGTTAACCCCTCTCCAAATTTGAATACGCAACAAGCCGTGATGCTTTTTCCAAGCTTATGCATGTTTGAGGGAACGGCGATCAATGAAGGCCGCGGAACTTATATGCCCTTTACCATTTTGGGCGCACCTGCACTAAAGGGCAAGTATTCGTTTTCGTACAAACCGGTTAGTATTGCCGGAATGAGCGAGTGGCCAAACCACAAAGACACGGTTTGCTATGGCCTCGACCTTCGCAACTACGACATCGGCAGCTTAAGGAAAAGCCGTAAGCTTAATTTGAAATGGCTGATAGAGCTCTATAAGGCCTATCCAGACAAAGCCAATTTCTTTGGCAAAGAAAGAGCGAATGGGGTATCTCCTTTCGATTTGCGCATAGGTACAGACCAGCTGAGAAAACAGATTATAGCGGGAATGTCTGAAGCCGAAATCAGAAAAAGCTGGGAACCGGGATTAGGAAAGTTCAAGACAATACGCGCAAAATATCTCTTATATCCAGATTGATTTATCGGGCAGCTTAGGCCAGGTGGCACCATTGTGCGCAACATTCTTGTAACAAATCAATCGCAGCAATACGTTCAAGGCCAAAGCAGTTTATATTTGATATAACTAACAAAACTTAATTTATGGCAAAATTTTACCCGCGTAGCCTGTGGCTGTTGGCCTTGCTTTTTAGCGTGCAAACCGTCTGGGCACAAACCGTTCCTACGCCGAAATCTCATTTTGGCTTTGACATTGGCGACGATTACCAGCTGGCCAATTACACCCAAACCGAAGCTTATTTTAAAAAATTGGCCGCCAGCTCCAACCGTGTAAAGCTGGTTGATATCGGCAAAACCGAAGAAGGAAGAAGCCAATACATGCTCATCATTACCTCGCCAGAAAACCAAAAAAACCTGGAGAAGTATAAAGAAATTTCACAAAAACTAGCGCATGCCGAAGACTTGACCAAAGACCAGGCCAAAGCCCTGGCGGCCGAAGGCAAAGCGGTAGTATGGATTGATGGCGGCTTGCACGCCAATGAAGTGGTTGGTGCACATCAGCTCATCCAGATGGCCTATAACCTGGCCAGTCGTACCGATGCCGAAACCACCAAGATATTAGATAAGGTAATTGTGCTAATGACCCACGCCAATCCTGATGGACAAGAGCTGGTGAGCGATTGGTACATGCGTGAAAAAGACCCTAAAAAACGTTCGATCAACGGCTTACCCCGCTTGTACGAAAAATATGCCGGTCACGATAATAACCGCGATTTTTTCATGCTAAACCTGAAGGAAACGCAAAATATGGGCCGTCAGTTGTTTGTTGAATGGATTCCGCAGATCATGTATAACCACCATCAGGCGGGTCCTGCAGGTACCGTGGTAGCAGGCCCTCCTTACCGCGATCCTTACAACTATGTATTCGATCCAATTATTTTAACCAGTATCGATGCCGTGGGCGCAGCCATGCACAACCGCATGAACGTAGAAGCCAAGCCAGGCTATACCCAACGTGGCGGATCGGTATTTTCTACCTGGTATAACGGCGGTTTGCGCACCACGACGTATTTCCACAACATGATTGGCTTGCTGACCGAAATTGTAGGCAGTCCAACCCCTTCCGATATTCCATTGGTGCCTTCTCGCCTGTTGCCAAACGGCGATTCGCCAAACCCGGTCCTGCCGCAAAAATGGTATTTCAAAAACTCGATCGACTATTCGATTTCGTTGAACTATGCGGTATTGAACTATGCGCAACGCTACGGCGATGAATTGTTGTACAATATTTACCAAATGGGCCGCAACTCTATTGAGCGTGGCGGCAAAGACACCTGGTCTTTCTCGCCCAAAAAGATCGATGCCATTAACGAAGCCTATCAAAAAGATAAAAAAGCAACAACCACGGGTCCTGGTGGCGAGTTCAATCGTGGAGGCATGCCGATTAAATACTTGGATACGGTTATGAAAGCGCCTAAAAACAGGGATGCAAGAGGCTATATCCTTTCGGCCGACCAACAGGATTTTACAACGGCCATTCGTTTCTTAAACGCGCTGATCAGGACCGGGATTCGTGTGCAAAAAGCCACGGCACCTTTTACGGTAGCTGGCAAATCCTATCCGGCAGGTTCTTATGTGGTAAAAACCGATCAGGCTTTCCGGCCGCATGTTTTGGATATGTTTGAGCCACAAGACCACCCTAACGATTTTAAATACGAAGGAGGCCCCCCAATTGCGCCTTACGATGCGGCAGGCTGGACCTTGGCTTATTTGATGAATGTGAAATTTGATCGTATTCTGGAGCCTTTTGATGGCCCTTTTGAAAAACTGCCTTATGGCGAACTGATCAAAGCTACGCCAAAGGCATTGCCAAGCGGCAGCGGCTATGTGTTGAGCGCCAAGGCCAACGAAAGTTTCTTGGCGGTAAACGAACTGTTAAAAGGCGGCGCCGAAGTATACAGAAACACAGCCGACGGTTCTTTCTACGTACCGGCATCGGCCAAGGCGAAAAGCATTTTGGATAAAGCGGAACATGGCTTTGGCATGCGCGTAATGGCGGCTCAAAAACCAGCCAAGGCGGTAAAAATTGCCCCTGCCCGTATTGCCCTTTGGGACACTTACGGGGGCTCTATGGATTCGGGCTGGATCCGTTTCATTATGGAACAGTACCATTTTTATGCAACGGTTATTTATGCACCAGACATTGATGCGGGCAACCTGAAAGACAAATACGATGTCATTGTTTTTGTTGATGGTTCTATCCCGGCCTTCAATCCAAATCCGGCCAATGCCGGCGGAAGAGGCTTTGGCCCGGCACCAGAAACCGTTCCCGCAGAATATAGAGGCAGAATTGGAAGGATGACGCAAGAAAAATCAATTCCGCAACTGAAAAAATTCTTGGAAGCCGGTGGCGATATCGTAACCATTGGCAGCGCTACGAATTTGGCAAACCACCTCGAGCTGCCGGTTCGCAATGCGATTGTAGAATTGGTTGGCGGTGTAGAAAAAAGACTGCCTGCAGAGAAATATTATGTGCCAGGAAGCGTGTTGAATGTGGCATTAGATAGCAAGCAACCTGCCAACTGGGGCATGGATAGCACCGCTGATGTTTATTTTGACAACAGTCCGGTGTTTAAATTAAGTGCCGACGCCGTTTCGAGTGGAAAAATCAAACCATTGGCTTGGTTTGCCAATGCCACACCATTGCGCAGCGGCTGGGCCTGGGGCCAAAGCTACCTGCAAGATGGCGTAACCGCTTTCGAAGCCGATTACGGCAAAGGAAAATTATTCGCCTTCGGACCAGAAATCACCTTCAGGGCTCAAACCCATGGAACATTTAAGTGGATGTTTAACCAGTTGTATAAATAATTTGCTGGTAGCGTTACCCATAAATGGAATAAAAAAAAGCTCCCGATTATTTCGGGAGCTTTTTTGTTATTTGGCGTAAGGAAAGTTTCTGGAAACTTTGCGCATCATGTGCTCTACCAAATCATCGGTAGAAGTAGTAATGTTGTCGTTCATGGTTTTGAAAAAGCGCCATAACAAATCGCCGTTACCATCATTAAGCGTTAAGGTTAAGGTACCGGTTCCTGTTTTGCCACCAAAGCCGCCAAAAAGTACGGCTGAGGCAATGGCACCGGCTTCCGATTTGGTTTGCTCGGTGATAAAATCGCCACCCAATACGGCATCAACGCCTAAGGCTTTCGCAACCTCGTCTTTGGTAAACTCATCCATTTTATCAAGCATTCCGGCTTTCTTCAATAAAATATTGGTTTTTTCTACATCCTGAAAAGTAACGCTGTAGTTGCTGGCTTTTCTCAGCAAGAAAGTGAACAAGCTCGACTGGATAGATTTAGACATTGTTTTTTCTTGTTCGCGATTGGCCTCCTGACTAAAGTTTTTAGGTTGTTTTTTGTAGGTGATTTTAGTGTTGAACGGGAGGATGGCGATAACTTTGTGTTTGGCAATTTCGGTTTTGAGTTGCGGGCTTTCAAAAACTTGCTTTGAGCCTTCAAGTTGAGCGCTTGCGGCAAGGCAAGCCCCAGAGATGAAGAGCGTTAATAGGAATTTTTTCATTTTTTAAATAGTTTGTTTGAGCGGCAAAGATATATTTTTTGTCCACATTATCGTTTACGGGAAACCAACTAATGTGACCAAAACCAAATGGTTATTGCGAGCATAGTAATAACTTTTCTTTTGGTGATTTTTACCCCCTGCTTACCATTTCCCCAAAGGCCTGCCGTACCTTTGTGCCATGAAAGTAGAAATCTGGTCAGATGTGATGTGCCCGTTTTGCTATATCGGCAAGAGGCACTTTGAAGAAGCCATGCAAAGCTTGCCTTTTCAAAAGGAAATCGAGGTAGAATGGAAAAGTTTTCAGCTTAATCCCGAATACCAAAATACCAATAACGAAGACCTGTACAGTTACCTGGCCCGAAGCAAGGGCATGAGCCGCGAACAGGCGCAAGGCCTAACCGTTCAGGTGGCCCAAATGGCCAAAAACGCCGGACTGGATATAGACTTCAACGCTAATATTCCCGCAAACTCATTTAAAGCGCACAGGTTGATTCATTTTGCGGCGAGCCAAGGTTTGCAAGACCAAGCCGAAGAAGTGTTGTTTAAGGCCCATTTTATCGATGGCTTGGATGTGTCAAAAGACGAAGTGCTGTTGGCCATTGGTCAAGAATTGGGTTTGGACGAGACTTTGGTAAAAGGCGTTCTGGAAAGCGATCAATATGCCGAAGCCGTTCGTTACGATATTTATGAAAGTCAGCAACTGGGCGTTAGGGGCGTTCCGTATTTTGTATTAGACCGCAAATATGCGCTTTCTGGCGCACAGCCCGTGCCTGCATTTAAAGAAGCGCTAACGCAAAGCTTTAACGAATGGAAGGCATCCCAGCCTCAGGTACAGTTAACCTCTTTGAATAAAAATAACGATGCCATCTGTGATGAGGACGGTTGTGAGATAAAATAACATTTAAGCATTCCTGCGAAGCTTTTAACACTTCGCAAGAATGCACTTTTATTAAGGTCTATCGATTTGTGCCAATGGCCAAATTTATTGCTTCAGCGGGTGCAATAAATATTCCAGTCCGTTGGCTTTGATTTCGTACATGGTGGCCAGTAACTGGCCCAGTTTCCCGGCCGGAAAGCCTTTTTCCCGGTACCACACCAAATAGGGCTCGGGCAGGGAACAGATTAGCCAATCCTTGTACTTTCCGTAAGGCATTTTAACGCGGACCAGGTCTAATAAGATTTGAGAATCCATATTTGGTTAGGTTGATTGTTTTCGAAGTTTTCAAAGCTCCGAAGACGGTTGCTACAAAATCATTTCCAACATTTCAATCGCCTCATCAACATTATTGATGTTGTCGAAAGAAATGCGCAGGGTATCTTTTACTTCTTTGAGGTTGCACAGGCGCGGATGCAGCTGTGCAAAGGCCAAAACCTTGTTGAATATTTCAGAATCGAAAAAGGGCGATTGTTTGTCGCTTACAAAATAGCCGCGCAAAATGCCTTTTTTATAGCTCAGCTTTTCGAATCCCAGTTTTTTGCCCACCCATTGCAGGCGCAATACCTTGGTCATCCCTTTTACAGGCGCAGGTACTGGTCCAAACCGATCGTGCAGTTCTTGTTCAAAAGCATGGAGTTGGGCATCGGTTTCGAGTTTGGAAAGCTCGGTATACAAGTTGTAGCGCTCGGTGATATTGGTCACGTAATCATCCGGAATATGCAGTTCCAAATCGGTATCTACTTGGGTAAAACTTACAAAAGGACGCTGCGGTTCGTCTTTAAACAAATCCTTAAACTCGGCATCCTTCAGCTCCTGAATAGCTTCGTCTAGAATCTTGTTGTACATTTCGAAGCCAATTTCGGCAATAAAGCCGCTTTGCTCGCCACCCAGCAAATTGCCACTGCCCCTAATGTCCAAATCCCTCATGGCAATGTTAAAACCGCTGCCCAGGTCAGAAAATTCTTCAATGGCGCTTAGGCGTTTACGGGCCTCGTTGGTTAATGTCGACATTGGCAAGGTTAACAAATAACAGAAGGCCTTTTTGTTCGATCGGCCCACGCGTCCGCGCATTTGGTGCAAATCGCTCAGGCCAAACATGTGCGCATGGTTGATGATAATGGTATTGGCATTCGGAATATCCAAGCCCGCTTCGATAATCGTGGTGGCTACCAACACGTCTTTTTCACCATTAATGAAATCGAGCATCACATCTTCCAGTGCGTCGCCGTCTAGCTGTCCGTGTGCAATGCCGATACGCGCCTTCGGCACCAGTTTCTGGATCAGCCCTCCCAGTTGCCTCAAATCGTCAACACGGTTGTGGATAAAGAAAACCTGTCCGCCACGATCCAATTCGTACTGAACGGCATCTTGGATCAGCTTGTCGTTAAACACATGCAGTTCGGTGTTAACAGGTTGCCTGTTGGGCGGTGGCGTGCTCATGATCGACAAATCCCTCGCGCCCATCAGCGAAAAGTGCAGGGTACGCGGAATAGGCGTTGCGGTAAGGGTAAGTGTATCTACGTTGACGCGCAGCGACTTCAGCTTTTCTTTGGCGGCTACCCCAAATTTCTGCTCTTCGTCTATCACCATCAGGCCCAGGTCTTTAAACTTTACATCCTTGCTCAACAAACGATGCGTACCAATTACAATGTCTACCTTGCCTTCGGTCACACGGGCCAAAGTATCTTTAATCTGTTTGCTGGTTTTAAAGCGGTTGATATAGTCGACCGTACAAGGAAATTCCTTTAACCTCGACGAAAATGTTTTGAAATGCTGCAACGCCAAAATGGTAGTAGGCACCAACACGGCTACCTGCTTGCCATTGGCTACGGCTTTGAAGGCGGCGCGTACCGCAATTTCGGTTTTGCCAAAGCCTACGTCGCCACAAACCAAACGGTCCATAGGATGCGGGGCTTCCATGTCTTTTTTCACGTCGCTGGTGGCTTTTACCTGGTCTGGGGTATCTTCGTAAATGAAAGAAGCCTCCAATTCGGTTTCTAAGAAGCCGTCGGGCGCAAAAGCGGTACCCGATTGGGCCTTGCGCATGGCGTAAAGCTTGATCAGGTCGCGGGCAATGTCTTTAACTTTTTTTTTTGTGGTTTTCTTGAGTTTGTCCCAGGCCTCGGTTCCCAATTTGTTCATTTTGGGATGCGTACCGTCTTTGCCGCTAAACTTGGCAATACGGTTAAGCGAGTTGATGTTCACGTAAAGCAGGTCATTGTCGGCATACACCAAACGGATCATTTCCTGTATCTTGCCGTTAACCTCTACTTTTTCCAGGCCTGCATATTTGCCTATGCCGTGGTCTATGTGGGTTACAAAATCGCCGGGCTTCAGCTCGCGCAGGTCTTTGAGGGTAATGGCCTGGCTACGTTGGTAGCCCTTGCGGAGCTGGTATTTGTAGAAACGATCAAAAATCTGATGATCGGTATAAAAAGCCATTTGCTGCACCAGGTCTACAAAGCCTTCGCGCAACGGAATATTAACCGGCGTAAACTTTGCCGTTTTATCAATATCATCCAAAATGGCATACAAGCGCTCAGTTTGCTTGGTCGAATTGGTGAAGATAAAATTGTGGATATGGGCCTTCTCGTTTTCCTTCAGGTTGTGGATCAAGAGATTAAAGTCCTTGTTAAAAGAAGGTTGGGGCTTGGTATCGAACTGGAAAACAGAATCGGTTTGGTAAAAGAACTGTTTGCCAAATTCGACCACAGAAAAATCCTGGAACAGATCGGCCAGCATCTTTTCGTCGGAAAAAGAAAACTTGGGGTCGAGCCAGTTCGGGTTCTGCTGCTTTTCGGGCATAGAAAGCGCCTTCCAAAGCTCATTGGCTTTCTTGTAGCCGCTTTTCACCACATCCAAAGTCAAATCAACATCCTTAAACCAAAGCTGGGTGTCTTTTTCAATATAGTCGAGCAGACTGATGTTGCTCTCGGTTAAAAATTTGGCTTGTACATTGGGTACAATGGTAAGGGTTTTTACCTCGCCTACCGAAAGCTGGCTGTCTATTTCGAAGGTGCGGATGCTTTCGATGTCGTCGCCAAAAAATTCGATGCGGTAGGGCAGTTCGTGGGAGAAAGAAAAAATATCTACAATGCCGCCACGGATGGAGAATTGTCCCGGTTCGTACACAAAATCGGATCTTTCAAAATCGTATTCAATCAAAAACTCGTTGATGAAATCGATGCTGAGCTTGGCACCCAAGCTGATTTCCAAGGTGTTTTTTTCGAGAATGGAACGGTCAATTACCTTTTCGGCCAAGGCCTCTGGATAGGTGACCACAATTTTGCCATATTCAGACTGGTGGTTCAGTTCGTTCAGCACCTCGGCCCTGGCCAATACGTTGGCCGTATCGATCTGGGTAAATTCAAACGGTTTGCGAAAAGACGAAGGGAAAAGCAGTACATCTATGCCCAAAATGCCTTCTAAATCGGAAAGGAAATAAGCCGCTTCTTCGCGGTTGGGCATAATAAAAAGCTGGGGTTTGTGTAGCAAAAAGTAGGTGGCAACGGCAATTACGGCATCGGCAGAGCCCACCAATCCCTTAAGTTGGGTTTTGCTGCCCTTGCCTTTGTTGAGCGATTGCGCCACAGCTTGCACACGCTCGTCGGTTTTGTATCTGTTGATCAGGTCGCGGATGTTCACTATACAAAGATAAGCATTTGCAAATGTCCACCCGCTAAATTCTGTCGAAATGACAATTGGTACAACTTGAGGCTTAGCGCTTTTGGGAATAAGTCCTCCGGTGTTTCGAACAAAAGGATTAAAAGGCCAAATAGCCCGAGCCTAAATTGTTTCTTAGCCTGCATTTGCCAGTTTGTCGGGTAATTTTTAGCGTTGGTCGAAATCAAAATGCGCATCAGTAACAAACCTAGTACCTTTATATCTAATTATTAAAACAAGGAAACATGAAGTATATTCGCAGCTTTCCGGTAGAACTGTTGTTTTGGGTGTTGGCTTTAGTATTGCTAGCAACGGCTAATCCTCACGAGCATCATTTCAGCCTTTGCCCGTTGGCAAATTTAGGCATAACCTGGTGTCCGGGTTGTGGCTTAGGAAGGTCGATAACCGCATTGTTCCATGGAGATGTGAATGCAAGCTTAGCCCAACATTGGTTTGGCATACCCGCCCTGCTCTTGATCGGCTACCGCATTTACCAGCTCAGTAAACAATTATTTAAAAAGGAATTTAAATTAAAATATTAGGAGGATAAAGCTATGTTTGACGCACAATTTATGGCATTACCGGGTATCACCCCTCAAGAATATTCATACTTGCAAACTGCAACCAGTGGTCTTGACGAACAACAAGTACGCACATTTTTAATGATCTACTCAGGCAAGAGGAAAAATCCAAGTGATATGTTGCTCTTCTGTGTGATCGGTCTTTTCTTGGTTCCCGGCCTGCAACGTTTCATCGTTAACCAAATTGGGATGGGTATCCTGTACTTGTTAACCGGAGGTTTATGTTTGATCGGGTCGATTGTAGACATCATCAACCACAAAAGCCTGGCCTTTGAGCACAACCAACGCATGGTATTCGAAAGCTTGCAAATGGTAAGAATGGGCGGTTTTAAACAATACTAGGCCACCACTACCCGTATAAAAATCCTTGTAGGTGCAAATCCTGCAAGGATTTGCTATTTTTATACCATGAAGTTAGCCGTAATTACCAATTACCTCGAAAGCCTGGCCCCGCTCAACTACCAGGAAGATTATGACAATTCGGGCCTTATTGTAGGCCATCCCAACGATGAGATACAGGCGGCGCTGGTGGCGCTCGATTGTACCGAACAGCTTGTAGACGAGGCGATTGCCCAAAATTGCAACCTGATCATTACGCACCACCCCATTGTCTTTAAAGGGCTTAAAAAGCTGAATGGCAAAACCTATGTAGAACGCGTGGTACTCAAGGCCATTCGGCACAACATCGCCCTATATGCCATCCATACCAATCTAGACCACATGGCTAATGGTGTGAATGCGCGGATTTGCAAACAACTGGGCATCCAACAAGCAAAAATCCTGTCGCCAAAGGGAAACCTGCTTAAAAAACTGGTCACTTTTTGTCCGGAGGCACAAGCAGGCCAGGTACGCGAGGCCTTGTTTGCTGCGGGTGCAGGCCATATTGGCAACTACAGCGAATGCAGCTTTAACGGTGCCGGAACCGGAACCTTCAAGGCCGGCGAAGGAAGCGACCCCTTTGTGGGTGAAAAAGGCCGGCAGCACCACGAGGCCGAAATCAGGATCGAAACGGTTTTTAAAGCACAGGACGAGCGCAAAGTGTTGCTGGCCCTGCTCGAAAGCCACCCTTACGAAGAGGTAGCCTACGATATCTACCCCATAGCCAACAAGCTCGAAACCGTAGGTGCAGGGATGGTAGGCTGGTTGCCACAAGAGATGGAAGGACAAGATTTTTTGGCTTTGGTTAAAGACCGCATGCAGGCCAAAGTAATCAGGCATACGGCCTTGTTGCCTAAAAAAATAAAAAAAGTGGCCGTGTGTGGCGGATCTGGCAGTTTTTTGCTGAAAGAGGCCATAGCCGCTGGCGCTGATGCCTTTATCACAGCCGATTTTAAATACCATGAGTTTTTTGACGCCGAACAACACCTGGTTATTGCCGACATCGGACACTATGAAAGCGAACAATTTACATCTAATTTGTTGATAGAGAATATTCAAGAAAAATTTCCTAACTTTGCAATCCGTTTAACGGAGCATAACACAAACCCCATAAATTATTTCATTTAATGGAACAAACAGTAGAGCAAAAGCTAAAAGCTTTATACGAATTACAGAATCTTCACACCAAGATTGATAAAATCCGTCAGATTAGAGGCGAGTTGCCTATGGAAGTAGCTGATTTAGAGGATGAAGTAGCCGGATTAGAAACGCGTATACAAAAAATCAAAGCTGAATTAGACGATACTGAAGATGCAATCGTAACCCGTAAAAACATGATCAAAGAAGCGCAAAGCCTGATCAAAAAATACGAAGCACAATTAAAAGACGTAAAAAACAACAGAGAATACGACGCTTTAACCAAAGAAGTAGAAATCCAGAACCTGGAAATACAGGTTTGCGAGAAGAAAATCAAGGAGCATGGCTTCGAAATCACTTCTAAAACCGAAGTTTATGAGCAAGCCCTGGCTAATATCGAAGCTAGAAAAGGCGATTTGGACGTAAAGAAAACAGAGTTGGAAACCATTACTGCCGAAACTGAAAAAGAAGAACAGGCTTTGTTGAAAAAAGCAGAAAAAGCAGAAACCCAAATCGAAGAACGTTTGCTAACCGCTTACCACAGGTTGAGAAACAATGCGGTTAACGGTCTGGCTGTCGTAACTATTGATAGGGATTCATGTTCAGGTTGTTTCAACCAAATTCCGCCTCAGCGCCAATTGGATATCCGTCAGCGCAAAAAAGTAATCGTTTGCGAGCACTGTGGCCGTATCTTGGTTGATGAAGCATTGACCCATGAGCTTAGCGAAACAGAAGCATAACAAAATAGGAAAAGGCCGGATGAAAATCCGGCCTTTTTTGCAATGCAAGCTTTGCACGGACCTAGAAAGATTTAAGTTTGTTTTGTTCACAAAAACATCGGCGGTTTTTTAACGTTATATAAAATCAGTAACTTAAATTTTTAAAGACCAACGGCAATCTATGCTTAAACCCGTACGTATTAAACGCTTTATCCAATATCTCTTTCTTTGCTGCTGCTTGGCAGTTCCAAACCTGGCCCTGGCCAACTTCGATTTTAATGCCAACTGCCTCAAGGCCTACCAAAATATTTTTGAGCTCAAACTGGCCACTGCCCGCCAGCTGATTGCCAACGAGAAAAAGGTGCGCCCGAACAATTCCATTGTGCCCTTGCTGGAAAACTATGTAGATTATTTTTACCTCATTACTACCGAGAGCAAGACCGAATTTGAGCGGCTCGAAGCCAATAAAAGTGCCCGCATAGACCAGATTAGCGACGATGATAAAACATCGCCTTATTATTTGTATGCCCAGGCCGAAATCAATTTGCAATGGGCGCTCATTAGGGGAAGGTACGGCGCTTATTTAACGGCGGCTAGAGAGATAAACCGAGCTAACGGCATGTTGCAAGACAACAGCAAGAAGTTTCCTGGCTTTCACCTCAATGGCAAAGGACTGGGATTTATCAATGCCGTGATTGGGGCCTTGCCCGATGGCTTTTTGAAGTCGACACTTTCTACCTTTGGCTTAAGGGGCAATTTGCAGCAAGGCTTAAGCATGCTCGACAAACTGGCAGAAAACCTGCCTAAGTCTACCTATGAACCGTTTTACGAAGAAACCGTGTTCTACTACGCCTATGTGCTCTCCGATGTCGCCAAAAGCCCGCAAGCCTATGCCAAAACCATGAAGTATACGGCGCGCATTGCCGACAGCAGCCTGCTCAAATCCTACCTGCAGGCTTACGTGTGCACCCGCAACGGGCATAACGACGAGGCTATCGAAATATTGAACAATAGGCCTACTGGAGCTTATTACCAGGCTTTTCCTTATTTGGACTACCTGATGGGCATTGCCAAGCTCAACAAACTCGATTATAGCGCCTCGGCTTCCTTCGATCGTTTTTTGCAGACCAATAAAGGCGTAAACTACATCAAGGATGCCAATCTGCATTTAGGTTGGATTGCGCTGTTAAAAGGCGATGATGCGGGTTATAATGCCTATGCCGCCAAAGCCAAATCAAGTGGCTATACTTATCAGGAAAGAGACAAGCAGGCGCTGAATGATGCCAATGCACCGGTTCCGAACAAAACCCTGCTCAAAGCCCGCCTGTTGTTTGATGGAGCCTATTTGACCAAGGCTGCCGAACTACTGAATAGTACCAATGCCGACGATTATACCTCGCCAAAAGATAAAGCAGAATATTATTATCGCCTGGGGCGTATAAACGACGACCTGGGCAAGGATGAATTGGCGCTTGCCAATTACCAAAACGCCATTAATGTAGGCAAAAACCTAAAATACTATTATGCGGCCAAAGCGGCCATCCAAATGGGAAAGATCTACGAAAAAAGCAATCCCGCTAAAGCCAAGGCCAGCTTTAATACAGCTATCGGCATGAAAAACCACGAGTACGAAAGCAGCATCGAAGCAGAAGCCAAACAGGGTTTAAAAAGATTGGGAAATTGAGCAAGGCCTGCGAATTTTTAACGTTGTAGGTATGCTTTGAGAATGTGCCTGCCAAGTATTTTAGAACCGATACACTACGGCATTAATGTGCATTCCTGCTCCAACCGACGCAAACACGGCGTATTCTCCGGCTCTGGCCTGGTAGCCTTCTACCTTTCCGTTCACCACCAGATCGATAAGGGTTGGGATGGTGGCTACAGAACTGTTGCCCAGCCATGAAATCGTCATGGGAACAAGGTTTTCGGGTACTTCGTCTAATCCATAAAGCTTAAACAGCCTTTTCATAATGGCGTTGTCCATTTTGCCATTGGCCTGATGGATGAATACCGTTTTAATGGCTGATAAACCTATGCCGGCCTTGTCTATGGCTATTTTAACCACTTGGGGCACATTGATTACCGCAAATTCGTAGAGCTTGCGCCCGTTCATTTTAAGGTAGGTATTGCCGTTCTTTTCGTCGGGATTGTTGCTACAGCCCATGGTAAGTAAGGACGCATAATTGGCAAAGGTTTGGCTTTTATGGGCGATAACGCCTAGAGGCTCATCAGAACTGCGGGCTTCGAAAATAACTGCGCCCGAGCCATCGGAGAAAATCATGCTGTCTCTGTCGTGCGGATCGATGATTCTCGAAAGCATTTCCGAACCAATAACCATTACTTTTTTGGCGTCGCCGCTCCTGATCAGGTAATCGGCTTGTATAACGCCTTGTACCCAACCCGGACAGCCAAAAATAAGGTCGTAGGCCACGCAATCCGGATTTTCGATCTGTAGCTCCAGCTTGACCTTGGCGGCCAAAGCCGGGAGCATATCCATGCGGTTAGAGGCTAATTTAACATCGCCAAAGTTGTGTGCAAAAATGATTTGATCTAACGATTCCTTGTCGATGCCAGCCGCGGCAATGGCGCGCTTGGCCGCTACTGTCGCAATATTGCTGTTCAGCAGGTGCGGATCGGCATACCTGCGCTCAACGATTTCCGTAATTTCACTAAACTTGTTAATGATTTCGGTGTTTTCCTTGTCCAGCTTTATGCCTTTGTCGAAAAAAGAGGACTCCATGAAATGATCACCCGAGATGATATTTTCTGGAATATAGCTGCCTGTGCCTGTGATTACCGAATATGTTTTGTTCATCTTGCCAAGTTTATACCCTATACCGATTTGGTATTCAGTATAAAAATAGTATTATTTATTTAAAATAAAAATTTTTCAGGAAAAATCGTCAATCAAAAATACAAATAGTTCTTTTGGGCCATGCGCGCCAAGGACCAGTGTTTTTTCAATATCTGCCGTTCGGCTTGGTCCGGTAATGTTGCTTATCATAGAAGGAAGTTGGTTGCCATATTTGTCTTTCAGCAGCTTGAAAGCATCTTTAAGGTCTAACACCAGCTGGCCGGTTCTGGCAATTACAATGTGATGATGAGGGAAAATGCTCAGCCGTCGTCCGGAGGCCTGTTGGTTGCTCAGCATAACCGATCCGTTTCGGGCCACGAGAGCTTCGCAAAGGGTAATGCCTACTTCGGCCAGTTCAAAGTCTTTGTCGGTTTCGTAAAAAGGGAATTCGTAGTGCCTTAACAAGGCTTGCAGTTCGGGTTCCCAGCAATAGATTTTGCGCCAATTGAAACGATCGGCCAATTCGAGAATATTTTCGATAAAATCGACCCCGTTTTCGCAAAAAACAAAATTGCCCGACACGGCGGTGAGCTGCTCGGCAAACAGGATTTCCAGTTCTTCGGTATTAGACTTGTAAAGAGGGTTTTCTTCTAAATTAGGATAAGGATTGTCCCGCTTTTCGAGCAGGGCCTTTCTAATTTTTTTCAGCATCAATTCCTTCGGCGTAATATTCTCTTTCATATCAGACAATCCAAATGTAATTAACTTTTCTTATAAACAAAGCAGCAACCTTAAACTATAAGGTTGCTGCTCTGTTGTATGGCTGAATAATTGTTTATTCTTCTGTTTTTGAACTAGGCTCGAGTGGCGTAACATTGCCTTGCACCAAGCCTTCAGAAACAGGTAGCGGATTGTCGGTACCGTTTACAAACTCGTCGTAAGTTGTTCTGCTATCAAATGGACGTTTGCCCAAAAGCTCTTCCAAATCGGCTTGGAAAAGGATTTCTTTTTCCAATAGTTTTTGAGCCAGTTTTTCCAGGCCCTCCCTCTTTTCGAGCAAGAGGTTTTTGGTACGCTCGTAAACTTCGTTAGAAAGGGCACGAACCTCATTGTCGATCATTTCGGCCGTTTTATCAGAGTATGGCTTATCGAAATTGTATTCGTTGTGCGGGTCGTAGAAAGAGATATTACCCACATTTTTGTTCATGCCATAGATTTTAACCATGCCATAGGCAATTCGGGTAATGTGTTCCAAATCGCTCAGCGCACCGGTCGAAATCTTGCCAAAAATAATGTCTTCGGCTACACGGCCACCCATGGTCATGCACATATCGTCCATCAGTTGTTCGGTGGTATACAAGAACTGCTCTTTAGGCAGGTATTGCGCATAGCCTAGGGCCGCAACCCCACGTGGAACAATGGAAACCTTTACCAATGGGTTGGCGTGTTCTAGGAACCAGCCTGCGATGGCGTGGCCGGCTTCGTGGTAGGCCACAATTTTTTTCTCTTCTGGAGAGATGATTTTGTTTTTCTTTTCTAAACCACCAATTACACGGTCAATCGCATCTTGGAAATCCTGCATATCAACCATTTCCTTGTTTCGGCGTGCCGCAATCAAGGCGGCCTCGTTACAAACGTTGGCAATTTCTGCACCCGCAAAACCAGGCGTTTGTGCCGACAGTTTTTTGGCATCAACCTCTTGTGCTGTTTTAATTGGTTTTAAGTGTACCCTGAAAATCTGCTCGCGGCCAACCAAGTCTGGCTTGTCGATAGAAATTTGCCTGTCGAACCTTCCTGGACGCATTAAAGCCGAGTCTAATACATCAGGACGGTTGGTTGCGGCCAAGATGATAATTCCAGAATCGGTGCCAAAACCATCCATTTCTACCAATAACTGGTTCAGGGTGTTTTCGCGCTCATCGTTGCCGCCCATCATGCTGTTTTTGCCACGGGCCCGGCCAATGGCATCCACCTCATCGATAAAGATAATACACGGAGCCTTGTCTTTGGCTTGTTTAAACAAATCGCGCACACGCGAGGCACCCACGCCCACAAACATTTCTACAAAGTCGGAACCCGACAGCGAGAAGAAAGGAACCTGGGCTTCGCCGGCAACGGCTTTGGCCAATAGGGTTTTACCGGTACCCGGCGAACCTACCAAAAGCGCACCTTTCGGGATTTTACCACCCAAATTGGTGTATTTTTTAGGATTTTTTAAGAAATCTACGATTTCCATTACCTCTTGTTTGGCTTCTTCTAAACCGGCTACATCGTTAAAGGTGATGTTAACCTGGCTTTCTTTGTCGAACAGTGTAGCCTTCGATTTTCCGATGTTGAAAATCTGGCCGCCGCCACCACCGCCGCCACCGCCCATGCGGCGCATCATGAAAATCCAAAGTCCGGCAAAAAACAACAGTGGCAAAATGATATTGAGAAAAATAGTGCCCCATGGATTTGATTTCGAAGTAGCCGTAATGGTAATCTGATCATCAGGAGACAGGTTTTTTTGCGATTCCTTCAAGCTTTCGCTCATTGTTTTCGAATCGGTCATCACCAATTTAGCAATCGGTCCGCCTTTAGAAAGCTGCAGCGCATTGTTGTTGAGGTATTTTTTATACTTTGGATCTTTGTCCTTTTCTGGCTTGAGGTAGATTTCGCCGGTATACGTTTCTCCATCCGACGATTTATAGCCCACAATTTGCTTCACATCGCCCGGAATGAGCATGTTTTGCTCGAATTCCTTGTATGGGATGGTTTTTACATCGTTGGAAGAGAACAGGAAATTAACAACAACAAGACCGATAATAATGGCCGCATAAACCCAGAAGATATTGAATTTGGAGCCTTTTTGTGGTTTCTTCGGAATATTAGGAACTCGCTTAATCTGTTTTGGATTGTCTGTATTTTGGTTTTCTTTCATTTTTACATTAGTGTTAAGTTAACGGCTATGCGCTCTTGTAAGAGGTGGTTTCTGCATCGCCCCATAAGTCTTCGATGCCATAGAAATCGCGTTTTTCAGTTCTGAAAATGTGCACTACGACATCAAAATAGTCGAGGATAATCCATTCGGCATTATCCAAACCCTCTTTGCGCCAAGGGTTCAACTGCGTTTGTTTATAGATTTCATCCTCAACGCTATCGGCAATGGCTTTTACCTGGGTCGAAGAATCGGCATTGCAAACAATAAAATAATCGGAAACCGAACTGTTCAGTTCTCTAAGATCCAAGCGCACAATATCGTTCCCTTTTTTTTCCTGGATGCCATGGATAGCTATTTCTGAGAGGTATGTAGAAAGATTTGCGGTTTTCTTTTTTACCATTAAAAATTTTTACTTTTGATTAGCAACAAATATAACATCAACACTTGCAAAATAACACTTTTTCAACATTATTTGTTGGTCAAAATCTTATCAAATTATCGGCGGTTGATTCGACCAATAATTTTCTGAAAAATCTAGTGTCAAATTCCGAGCCATTAGCAGAAGGTACTGTAATTATGGCAGAGAATCAATATGCCGGACGGGGCCAGCAGCAGAATGCCTGGCATGCCGAGCCCGGAAAAAACCTAACTTTCAGTGTTTTATTGAGGCCCGGCTTTTTGCCCCTGGATAAGCAGTTTTTGCTCAACATGGTGGTTAGCGTGGCTGTAAACAGGGTTTTGTTGGCTTATGTGCCATCGGGCATGTGCATCAAATGGCCCAATGATATTTACTATTTTGACCAGAAACTGGGTGGCATACTGATTGAGAATACCATCGTGGGCAGCACCATCAAAACTGCCGTTATTGGCATAGGCCTCAATGTAAACCAGCAGGTTTTTGCGCCAGCACTGAGTCAACGTGCTACTTCTCTGGGGCAAATTTTACAACAAGATGTGAATTTGGACAGATTATTGTCTGAAATTTGCAGCGAACTGGAAAAACTATATTTGCAGCTTAGGGCGGGCCATTATACCGAATTGAGGCAAACTTACGTTGATAGGCTATACAGGTTTGACCAGCGGGCTAACTACCGCCAAAATGGCGAGGTTTTTGAAGGAACGATCAAGGGCATCAGCGACCTGGGGCTGCTGCGCTTGGAAAAAGAAGGCCAAATGGTGGAATATAATTTTAAGGAGATCGAATTTTTAACCCATATATAAACAAATGAAAAGAATAGCTTTAGTATTAACAGTATTATTTTTTAGCGTTGCCGGAGCATTTGCGCAACTAGAAAACCCCGTAAGCTGGTCGTACGTGGCCAAAAAAACAAGCAAAACCGAAGCCACGGTTTATTTAAAGGCCACAATTGATGAAGGATGGCATATCTATTCGCAAAACGTAAAGGCGGGTGGACCTACCAAAACCGTTTTCACCTTCAGCCCATCAAAAGACTATACCCTGGTTGGCAAGACTATGGAGCCTAAACCGATTAGCACTTATGAAAAAACTTTCAAGATGAACGTGGCTTATTTTGAGAACGAAGTCGTTTTTCAGCAAAAGGTAAAACTGAACAAGGGCGAAACCGTGGTCAAAGGAAAACTGGAGTTTGGCGTATGTAACGACAAGCAATGCCTGCCTCCTGCCGAAGTAGCCTTTAGCATACCGGTAAAATAAACCATAAAAAGAAATTAAAGAGCCTTGAAGTTTTTCAGGGCTTTTTTTGTTTGATATAATCCAATGAAGAAACTGATATTGGGATTGATTTTGATCCTTGGTGCCAGCTCGAGCGTATTGGCACAGCTTGAAAAACCAATAAGCTGGTCGTACCGCGCCCAAAAAACCGGAGCGCATGAAGCCACGCTTTACCTTAAAGCCCGCCTGCAGCCTAAATGGCATGTTTATGCACTCAATCCGAAACCGAGTCCAACCCGCACCTTTTTTACTTTTGTACCCGCTAAAGATTATACCCTGATTGGGGCTACCCAGCAGCCCAAGCCAACAGTTAAATACGATAAATTTTTAAAGGCCAACCTTGGCTATTTTGAAAAAGAGGTTGTTTTTGAGCAAAAAATCAGGCTCAACAAAAGGCAAACTACCGTTAGGGGCAAAGTTGAATTTATGGTATGCAGCGACAAGGCTTGCCTGCCTTCTGACGAGCTGATGTTTAGTATCCCAGTTAATTGATAGTATTTATTGAAAGTAAAATAAGGCATTTGAGGAGAGGACCAAAGATGTCAAATAAAAAAATATCATTAACTTCACGCCTTTTAAAAACACACCAAAGCACACTAACCTTTGAGAATTTAATCGATATCACCATGAAAAAATTAAGCTTGCTGCTGTTCCTTATGGCTTCCTTTTTAGTAATGAGCCCTAACCTCGGCTATGCGCTCAAACCGCAAACAGACACAACGGCCAACAGTGCACCCGACGATTTGCAGTTTACCACGATTGGGTCTAAGGAAGATAGCATAAAGAATAATATCAAAGCAGATACCGTTAAAAAGGATTCGGTAAGTACGGCAAAAGCTCCAGCCACATCAGTTAAAAAAGAGGCAAAGCCCAAAACACTTTGGCAAACCTTTATTGAGGGTTTGTTTGGTGGATTCTTGGCGTTTCTAATGCCATGTATCTTTCCCATGGTTCCACTCACAGTAAGTTATTTTACGAAAAAAGCGGGAAGCAAGAAAAAAGGCGTTGGCTTGGCCATTATTTATGGCCTTTCTATCATCGTTATTTATGTGGCTTTTGGCTTGTTGATTACTATCTTGTTTGGTTCGGCAAAGCTGAATGAATTAAGCAGCAGCGGCCTATTCAATATTCTGTTTTTTATATTGCTTGTTGTTTTTGCCATTTCCTTTTTTGGTGCATTCGAGATTACCTTGCCAAGTTCTTTCGTTAATAAGATTGACGCAAAGGCCGACAATAGCAAAGGTTTGGGTGGTATATTCTTTATGGCGGCTTCTTTAGCTTTGGTTTCGTTCTCTTGTACCGGACCAATTATCGGTACGCTATTGGTGCAAGCAAGTTCAAAAGGAGAAATATTGGCACCTGCCGTTGGTATGTTTGGTTTTGCCTTGGCTTTGGCCCTTCCGTTTACCTTATCGGCTATATTCCCAGGCTTTTTAAATAGCATGCCAAAATCTGGAGGCTGGCTGAACAGCGTAAAGGTTTGTTTGGGCTTTTTAGAGCTGGCTTTGGCCTTGAAATTCCTGTCGGCAGCAGATTTGGTTTGGCACTGGGAGTGGTTCGACAGAGAAATCTTTTTGGTATTGTGGATCGTGATTTTTGCCATGATGGGCTTCTACCTGCTGGGCAAGCTCAAATTTTCACATGATAGCGACCTGCAGTATGTCAGCGTACCAAGGTTATTATTGTCGCTAGTTTCAATAGCTTTCGCCATTTATTTGGTGCCTGGCCTTTGGGGTGCTCCGGTAAAAATATTAAGCGGATTGGCACCTCCGATGAATACCCAGGATTTTATCTTGACTGCCGGGAGCTCAGGTTCTGCTAGTTCGGCCTCGGTGGGTTTCCCTAAAAAGGTAAAATACGATGATGTATTGCATCCGCCGCATGGTTTCAATGTGTTTTTTGATTTGGATGAGGGAATTGCTTACGCTAAACAAGTAAATAAGCCAATTATGCTCGACTTTACCGGCCATACCTGCGTCAATTGCCGCAAAATGGAAGACGAGGTTTGGGTCGATGCCACAGTAGGCAAGCTGATTAAAGAAAACTATGTGCTGATCCAACTCTATGTAGACGAGCGGAAAATAAAAATGCCCGCCAATAAAAATCACTATTCTAACTATTTGAAAGGGAATACGGATGATTTGGGCAGATGGAACCAAGATCTTCAGGCAACTAAATACAATGCAAACGCACAGCCATTTTATGTATTGGCCGACCATGATTTAAATCCATTGGTTGAACCCCAAGGCGCTAATTTTAATGCGAAGGAATATGCGGCATTCTTGCAGAGTGGCTTAGACAATTATAAGCCGAGCAAATAAGAAACATACATGAGTAACATCAAAAATATAGGAATACTAACTTCCGGAGGAGATTCTCCCGGAATGAATGCCGCCATTAGGGCGGTGGTAAGAGCGAGCTTATACCATAATTTAAGGGTTACCGGCGTAATGCGGGGCTACGAAGGACTTATCCAAGCCGATTTTATGCCGATGGACGGCAAGTCGGTGGCCAATATTATCCAACGGGGAGGCACCATATTAAAAACCGCCCGTAGCGATGCCTTTAAAACCAAGGAAGGTCGCGAGCTGGCCTATAAGAATTTGGTGGCAAGCGATATCGATGCGCTGGTGGTCATTGGTGGCGACGGAACTTTTACCGGTGCCGATCTTTTTTCGAGAGAATTCAGTTTTCCGGTGATTGGTTTGCCTGGCACTATTGATAACGACTTGGCTGGAACCGATTTTACGATCGGCTACGATACGGCCATTAACACCGTGGTCAATGCGGTTGATAAGATCAGAGATACCGCCGAGTCGCACGACCGGTTGTTTATTGTAGAAGTAATGGGTCGCGATTCGGGATTAATCGCCTTGCGCAGTGGTATTGGTGTAGGTGCTGAAGCCATCCTTATTCCGGAAGCCAAAATTGGTGTAGAAGACCTGATGAAAAGGTTGGAGCATGGCCGTAAAGACAAGGCTTCTAAAATTATTATTGTTGCCGAGGGCGACGAAGCCGGAGGTGCTTACAACGTAGGAGAGGCGCTGAAGGCCAAGTTTCCGAAGTATGATATCCGTGTTTCGGTATTGGGTCATATCCAGCGTGGTGGCAAGCCGAGCTGTATGGACCGCGTATTGGCAAGTCGCCTGGGCGTGGCGGCGGTTGAAGGCTTACTAGAAGGCAAGACCGATGTAATGGCTGGCCAGGTTAACAAAGAAATCGTATTTACCCCGTTTTCGCACGCCATCAAACATATCGATGCAGAAAAAATAACGCCAACCTGGTTAAAATTGGCAGAAATCCTTTCGCTATAAAAAAACTAGCCACAGATTAACAGCTGAGATGCATTCAAGTCTGTCAATCTGTGGCCTCTTTATTTTGTAGTGGCTGCGCTTTGCAGAAAACGCCCAGCGCAATCCCAAACACTTTGCGCTAATCCTCCAGCACAACGGCGGTGCCGCTAGCAGTAACCATCAGCATGCTTCCACCGCTTCCAACGGTTTCGTAATCGAGGTCTACACCAATAATGGCATTGGCACCCATGGCTGCCGCATATTGCTGCATTTCGTTTACGGCTGTGTTTTTGCCTTCGCGCAACACCTGCTCGTAGGAGCCCGAACGGCCACCGACAATATCGCGGATACCCGCAAACAAATCTTTAAAAATATTGGCGCCAATAATGGTTTCGCCACTTACAAGACCAATGTACTTTACAATTCTCTTGCCTTCAATGGTATTTGTGGTTGTGATTAACATTTTCTTTTAGGTTTTATATTTCGATGCTTAAAGCGCATAAATGTTACAAAACGGGACGAGTAAAGCATGGGCCCCGATCATCATCCGAAAAAAGATTTATGCAAATTGATTTGGTTTTGCATCCATACTAAAAATGCAAAGCCATGAAACTATTTAAACTTTTTCTCCCCCTTGTGCTGCTCGCCTTACCAATTTGGGCATTGGCTCAAATGCCGATTCTGAAAACAGGTACGGCAACAGAACAGCCGGTTACGCTAAAAAAACTGGATATAGCCGTACAATTGGTGGGCAATATTGCTACAACCACCATGACCATGACCTTTTACAACAGCAGCAATCGCGTTTTAGAGGGAGAACTGACCTTTCCGATGCCCGAAGGCGTAACAATCAGCCGCTATGCGCTCGACATTAACGGCAAGATGCGCGAAGCCGTACCTGTAGCCAAAGCCAAGGCCACCGAGGTTTTTGAAAGCATTGTACGCCGAAGGGTTGACCCGGGTCTGCTCGAACAGGTAGAGGGCAATAATTTCAGGACAAAGATCTATCCTATTCCGGCAAACGGATCAAGAACCATTACCTTGGGCTATGAAGAAGAGCTCAAGCTTGGGGCAAACAGCACCTTGCGCTATCACCTGCCTTTGGCTTATCCAGAAAAAATCGCCGAATTCTCATTAAATGCAACCATTTTCGAAAGCATAGCCAAGCCCGAGTTTGTCGAGCAGCCCGATGGCAGCCTCGATATTAAAAACATGGACAATACCTATATCGCTTCGCTAAGGAAAACCGATTTTATTTCGAAGAAAGGCTTAACCATCAACCTGCCTAAAAAAGCAAGTTTACCTGAGGTGCAGTTGCAAAAGGCCAGCAGCGGTTATTACTTCCTGGTCAATGTTTTTCCGAAAGCCGCCAGCAGGCCGCACCAATGGAGCAATGAAATCGGCTTGATTTGGGATTGCTCGCTAAGTGGGCTACAACGCGATTTGAAAAAGGAAACAGAACTTTTAGACCTGATTGTCAAACAACGAAAAAACCTCACTATCCGTTTGGGCTTGCTGAACAATACCTTTAGTCTGGCAGGTACTTTTACCATTACCAACGGCAATTGGGATGCGCTAAGAGAGCGACTGGGCAAGATTGTTTATGATGGCGCGACCGATTTTAGCCGCATCAATGCGAAGGTTTTGCCGGCCGGCGAGTATCTGTTTTTTACTGATGGGCTTTCAACTTTCGGGAAAAATAGGGTAGCGCTTCAGCAGCCTGTTCATGTAGTTAACTCGAGTTTAAAGGCCGATTACAGCACGCAACAATACATTGCATTGAAAAGCGGAGGCAAGTTTGTTAACCTCAATGCCACAACCACAAAAGATGCCTTTGAGCAGCTAAACGAAGACCAGTTGCAGTATTTAGGCATTAAAAACAACCTAGAAGTACGCCAAACCTATCCTTCGCTACCGGTAAATGCCGGCAGACATTTGGCCGTTGCCGGAATATTAAGCGAATACAGCACCAAGATCATCCTGCAGTTTGGCTATGGCCGTTCGGTAGTAAGCGAACAGGAAGTGCGCCTCGACCCTAATATGCAACCCTTAAGCCGCGTAGAAGTAAGCAGAATTTGGGCGCAGAAAAAAATTGCCGAAATGGACATCCAGTATGAAGCCAATAAAGACGAAATCAGTAGCCTGAGCAAGCAGTTTGGCATTGTAACCCGAAATACCAGTCTCCTTGTGTTGGAAACTTTAGACGATTACCTGAGGTACGACATTACGCCGCCTACCGAACTGCGCAAGGAATTCGATTTGGCAACAAAACAAAGAAGGCAATTGATTGTAGAGCGAAGAACAGACCTGATTAATGACGCGATAGCCATGAGCAAAACGCTTAAGGAATGGTGGAATACCGACTTTACTCCGAAAAGGAAACAAGATCAGTTCAAGTTTCCGCAGCCGGTAGTGGTCGAAGAAAGGGTGAGAGAAGCTGCGGTAAGTGCACCAAGCCCGGCAAGAAATGAAAGGCAAAGGGCCGATGCTGTACAAGCAGAAGAACTGCTGAAAAATAACAGTCTTCAGGAAGCGATGATTACCTCAACTGCCCAAGCGCAGGCTAAGCGAATGACTACCTATTCGGCGTCTTCTATAACGCTGCCAACAAATGGGTCCCTGCAGGGCAAGGTAGCGGGCATGGAAGTTACAAGAGATAAGTCGCAGGCATTTGAGCAGCAACCCGTCATTACGGTCAAAGAATTTAAAAGCGATAAAGATTACATGAAGGCTTTAACCGGCAAGCCGGCAGCAGCCTATCAGAAATATTTGGGGCTTAGGGAGCAATACCTGCATACGCCAACTTTTTATTTCGATGTGGCCAATTGGTTCTATCAACAGGCTGATAGTGTAAGGGCGCTGCAGATATTGAGCAACATGGCAGAACTAGAGCTTGAAAATGCCGATTTGTACAAGGTAATGGCCTATAAACTTAAACAGACCCATAACTATACCGCCTCGCTTTTCATTGCCGA
Organism: Pedobacter sp. ASV12; assembly: GCF_016429155.1. Classification (GTDB taxonomy): domain Bacteria; phylum Bacteroidota; class Bacteroidia; order Sphingobacteriales; family Sphingobacteriaceae; genus Pedobacter. Next base: position 30,102 of record NZ_JAELUC010000010.1, on the reverse strand, counting down.
AAAGGTGTTGCAATGGCGGCCAATGGATGCGCAAAGCTATCGCGATTATGCGTTGGCGTTAGAAGATGTGGGCCGTTATCAGGAAGCGCTCAACAACCTGTACAAAGTGCTTACCCAAAGCTATAACATGCAATCGGCCGATAGGGATGAAGGCATTGAAGAGATCATTATTGCCGAAATCAACCACCTGATTACAAAATACGGCAAGCGGCTAGATACCAGGCAAATTGATAAAAGACTGATCCAGCCTTTACCGGTTGACATTAGGGTGGTGCTCAACTGGAACAAGAACGACACTGATATCGATTTGTGGGTTACCGATCCCGATGGAGAAAAATGTTATTACAGCCATCCAAAAACTGAAATCGGAGGCAGAATGAGCAACGACTTTACCGATGGTTATGGCCCGGAACAGTTTATGCTCAAAAAAGCCATCAAAGGAAAATATAAAATAGAGGTAAACTACTTTGGCGACAGGCAGGTTAGCCTAAGCGGACCAACAACGGTGAGCGCCGAGATCTATATCCGCTATGCCACAGGCAAAGAAGAGCGAAAGATGATGGTATTGCCCCTGGAGTCCAGCAGCAGAAACGGAAACCTGGTTGGAGAATTTAGTTTTTAAGGTGAGGGGAATGGCCAGAGGGTTATTTCTGGCCATTTTTTAAGCAACAGCCCAGCCGTAATCCTACACGTCAAACAAAGGCCTTTATAAATGGACCAGCGAACTACTGAACCAACAGTTTATCCAAAACCTGTTGCCAGTTGTCAACCCGTTCGTAATCTGTTATTAAAAGGTTGTGTGGCGAAGTGAACAAAAGCGGGCGCCCTTTAAAATCGATAAAATTCTTGATCCGGTCGTCGATCATCACATCTACGTTTACAATTTTGTCGCCACAAAAAATAATGTTCCTCCAGCTGATGAATGGAAAATGCTCCTTAAGCCAGTCGAGTTTGTCTTCTAAGGAATTACGAAATTCCATGGCCGCCGAAACAATATAGACCTCGTGTTGTTCCTGCAGTTTTTTGACGGCTTCTACACTCCCTTCAATAACGGGCAAATTCCTGAAAAAGCCTTTTTCGTTAATGTAATCGAACCATTTGTTGTTGATGTGCGCAGGTACATGGTGGTAGATTTCGTTGCCGGCATCTAATTTCAGGTCGAGCGGAATGCCGTAGTCGCGGTTGTAGAGTTCTATAAATTTGTGGATGGGGTCGGCTAGGACTTCGTCCATGTCTATGGCTATCTTCATGCTTCAAAGATGCCTAAAACCCATTAGAGTATTGTTAGCTGAATTTAAAATTTGAGCTTTGCGCCGTACGCAGAGCGTATGGCAAGGCATTATGGCTCAGGCGGCCATTAGCCTCATCGCTTGCCGGATTTCGACTAATTGACTAAAAGCTTGTTAGTTATTGGGATTTTACTTACCTTTGCCTCCCCGCAAGCACGGTGCTTCCGGGAACTATGTTGAATACATAAACTTAAAAGAATGGCAACCAAAATCAGATTGCAAAGATTCGGTAAAAAAGGGAAACCTTTTTTCCACGTGGTCGTAGCGGATTCTCGCTCACCAAGAGATGGTAAATTTATTGAGCGTTTAGGTTCTTACAACCCGAACACCAATCCAGCCACCATCGAAATCAATTTCGAAAAATCATTAGACTGGGTAAACAAAGGTGCACAACCTACTGATACTGCCCGCGCTATCCTTTCTTACAAAGGCGTTTTGTACAAAAAACACTTAGAAGGTGGTGTTAAAAAAGGCGCTTTAACCCAAGAGCAGGCAGAGGCTAAATTTGCAGCTTGGTTAGAGGCTAAAGGTGGTAAAATCGAAAGCAAAAAAGAAAACTTGAGCAACAGCAAAAACGAAGCTAAAAAAGCAGCCCTAGCTGCCGAGGCTAAGAAAAATGCTGACCGCGCCGCCGCTATCGCATTGAAAAACGCGCCAGTAGCAGAAGAAGTTGTTGAAGAAGAAGTAACAGAAGAAGCTCCTGTAGCTGAAACTGCAACCGAAGAAACTCCAGCAGCAGAGGCCGCTCCAGAAGAAACAAAAGAAGAAGACAACGCATAAGACTTGTCCAATTCTGATAGATAGCGAAGAACTGCAAAGTCCTTCGCTATTTTTTTAACCCCCTATACCATTCGCTATGTTAAAAGAAGAGGCGTTTTATATCGGCTACATCACCAAAACCAAGGGTTTAAAAGGCGAAGTGCAGCTTTATTTCGAGTTTGAAGATTATGAGCAGCTGGATCTTGATGTGCTGTTTGTTGAAATGAACGGCAAGCTGGTGCCCTATTTCGTGGCATCGCATAAATTGCAGGCTAACCAAACCGGAACTTTTTATTTTGACGATATAGACCATATAGACAAGGCCCAGCCTTTGGTAAAGAAAAAGGTTTACCTGCCACTGAGCAAAAAACCAGAACGCGAAGACGACGAGTTTTACTACACCGACCTGAAAGGCTTTATCGCTATTGACGAAACGCTTGGCGAATTGGGCGAGATTATCGAGGTAAACGAATATCCGCAACAATTTGTGGCTACCGTACACTATAAAAACCGCGATGTGCTTTTCCCGCTCAATGAGGATTTCATTCTGGAAATAGACGATGAGGAAAATACCTTGCACCTCGACCTGCCAGAAGGATTGCTGGATATTTATTTGGGTAATTAAAACCCTGTGGCTATCTTTAAGCATGATGAGATGTGCAATCGCATTTGCTTTGGTGGCCGTTTTTTGTTGGGGTTGCGGCGGCAACGAGAACATGAAGCGCATTACTTTAGATTCGCTGGTTGAGGACAAGCCTGCCCCCCAACCCGTGCCGCCTAAAGACAGCGTGGCTGTGCAGCAACAGCCGGGTTCGCCGGCAAGAGATTCGGTTATGCTGGTGGCAGGCCGGGTCTTGCAAAGCCTCAAAAACAAGGATTACCGTTCGTTTGCCAGCTACTTCCACCCTAAAGATCCCATACTCTTTTCGCCCTATGGCCATATCAATGTAGCCAACAGCAAGAAGCTGCTGGCGAAAGACTTTCTCGAATCCATTGAGAAAAACTGGACCCTCACCTGGGGCGTTTATGACGGTACCGGCGAATCGATGAAGCTTAAAGTAATTCCTTATCTCGACAAGTTTGTATACGATGCCGATTACCTCAGTAGCGATCAAGTGGCTTTCGACCAGGTGATCAAGAAGGGAAACGCCTTGAACAACATTTCTGAAGTTTATCCCGGACTTCATTTTGTGGAGTACCACATCAAAGGTATCGATCCAAAATACAACGGCATGGACTGGCGTAGCCTGCGTTTGGTCTTCAAAATGTACAATAACGAATATTATTTAGTGGCCATAATTCACGATCAGTGGACAGTTTAAGGTAGTTTTGTAAGATATTCTAATCTTTTTGTAAATTAAACTTGACATTTATGTCAATTATGCTTTACATTTGTTCAAGCATGCTTGATATAATTGTTGTTTAACCGCTAAAAAATTAAAATCATGAAAAGTAAATATCTGTTTCCAACATGGGGTAGCTGGGTTGGATACGTGCTGGCCATACCTGGCTTTGTCTTAGGCTACTTTAACATCATCCAGCAATACGAAATTCCGGGTTTTGGGCTGCGGCTGCGTAAAACCAATGGAATATTTACGCCCGCCTTCGAAAATTTTACCAACGAGCTGGCCATCTTGCTGGTTATCGCAGGCCTGTTGCTCATTGCCTTTTCTAAGAGCAGGAAAGAGGACGAGCTCAATGCCCGGCTTAGGCTCAACGCCCTGTATTGGGGCGTGATGACCTATTATTTGTTTTATTTTGTGGGCCTGGTTTTTAGCATGAGCATTGCCGAAATTCCGTTTATTGGCGACCACGCTTCCGAGCTGAACCTCTTCACGCCGCTGGTTATTTTTATCGGCAGGTTTTATTATCTTAAATATTTTAAAAAAGAAAGCTACCTGATCAGCGAGCCCCGGTTTTTGCCCCATCTGCCTTTTAAGCCGGTAGGTGTGGTCCTTTCGTTAGTTTGTTTGGTCTTGACTTTTGTGTTTGTTTTTAGTTTGGACGATGAAAAATGGGATCCGGTAAAACAGGTTAATTACTTGGGCTTGGTAATCGGCTTATTGCTCTGGGCCTTTTCGCAGCATAAAAAAGAAGACGAAATGCTGATGCAGCAACGCCTGGAAAGCCTGCAGTTGGCGGTTTACATTAACTACGGATTGTTGCTGGTGGCCAATGTGCTGCTCTATTCGTTCAGCTTTTTATATTTTATGCTATTTGCGCAATTCTCGCTGTTGCTTTATTTTGTGCTCAGAATGGAGTACGTCAATTATAAAAATAACCGATTGTTAACTGCTGCCGAAGGAGGAATGAGCTATGAAAAATAACATCAGGGTACAACGTGCCATCAAAAATATTACCCAAGCCGAACTGGCTGATTTGATCCAGGTTTCGAGGCAGACCATCAACACCATCGAATCGGGCAAATACGTGCCGTCAACCGTGCTGGCCTTAAAAATGGCCAAGGTGTTTGAAAAACCAGTGGAAGAGATTTTTGAACTGGAAGATGGTGATTAGTTAGTCCGAAGTTTTTTGGCCGATAGCCTATTGTAGGCAGGTTTCAGTTGCCGATGTTTCAATCAGCCATTCTGTCTCTTGAGGTGTTGTCAATGAGCTAAAGAACAAACGAACGAACACAGCCCTTGCGAAGTTTCGAAACTTCGCAAGGGTTAATTTCTTACCTTTGCCCCATGCGTTTTGATATCATTTCTGTACTGCCCGATTTATTGACCAGCCCTTTTGCCCATTCTATTCTGCAGCGTGCGCAAAAAAAAGGCATCGCCGAAATCGTGGTGCATAATTTAAGGGATTACGCCACCAACAAGCAAAAGAGCGTTGACGATTATCCATATGGCGGCGGCAGTGGCATGGTGATGAGCATTGAGCCTTTTGCCAGCTGCATAGAAAAACTGCAGGCCGAAAGGACCTACGACGAAATAATTTTTATGAGTCCGGATGGTCTAACGCTGAACCAAACCATGGCCAACGAGCTGTCGATAAAGGAAAACATTATCATTTTATGCGGCCACTACAAAGGCATAGACCAGCGTATCAGGGATATTTATGTAACCCGCGAAATTTCAATTGGCGATTATGTGCTTTCTGGTGGCGAACTGCCGGCTGCGGTTTTGGTTGATGCGGTAACCCGCTTAATTCCGGGCGTGCTGAACGATGAAACCTCGGCCCTTTCAGACAGTTTTCAGGGCGAATTGCTGGATGCCCCCATCTACACCAGGCCTGCCGAGTGGCGTGGACACAAGGTGCCAGAGGTGTTGCTGAGCGGCCATGAAGCCAAAATTAACGAGTGGCGCCACGAAGAGGCCCTGAAGCGTACCGAACAGCGCAGACCCGACCTGTTGAAATAAGCCTCCAAAAATGTGGAAAAACCACAATTTGTTAGAAAATAAATTATTTTTAAACTTCGCTTTTATTTTAAAAATAAAATGCCTAATATTGCAATCCGATTTTGAAGAACCAAAAATCGGCTTAATAGCTTAAAATCATGGATTTAGTAAAATTTGTAGAAGAGCAGGTAATCGCGAAAAAAGAACTTCCTTCTTTCAAGTCAGGAGATACAGTGAGTGTTCACTATAAAATTCGCGAAGGAAATAAAGAACGTATTCAGATTTACCAAGGTGTTGTAATCCAACGCAACAGTGCTGGCGCAAACGAAACGTTTACTGTTCGTAAAATTAGTAATGGAGTAGGTGTTGAGCGTATCTTCCCGGTAAACTCTCCAAATATTGATAAAGTGGAAGTTAACGGTTACGGCAAAGTACGTAGAGCTAAATTGTTCTATCTACGCGAACTAACCGGTAAAGCAGCCCGTATCAAATCTTTAAGAAAGTAATATTTTCTATAAAAAAATATAACCTTCACGATTAGCTTCGTGGAGGTTTTTTTGTTTATATCTTTGCCCCACCAAATTATAAATCGAAATGAACCTTCGAGAGTGTTTTTGAATGCTCCCGATAGCTTCATCACTGTTAAAACCAAGATTACACAGATGAAAGAACTGTTAAAAAAGTATGAAGAGAAACAACCAGAAATTGTTTTCGAATGGAAAGATAAAGAATCGGAAGCCGAAGGATGGGTAGTGATCAACTCTCTGCGTGGCGGTGCGGCCGGTGGCGGTACGCGTATGCGCAAGGGCTTGGATAAACGTGAAGTAGAATCGTTGGCCAAAACCATGGAGGTTAAGTTTACCGTTTCTGGTCCGCCAATTGGCGGTGCAAAATCGGGCATCAACTTCGACCCGGCCGATCCGCGTAAAAAAGAAGTCTTGGAGCGCTGGTACAAGGCCGTTATGCCCCTGCTTAAAAACTATTACGGTACTGGAGGCGATTTGAATATAGACGAGATACACGAAGTTATCCCTATTACCGAAGGCTACGGCCTATGGCACCCGCAAGAGGGCGTAATCAATGGTCACTATCAGGCCAGGGAAAACGAGCGCATCCACCAAATCGGCCAGTTGCGCTATGGTGTTTCGAAAGTGCTCGAAGATTTAGAGTACACGCCCGACATCAAAAGAAAATACAAAGTGGCCGATATGATTACCGGCTATGGCGTTTCTGAATCGATCAGGCATTTTTACGAGATTTGGGGTGGCCATGTGGCAGGCAAGAAAGCCATTATTCAGGGTTGGGGCAACGTAGCGGCGGCAGCCGGATACTACCTGGCGCAACAAGGCGTTAAAATTGTGGCTATCATCGATCGCGTTGGCGGTTTGATCAGGCCCGAAGGCTTGAGTGCCGAAGAAGTGAAAACATTGTTCAATACCCGGGTAAACAATACCTTGGTGGCCGATAACCTGATTCCTTTTGCCGAAGCAAACGAGCAGGTATGGAACGTTGGAGCCGAAATATTCGTGCCTGCAGCGGCCTCTAGGCTGGTGCAGCAAAGCGAAGTAGATAAAATGATCAAAGGCGGCTTGGAAGTAATTGCCTGTGGCGCCAATGTGCCTTTTGCCGACAAGGAAATTTTCTTTGGCAGCATTATGGAGTATGCCGACAACAATGTAGCGGTAATCCCCGATTTTATTGCCAACTGCGGCATGGCCAGGGTATTTGCCTATCTGATGCAGCGTAACATCGAAATGAGCGACGATGCTATCTTTTCTGATGCTTCATCGGTAATCAACAATGCCTTGAAGGCTGTTTACGCCACATCTAACAAAAAAACAAATTTATCGAGCACTGCATTTGAAATTGCATTGAAACAACTAGTATAATGAGCAGCGAATTTTTTGGACAGGTTTTCTGGGGCAATACCATTCAGGCTTATTGCTTATTTGGTGGCATACTTTTGCTTGGACTGCTTTTTAAGCGGATAGTTTCGAGGTTTTTAAGCCAGCTCCTGTTTAGGCTGTTCAAAAAATTTGCCGACGATGTAAAGATGGACACCTTTATTGGTCTCCTGCTAAAGCCGATCGAAACCTTTATTACGCTGGCTTCGCTTTACCTGGCGGTTAACCAATTGAAGCACCCGCTCGATGTGGTGTGCTGGCATTACCATAAGGTGGTAGACAAGGTTAAGGTGGCACAGGAATTTACCCTGGGCGAGCTGTTCGACAAGATCTTCCTCTTCCTGATCATTATGGCTTTCTTTTGGATCGTGCTGAGGCTGATCGATTTTGTTGCCCATGTGCTTATGTACAAGGCCATGAAATCGAACAATAAGGCCGACGACCAATTGGTGCCTTTCTTGAAAGAGCTGTTTAAGTTTATCGTTTGTTTTATCGGCTTCTTCGTGCTGTTGGGTTATGTGTTCGAAGTGAATGCATTGAGTCTCATTACCGGTTTGGGTATCGGAGGTATAGCCATTGCTTTGGCCGCCAAGGAAAGCCTCGAAAACCTGATCGGATCGTTCACCATTTTTATGGATAAGCCTTTTACCGTGGGCGATTTGGTAAAAGTAGACGGTGTTGAGGGAACCATTGAGAAGGTCGGCTTTAGAAGTACGGTATTGCGCAGTACCGATAAAACAACCATCGTGATACCCAACAGGGCAATGATTGATGGCGTGCTCGAAAACATGACCCGACGCAATTACCGTAGGGTAAAATTCAACATCGGCATAACCTACGAAACCGATTCGGAAATGATTAAAAAAATTGTGGATGATATCAACCAGTTTTTGGCCGATAATCCTGATACTTCCGACGGAGTTGCATCATTTGATAGTTTTGGCGATTCGGCATTGAATATCCAGGTGCTTTACCTGGTACAGAATATCGATTTTAACGCCTACCTCAAAATCAAGGAAGCGGTGAATTTTAAGCTGATTGAAATCGTGCACCAATATGGGTCTGATTTTGCCTATCCTACACAACGTACGGTAAGCGATACGCCCAAGCCACAAGCTTAAGCACTCGCGGTTTTGTGTTCTTTATCGCGAGGAACACTAATGGGAACGATGGACTTCATCTATAGAAATCCTGTAATCTGAAGCTAACTATTTGCAGGCCAAAGGTTTTGTAACGGATGGTGTATTTGTTGATATTCTCCGCCAACAATAAAAACAGTCCTAAAGCGCAAGATCAGAGGGCTCCACTGCGGCTATTCGCTACAGAAATTGGGGAGGTTAACTGCCGAGTTTTTCGAGCAGGGCTTCTACCATCTTTTGCAGTCGCTGGATTTCGACATCTTTCTGCTCCAGCATTTTGGCATAAAGCTCCTTGTTTTCCGACACAATGGTGTCAACATGCCCTATAGCCTGTTGCGTTCCCTGATTCGACTGCAGGTTGATAATAGCTGGTTGTTGACTCAGGATATCCATAGGCGAAACGCCCAGAATGGTCGCTATTTTCTGTAAAAGCTCCGTAGATAATTTTGTCTGATTAGTTTCAATCCTTGAATAAGAGTTTTGGGCCATCCCTAATTTATCTGCCATGTACTCTTGAGAGTAGCCTCTCATCTCTCTGATCATACGTATTTTAAGACCAACCATATCTTGTATTTTTTCTAAAATTAGCAATTTATTGGATAATCTATCCATAAAACGGATAGCTTTTTAGAAAATTCTTTCCAAACTTTAGGACACTTCTGTCCCCGCATCCCGGCAGCGCAAAAATTTACTTTTTCAACCTATTGTCTTATTGCTAAAGCACCCAAGCAACCTGGTGTAATGAGGTTGCATTTACCAAATATGACAAACATGAAAAGGACAAAAACTGTAGGCGCAAAGCCTGGGCAAGGCAAGGCCTTAACAAGAAGCGAAATGAAAAACATTTTAGCGGGAACAGTACCGGGCGGAGAAGTGGTATGCTTTACCGCCGAAACCTGTACACTGTACATTGAGGAGCTTCGGAAGAATTATCAAGGCCAGTGTTCAAACGGATCGGGCACGCTCGACTGTGGTTGCGCGGTTATCGTAAACGGAACGACCTACCGCACCAATACTGGCCATACCATGTGCAGAGGCATCATCTAAGGCATCAAAATTACCCATCTGCCTGTCGGAAATGATAGGCAGATTTTAAACGATATGACATGAGGTTTTTGCTTAACCTGTTGCTTTGTATTTTATTGTTGGGTTGTAGGCCAAGTACGCCCAAAATAGTTTTAGACATACCCGAGGCAAGCGCCTTGCCTTTAAAGGCCATCCTTTGGAAACTTCAACTGACAGACAGTGGCTGGCAGAAGGTCAGGTTCGATTCGATGGCCGTTACCCGGAAGCCTTTCGATTGGCAGCTCAGACATTCGCAATCGTTTATCGCCAACCTTACGCTTTATAATGCCAAGGGGAACATCGTTGGTTTTACCGGCGACTTTATCTATTCTGATGCCGTTTTAAGGGTAAAGCCCTTGTCCAACGAGCAGCCAATTCAACTCAAAGGATATGAAAACGCAACATCAATGACGGTTGAAGGCGGCGAAAACCATTTGCTTGATGCAAAGGGATTCATGGCCAAACCAGATTTTATACCGCTTGACCGGGCTGTGGACATTTTGGAAAAAGCAACTCCAATCTCCCCAAAAACACGGCCATTGCAAGAAAGGTGGGAAGCTTATCAACGTAGAACCTATACCGATGTTGTAGCGCACCGAAAAGCTTACTACACGCTCTATCGGTTGACCGACCTCACGCATGCACTTCCTTATCCGCTAATTGAAAAATATTATAAGGCGCTCGACCCATCTTTAAAGAACACCCCCGAAGGGAATTATGTCCTTGGGTTGATCAATAGCTCCAAAATGATCGAGGCTGGAATACTCCCTGGTTTTGAGGTGCTCGATAAAAGCAGAAAACCGCATCGTTTTACAACTTTGCTAACCAAGAAATATTACCTGCTTGATTTTTGGGCAAGCTGGTGCAAACCCTGCAGGGCACAGTTTCCAGAACTCCGCTCTCTTTATCAAGCCATTGACACCAACAAGCTGCAACTCATTTCTATCAGCATCGACAAAAACGATAGGCATTGGCAACAGGCGCTGCAAGAAGAAAAATTGGCCTGGCACAACTACCTGCAAAAGGATGTGTCGCTCCAAACGAAACTTTTGATCTCTTATGTTCCACAGAATATCTTGCTTGACGAAAACGGAAAAATTATTAGCAGGAATATAAACTTGCAGGACTTCAAAAAATTCCTAGCCTCAAAAGGCTTTTTGAAAAAAAGATAGCAGACCTAAATGCTGGCTCTATAAGCCTGATTGCAAAAGCTCTTAACCTGTGCGAAAAATTACCATGACGAAGAAAAAACTAATCATACTCGGCCTATACCTTTTGGGCTTGTCGTTTTGCCTGGCATTGCTGGCCCTGCTGCGCTATTACCTGCGCACCGGAAAATGGCATTGAGCAAAAACAGGCAATCGCAACTTGCCTTTTTATTGTCTAGCCAAGTAGCTTATATTTATGCAAAAACAAACTCTTCGCTATGTTAAAAAAATCAGCTTTGTTATCCCTCGTTGTTTTTTTCGGCTCAATTACCACGCTCTTGGCCGCTGATGGCAATGTAACCAATACGGCTATCGGCAACGGAATTGGCATCGGTAGCGCCTTGGCTGTTGCCATTTGTTGGACAAGGACCAATTCGGTGTTAACCTCAGCCTTAGCGGGCCTTTTCGGTTGGCTTTACGTGATCTATTACCTGATTATCCGAAATAACGAATAAGGGCATTAATCTTCGTAATCATCGTCCTCTTCTTCAGGTAGTTCTTTATAGGCCTCTATGCGTTTGCCTATTTCGTTGATTTCAGGATTTTCTTCAAACAAAGGGGTTTCGGTTTGCTCGTCGAGCTTTAGCCAGATTGATTCGGTGTCTTTCTGGATCTGTACATACATTTTCCCGTTTTTAAAAATGGTGTAGGTGTTGTTTCCTTCCGGAAAAACCGCATAACTGGTATTTCCGATCTCTATATCAAATGGTTGCATAATCTTAGTTTTTTAAGGCTTTGAGCTGTTCGATAAAGCCGACGAACTTTTTGCTGGCATAATTGGCGGCGCCTTCGCCCCTATAGCTCAAACGTCCTTTTTTGTCGAACACCACGGTAGTTGGCAACGCTCCTTTAAACAAGGTTTCGGGCAAGTTGCTGGCAAAGTTGTACACAGGCAAAGCATATTTTTTGCGGTCCATGTAGGCCTGCGATTTTGCAAAGTCGCTATCGGCATCCACCAGCAAAAAGACCACTTCACTATCGTTTTTATAGTGCTCATAAAGCTTGTTTACCGAAGGCATTTCGGCTAGGCATGGCGGACACCAGGTAGCCCAGAAATTAAGGAAGATAACCTTGCCTTCCAAATCGGCCAGGCTCAGCGTTCTTCCTTTTGCATCTTTAAACCGAATGCCCGATAAATCGGCCTTTGCGGTAACGGGCTTGGCCGCTACTTCCGGATTGTATAACCCGATTTCCATCAGCCCTCTGATTACAAGCGCTTTTGCCGAAGGCACAAAAAGCAACAAGGCCAATAAACCAATAAACAGGCCATTGATTATATACTTTTTTATCGCAACAGCTTTATTTTTCATCCTTGCAAATATAACGATTATTCGATTGGCTTATTTTGAGCCAAATTGCTGCAAATTGAGGCTTAGGTTAAACGTAAAATAGCGGGTAAGCTGGTTAGACCTGCTGTCGACAATCGAGTTGCCTGAAACATAACGCGACAGGTTGTTGCCTTGCTTTAGCAAGTCGTAGCCCTGTATACTAATGGTAGCCGATTTCTTTTTAAAAAAGGCTTGGCTGATGCTGGCGTTAATAATCAGCGGATTGTTATTGCCCAAAGCATAGCCTGAATTGATCCTTTTAGAGCCGTTTAAGCCTACATTCAATCCCTTAAACAGGTTGGCGCGTGCAGTGAGGTTAAAAAACCAGTTCTCGATGTTTTTAGTGTTTTGTTGCTGCAACGAATAGTTATTGGTGCTCAGGCTATAGCTTACGCTTCCGCTTGCCGAGAACTTCTTGCTATTGTAGCCGGAATTAAGGGCTTGGCTAAAATTAACGCCGTGGTTAAAGAGTTTTACGTTATCGGTAAACGACACATTTTGCGAATAGCCCACGTTGCCTCTGAGGCCAACATTGTATTTCCGGTTGCCAAAGGGGAGGGTAAACGCGTAGTTCCCATTTACGTTGTAAGTTCCGTTGGTGTTTTCGTAGTGGGTTTCCTGTTTTAGGCTATTCAGGGTATCGCGCCGCAAAATTACGTTGGTTACAATCTGGTTCTGCACGGTAGAAGCCCCAATGCCCAACTGTAGCGATTTGCCAGTTTTTAAGCCTACCAGGTTATAATTCATGTTGATGGCATGACTGAAAGACGGCTTGAGTTCGGGGTTTCCGATAACTATGTTTTGCAGGTTCTGTGTGTTTTTTACCGGTTGCAGCTGATAGAAGCCCGGCGCCCGGCTGCTGCCATTGTAATAGGCCGAAAACGAGTTGGAGGGTGATATCCGGTAACTTACATTAAGCGTAGGCGAGTAATTGAGCGTGCTATTGCTGATGCGTTCGTTACGGTCTTCGTATTTGCCCCTCATCAAGTTGGGCTGTGCGTTAATGCCCAAGTTGTAGCTCAGTTTCTTGGCGTTGTAGCTGTAGCTGATGCCTGCACTCTGCGTGATATTGGTAGAATGGTAGCGATTGCTGAGCGTATCAACATAATGCGAAATACCTTGCGCATCGGTTACATAGGTAAGCAGCGAATTTTCGACATTGCCTACCGAAAAATTGTAGGATATGTTCAGGTTTCGCGAAGCTATGGTATCTTTTTTCCCCAAGGTTTGGCTAAAGCTCAGGCCCCCGCCTAAATTGGTACTTTTGTTCTGGCTATCTATCAACCTATTTAAAATCGAGTCTTTAACCATAGCGCTGCTATTGGGGTCGTAATAAGTGGTGTGGCTGTTGATTTGCTGATCGCTACTGGTAACACCCCGGCTAAAATTAAAGTTAAAGCTCACGTTATTCCTACTTTGCTTAAAACGTTGCGACCATGAGCCACCGACATTGATATTCGGCGTATGGCTAGAAGATCTGTTTTCATCGTTCAGGTCTTGTTTTACGATGCCGCTTTGCCTAGAAAAGCTTTGACTATTGCTCGCTCCCTTGTTTTGAGACAAGCCAAGGTTAATGACGAAAAATCTTTTTTTGGTAGACGACTGTATGCCCCAGGCGAGGCTATTGTTGTTGCTTTTGTTATTGCCGTTGCTTCCTGTCTGATTAAAAATCGTACCGAGGGTATTCGTGGTCTCAATCAGCGATTCGCGTTGGCTATCGCTTTGCATATTGCCAAAATTGTAATTCAGGTTGCTGTTGATATTCTTGCCAATCTTGTCAAGATAGCTGCCATTGGCGCTGCTGTTTTTGCTGCTTCCCGCGCCGTTGTTGGCCTTGTTAAAGCCGCCATTAAAGCCAATTTGCGTTTGGTCTCTCCAGATATTGCTGTTGAGCTTTGCCCCGTACTGGCTGTTGGTGCCACCAACGGTACTTATGGTGCCAAATACACCTTTGTCCATACCCGGCTTGGTTACAATATTGAGCATTTTTACAGGTTCGCCTACCCTGATGCCGGTAAAATTGGCCTGATCGCCATAATCGTCTATCACCTGTATTTTGGCCACGATGCTTGCCGGCAGCTTGCTGATAAAATCTTTAACGTTATTGGTAAAGAAATCTTTGCCGTTTACCCGGAGCTTGGTCATTTCCTTGCCCATGGTTTTTACATTGTCGTCGTCGTCAACCTCCATGCCCGGCAATTGCTTTAGCAGCTCGGTCACCCGATCGTCTTCCATTACATTAAAAGCGGCCGCATCGTACTCGATGGTATCTTTCTTGATCCGAATGGGTTGGGGCTGGGGCCTGATGACAACTTCCTTGAGCATTTCGCCCGCATTTTTGAGTGTAACAGGCGCTAAAGTCGTGGTCTTTTCTTTGAGTTCGTGCAATGCCCCATAGCGCTCGTAACCGATGATACTGATGTTGAGGGTTACTTTGGAGGCCTTGATATCCTTAAAACTAAAACGACCGTCTTTGTTGCTGGTGGTTCGAAGCGTATCCGCACCTGCGATCAGCAGGATATTGGCTTCGCTGATGGGTTTGCCTGCCGTATCGATGATGCTGCCCCCGAGCTTGTGCAAGGTTTGGGCCCTTAATTGGGAGAGGCCACAGCTCAATGCAATCGATAAAATTAAGACAAATCTGAAAAGGTGCATTGAGGCTTAAGGCAATAATCAAAACAAACTTAATGCTTAGTTTCAACTAAAAAAATAGCTTTCACCAATTTTAACATTAGTCCTCAAAAAATTAAAGGCCACAAGCCAGGGTTCTTCGGTTCGAGCCTGTAGCTTGCGGCCAAGAAAAAGGCTTCCGAACTAATGGGAAGCCTTTGGTGAACTATTTGTGTGTAAAAATAGTGGCACCGAATACGGTTGGGCCATCAACAGACGCCTTTAGGCCCCGGGCATAAATAGTATAGATTTTGCCACTCTCTACGTTGATATTGGTTAGCGTAGCCAAAACAGCACCTGTAGCCTTGTTTTTAATGTTGAAGGTTACAGAAGCCGCCGCATCAACCGCCTCGAAAGTACTGAATTCCTTGAAGGCTTTATTGGTCGCCAATGGATCGGCTTTGCCAACGATAGCCAAATCCAAGGGATCAGAATCGGAGCTTAAATTCACAAAACGAACTTTTGCCTTTCCGGTTGCTGGCGTAGTCAGGTCGTCTTTCAACAACAAGAGCTTCACATTGTCTAGTTTATCAATAACGAAAAGCGAATAGCCGAACTGGGGTTCCATGCTGATCACCTCGGTTCTTAGGTTTAGGCCGCTTCCTTGTTTGGAAATGTCAACTTTTCGGTTGCCAGAATAGGCATTTGCATAATCCCATTTGTCGAGGTAGGCAAAATTGTTATTGGTTACCTTGCCATTATCGATAAAAACATCCAGTTTTTCGTCAGTAGGCACAGCGTTGATGAGGCTTAAGCCCGAAAGCTGTACGGGCGTAGACTTTATCTTTGAACATGAAGCGAAAGCAATAGAGAGCGCAATAGTGGCAATGATAACTTTGTAATGGAGTAATTTCATAATTAAATTTTTAGGTACTTGTACATATTGGTTAATGGCCATTAACATATTACCAACCTATACGGCGCCAATGGGCCAAACGCTACAAGCCCCTTATTTTTTATGAAATTTTTGGCTAGGCTCTTTTAAGGGTAATAACCGTTACCTCTGGCCAAATGCCCACGCGTCCCGAAAAACCGATAAACCCAAAGCCTCTGTTTACGTTCAGGTATCTTCCGTTTTCTGCTTTGATGCCCGCCCAATGGTTGTAGCGGAATTTAACCGGGCTCCATTTGATGCCAAAAGCCTCGATGCCAAACTGCATGCCGTGCGTATGTCCGGCCAAGGTTAGCTGTATTTTTGAGGGATTGTTTTTGACCTGTTGCTCCCAATGCGACGGATCGTGCGAAAGCAGTACCTTAAATTCGGTGGTGGTGGTTTGCTCCAGTGCCTTTTGCAGGTCGCCACGCTCGCCAAAACCGAGCCCCCAATTTTCTATGCCCGCCAAAATAATGTGCTCGCCTTCTTTTTGCAAGGTTACGTGTTCGTCGAGCAACAAACGGAAACCCAATTCGGCATGGTATTTTTTCAACTGCGCCAGATTTGCCCTTTTAGCCTCTTCGCTTGGCCATTTTACATAATCGCCATAATCGTGGTTGCCCAATACCGAGAACTGGCCGTAGCGCGCCTTGATTTGCGAAAAATGACCAATCCAGGGCTTGATTTCTTCGGCTTTGTTGTTAACCAGGTCGCCGGTAAACACAAATAAATCCGAATCCTGTTGTTTAATCAGGTCTATACCCCGTTGTACGGCGGCCTGGTTTTTAAAGCTGCCCGCATGTACATCCGAAATCTGGGTAATGGTAAAGCCATCGAAAGCCTTGGGCAAATCGTTGAAATGCAAAGTATGATGGATTACCCGATACGCATATTTGCCCCGTAGCATTCCGTAAACGAACAAGAGCACACTTAAACCGAAAAGCACCAGGCCAAAATCTACCCAATAAGGATTTCTAACCGGCGCCAAAAACCGGTGGTTGCCAATGAGATGAACCGTACCTGCCAACAGCCGATAAACATCGCCAAACAGCAATACCACGGCAAAGAGCAGTTCGCTTACCAAAAGCACCAAAAAAGCATGTGCCGAAATTTTGAAGGCCGTACCCAGTTCTCTGCCACGGCTGTAAAAAATAGAACCCGCCAAGGCAAGGGTTACAACGACTACGACCGACCAAAAAATGGCCAATACGTAATACGGAACCACCAGCCTCAAGCCCTCCGTTACGTAGGCGTTTAACAAGGCAAAAACAAATAAAAATATGGCTATGGGAGCGAATTGAAGTCTTCTTCTCATAAAAAGGCATTAAAAAGCGAAAGGGTGTTTTGATTAAAACACCCTTTCTTATTTCGGTTATTAGATCAGCTCTACGCTGCGGTTAACAAAATCTGTCAATTCTGCTCCAGTAAGCATGCCTTGCGAAAGCAGGGCCAAGTCTACAGCCTGTTTAGCGTATTTGCTTTGCTCTTCTTCATTGGTTGTGGCCAAAATCTTGCCTACCAATTTATGGTTGCCGTTAATGGCTACCTTATAGCTATCGGGCATATTGCCATAAAAACTCATGCCTCCGCCCATTTTGGCCATGTCTTTCATGCGGCGCATAAATTCGTCCATGGTAATGGTTACCGGCGCGTCGTCTGGGCTTAAGCCTACCACTTCTACGCTGAAGCCTGGTTTTACAATGGCTTTTTCGAAAATGGATTTCACCTGGGTCGACTGCTCGTCGCTCAATACTGATTCGTGCAGCTCGTCTTTTTCAATCAGCTGGTTGGTTACACTGGCGTCAACACGTTTAAGCAAGGTTTTTTCCAGTTTTTGCTCCAGGCTGCTTACAAAATGGCCATCGATAGGCGAATTCATCAGCAACACGTCGTAGCCTTTTTTATTGGCGGCCTGGATAAAACCGTCTTGTTTATCAGGATCGGTAGTGTACAGGTAAACCAATGAACCGTTTTTATCGGTTTGCTCGGCCTTGATTTTTTCCTTGTATTCTTCTAGGGTAAAGTTCTCATTTTGTGTATTGGTCAACAAAGCGAAATCTTTGGCTTTTTCGTAGAATTTCTCTTCGCTGATCATGCCGTACTTCACAAAAAGACCGATATTGCTCCATTTTTCTTCGTAGGCCTTACGGTCTTTGTTAAACAGCTCGGCCAGTTTATCGGCTACTTTTTTGGTGATGTAGCTGTTGATTTTTTTCACGTTGCTATCGGCTTGCAAGAAGCTTCTCGACACGTTCAACGGAATATCCGGCGAGTCGATTACGCCATGCAGCAACATCAGGAACTCTGGCACGATGTCTTTTACTTCGTCAGTAATAAACACCTGGCGGCTGAACAGCTTGATTTTGTTGCGTTGCAGATCGAAGTCGTCTTTTACCTTAGGGAAATAAAGCACCCCCGTTAGGTTAAACGGATAGTCTACGTTCAAGTGGATCCAAAACAAAGGCTCTTCCGAAAAAGGGTAAAGCTGCTTGTAAAAATCGAGGTAATCTTCGTCTGACAAATCTGCAGGCGCTTTGGTCCAGATCGGATTGGTGGTATTGATAATGTTGTCTACCTCAACCGATTTGTATTTGGTTTTGCCTTCTTCGTCCTGTCCGTCTTCTTCTTGTGTGGTTTTGGTGCCGAATTTAATTGGCACTGGCAAGAATTTGGCGTATTTATCCAAAATCTCCTGCAGCTTGTGTTCGTGTAAAAACTCCTCCGATTCGCTGTTGATGTGCAAAATAATATCGGTACCTCTGGTGGTACGGTTACCGTCGGCAATTTCAAATTCGGTGCTGCCATCGCAGGTCCATTTGGCCGCGGCTGCACCTTCCTGATATGACAAGGTTTGGATTTCAACCCAATCGGCTACCATAAATGCAGAGTAGAAGCCCAAACCAAACTTGCCGATAATTTCATTGGCATCTTTGGCGTCCTTAAATTTCTCTACAAATTCGCTGGCGCCCGAAAAGGCGACTTGGTTGATATATTTTTTGATTTCTTCGGCAGTCATGCCCAAGCCATTGTCGCTAATGGTAATGGTTTTGGCTTTTTCGTCAAGCTTTACTTCTACCAGAGGTTCGCCTAGCTCGCCATTGTACTGGCCCAAGGCCGCCAATCGTTTTATTTTTTGTACCGCATCAACTGCGTTAGAAACCAATTCCCTTAAAAAGATCTCATTATCCGAATACAGGAATTTCTTGATGATCGGGAAAATGTTCTCCGTGTGTATGGAAATATTTCCTTTTTCTGTTGTCATATTTTAATTTCTAATTTTTTGATTATATCCTTACCCATCAAGCCCTGTTCCAAAATGCGAAACAGGTCAAAATGACAGCGAATACGGCAAAACCTGTCAAACATCCTGCCGACCAAAACCTTGCTCAACAAGCGTTTATGCCTGGAAAGGCTACTACTTTAGGTGTAAAAAGCATAATCATTTGCCAATTGCGCTTAATTTTAAATGCAGGCTTCTGGTTATCTTGTATACCTCTAACCAAATCATCAAGCCATGAAAAGAAAAACACTGTTATGCCTGCTTTTTGCGATAGCCGTTTATACCGCCGCATTTTCGCAACAAAAAATAGGGACCGAAAGCCCTGAAGCTAAAATAAAAAGAATGGAATGGTGGACCGATGCCCGTTTCGGCATGTTTATTCACTGGGGTTTGTATGCCTTGCCGGCGCGCCATGAATGGGTAAAAAACGCCGAGCGAATAACGAACGAAGGCTATGAAAAATACTTTCAACAGTTCAATCCAGACTTGTTCCAGCCCAAAGTTTGGGCCAAGGAGGCAAAAAAAGCAGGGATGAAATATGCGGTACTCACGACCAAGCATCATGAAGGTTTTACCTTGTTCGACAGTAAATTTACCGATTATAAAGCCACCAATACGCCGGCCAAGAGAGATCTGGTCAAAGAATTTGTAGAGGCCTTTAGGGCCGAAGGCATTAAGATAGGTTTTTATTACTCGCTGATCGATTGGCATCACCCCGATTTTACGATAGACCGGATGCACCCGCAAAGACTGGTTAAGGAAAGCGATAGTGGCTATGCCGCCCTAAACAAGGGGAAAGATATGGCCAAGTATCGCAAATACATGTACAATCAGGTTACCGAACTGTTGAGCAATTATGGAAAAATAGACATCCTTTGGCTCGATTTCTCCTATCCGGGAAAGTACGGCAAGGGCAAGGACGACTGGGGCTCGATAGAATTGCTTAAACAGATCAGAAAATTGCAACCTGGTATCATTGTCGACAATCGTTTAGACCTGAAAGCGTATGAAGACGGGCAGGATTTTGAAACACCCGAACAAGTGGGCACCAAAGAGCTCGAAAAATACAGGGGAAAGGTGTGGGAAACCTGCCAAACCTTTTCAGGCTCTTGGGGCTATTACCGCGACGAAAATACCTGGAAAACCCATCGCCAGCTATTAGATTTGCTGATTACCTCGGTAGCCAACGGCGGCAACCTGTTGCTGAACGTAGGGCCTACTGCCCGTGGCGAGTTTGACTATAGGGCCACCAATGCCTTGGATAGTTTAGGCTCTTGGATGCATGCCAATTCCAGATCGATTTACAACTGCACCTTCGCGCCAAACGAATTTAAGGCGGTTGAAGGCACCAAACTTACCTATAACAAAGAAGCCAGGAAGCTGTATGTGCATTTATTCGATTATCCGAAAGATGGCAATATGGTGTTGGAGGGCTATAGAGACAAGGTTGCGTATGCCCAATTTCTGCACGACAACTCAGAGCTTCAAACCGACCTGAACAAATCGACCGCTAGCAACCTGGTACTCAAGTTGCCCAAGAAAAAGCCCAATTTCGAAATCCCCGTTATTGAGCTAACTTTAAAATAAACCGACCTAATATCTTAACATATCCAAGGGAATATTTTCGATAATAGAAAATATTCCCTTTTTGTTGCTTTACCGAATTCCTGAATTTTTGATTATACTTACACTTGCATGAAACAACAACTTAAAGTAATCCAACTGATGCATACTGCCTTTTGCGTCGCGGTATTTACATTTGCCATGGTAGGCTTACTGATTAACCAAAGTAAGCTTTTCTTTCAATCGCCGAATGGCTATTACGAACGGGGATTTATTTTAACAGCCATTTTTAGCAGTACGATAAGTAATATTTTATTTAACAGCCTAATTGCCAATATAGATTCCGCAAGTGATACGAAATCTAAGTTTATTCGATATCAAAGGGCATTCTTAACAAAATGTGGCATTTTAGAGGCGGGGTCAATGGTTAATTTGGTTGTTTTCTTAATGCACGGCAACCTCTATTTTTTAATATTTGCCGGAATGCCTTTCATTAATTTGGTCATGAGCAGGCCTACCGCCAGCAAGGTAGCCGATACCCTAAGTTTACAGGATACAGATATTTTATAACTTAAATTGCCGTAGCTTTGCGCCTTCAATGGAATATAATGTTCATACTTTAAGCAACGGCATCAGGCTTTTGCACGTTCCTTCGGCATCGCCGATTTCTCATGCCTGCATTATTGTCAATACGGGATCGAGGGATGAAAGCGATGCGCAAATGGGCCTGGCCCACTTTATCGAACACCTGATTTTTAAGCGGACCGAAAAACGCAATACCAACCAGATCTTAACCCGGCTGGAAAGCGTGGGTGCCGACCTGAACGCCTATACCACCAAAGAATACACCTGCATCCATGCCTCTTTTCTGCATCCCTACCTCGACCGCACTTTAGAGCTTTTTAACGATATCGTTTTCCATTCTACTTTTCCAGAAGAGGAAATAGAGAAGGAAAAAGGCGTCGTGCTCGACGAGATTACTTCGTACCTGGACCAGCCCGAAGAAGCCATTAACGACGATTTTGAAGACCAGCTTTTTGCCGGACACGCCTTAGGGCGCAACATTTTGGGTACCCCCGATACCGTTGGTGCGCTGAGCCAAAAAGATATCCATCATTTTATCCGCCAGCATTACCGTACCGACCAAATTGTAGTAGCCGTTTTGGGCAACTATAACCTTACGAAGGTGGTTAAGATTGGCACCAAGCATTTCGAAAGCGTACCTGCAAATACTGGACAAAGCAACCGAATGGCTCCACAGCAGGCGCTGGTGCAAAACCTGGTGTCTAACAAGCAGATTATGCAGGCGCACTGCATGATGGGCATACAGGCCTATTCGCTGCATCACCCTTATAAAACCGGGCTTTTGCTGCTCAACAACATTTTGGGCGGTACCGGCATGAGCTCTATCCTGAATCTGCAGCTGCGCGAAAAACACGGCATCGCTTATACCATCGAAACCAATTACAGCCCTTTGAGCGATACCGGAATTTTTGCGCTTTATTTTGGCACCGACAAAGAAAAGGTTGACAAAGCCCGGAGCCTTATTTTTAAGGAATTTAGAAAGATAAAGACCAATCCCTTTACCGAAATCCAATTGCACAAGGCCAAGAACAAGTTTATCGGCCAAATTGCTTTGGGCGAAGAAAACCGGATCGGATTGATCATTTCGATGGCCAAAAGCCTGATCGACTATGATCGGATTGACAGCCTGACTACCGTTTTTCAGAAAATCAACGCCGTAACCACTGCAGATATGCAAAACATTGCAAACGAGATGCTGGACGAAAAGAACCTGAGCTCGCTTGTTTTCTATCCTGTCGACTAGTTTCATTCAGACGGAATACAGTATACTCAATTATGATGGGCACCACGCCATTAGGGCTGACGCTCCCGAATACCATATAAAATCTTTTTCGTATTTTTGCAACATGAAATTACCTATCGTAGCCTACGGAGACCCTGTTTTAAAGAAAGTTTGTACGCCAATAGACGAAACCTATCCTGATTTGCAAGCGTTGATCAGCAATATGTTCGACACGATGTACAATGCCAATGGCGTAGGCCTAGCCGCTCCACAAGTAGGTTTGGCCATCAGGCTGTTTGTTGTTGATACCCGTGCCGACGAAGACGAAGAGCCTTTCAAAAAGGTATTCATCAATGCCGAAATTTTAGCTGAAACCGGCGAGCCCTGGGCTTTTAACGAAGGTTGTTTAAGTATTCCCGAAATCAGGGAAGACGTGATGCGCAAACCTAACATCCTGATCCGTTACTACGACGAAAACTGGCAGTTGCACGAAGAAGAAGTAGGCGGATTTCCAGCTCGCGTAATCCAGCACGAATACGACCATATTGAAGGTAAGCTGTTTACCGATAAGTTGAGCTTGTTGCGCAAACAGTTGTTAAAAAGCAAGCTGGAAAACATTTCGAAAGGCAACGTGCGTACCGACTATAAAATGCGTTTCCCTAAGCAAAGCAAGAAAAGGTAGAGCTTAATCGGTAGCTAAGTCGGCATTGCGCCAGTAAAGAAGTGCCTAACACAGGCCATCAAGGTTTTAGTAAGCTTTGGGCTCGCGCCTAGCAAGCAGCCATTCTCCTTCTTGGCAAGGTGGGACTAATCATCACCATAAAAAAATGCGTTTATTTATCTTCGCTGCGCGCCTTGTCGCCGGCAAAGATTTCCTGCATGAGCCTGCCCCAGGCAAAAGGATTAAGCAGTGGATTGGTTTGGCGCATGTTGGCATTCACCATGCGGTCGAAGTTGTAGCGGTAGTTACTGTTGCTAACTTCCTGTGCATCTCTTGGCAAAGTAAGGGTCATGCCCCTAATGCTGGTCCTCGACAGGTTTTTCTTGGCAATAGCCATATCGTCATCGGCTACCTTCATAGACAGAAAGTCTTTGGTAAATTCTTCTACCGTAGCCCATGGGTTTACACGTACGGTTTTTAAATACACAATTTCCGATTTCATCTTAATCATCGCCGTGTATTTATGATCGGCTATTTCGGTAGGCAACACAAAGGTCTTGCTGGTAAAGCCTACGGCCGAAAACAGCAAAGTATCGCCTGGATGGACAATAAAAGAAAAATAGCCCTGGTAATTAGCAGCATATTTCTGCTCTTTGTTGCTCAGGTTGGTAATGGTCACATAAGGTACAACAGAATTGCTGTCAGCCTCGGTAATAATGCCCGAAAACTGCACCAGTTTATTGCTTTTGCCTCCGTCTTGCGCAAAAACAACGGCCGAAAACAGCAATAATATGATGGTTAGACAGTACTTCATTTTACAAAAATACGTGTAAAAGGCTTATTGGCTAGTTAAAATGTGTTAAAAAACTATTCCTGTTCGGCCAAATCAATAGCCACAACACTTTTAATTTCTGGCACGGCTTTCATGATCGCTTGCTCAATGCCGGCTTTCATGGTCATAAAACTCATTTTGCAGGAGCTGCAATTGCCCAACAACCTCAATTTTACGACATGTTCCGGCGTAATCTCTTCTAAGGCAACATTTCCTCCATCGGCGATTAAATAAGGCCTAATGGTTTCTAATGCTTGCTCTACTTGTTCCGTTAAACTCATCTTATATTTTTTAAAGTATAAAAATAGTAAATTTTTAGCAATTCGCCGCTTGTACGTTGTGTATAGAAACCTGCTGTGCCATTTTGCCTGCAATTTCGCTAAAGGCCAAAGCTACTGGGCTTTGCGGGTCTGTAGCTATCGGTTCGCCGTTATCGCCGGCAGCCGCTACGCTTTGCACCAACGGAATTTCGCCCAAGAAAGGTACTCCGTACTGTTCGGCCAATGCTTTGCCACCATCTTTTCCAAAAATGTAGTATTTGTTCTCAGGAAGCTCTGCCGGTGTAAAGTACGACATGTTCTCGATAACCCCCAATACCGGGATGTTAATGCCAGGCATCCTGAACATGGCCAGCCCTTTTCGGGTGTCGGCTAGGGCTACCTGTTGTGGCGTAGTTACAATAACGGCACCCGCTATCGGGAAGCTTTGGCTGATGGTAATGTGGATATCGCCGGTTCCTGGAGGTAAATCTACAATCAGGTAGTCCAATTCGCCCCAATCGGCATCGTTAAACAGCTGCTTAATGGCATTGGAAGCCATTGGCCCGCGCCATGGCACCGGCTGGTCTGGATCGGCAAAAAAACCCAAAGAAAGCAACTTGATGCCATATTTTTCGATCGGTAAAATCAAAGTCTTGCCATTTTCGGCTTCCCGTGCGCTTGGCTTGGCTCCAACCAGCCCGAACATAATCGGCACCGAAGGCCCGTAAATATCAGCATCAATCAGTCCAACCTTGGCACCGTCTTTGGCTAAGGTAACTGCCAAATTGCTGGCCACGGTTGATTTGCCGACGCCGCCTTTGCCCGACGAAACCAAAATGATATTTTTAATGGCGTTCAATTGCGTGGTATCTAAAGGTTTGGTTACCCGGGCCGTAATGTTGATATTGATTTCGGCATCGGGCGTAACAAAATGTTTAATGGCATTGATACAGGCATTTTTCAGCATGTCTTTCATCGGACAGGCCGGGGTAGTCAGCTCTAACGTAAAGCCTATGGTTTGACCTTCGATTTTCAGGTCTTTGATCATGTGCAACGTAACCAGGTCCTTTTTCAGGTCGGGGTCCTCTACATGTCGTAAAGCGGCTAAAACCTGCTCATTGGTAATTATCATCCCCAAAATTAACAAAACATAGGCATAAATAATTTGTGATAGGCCTTTTTGTTGTAATTTTAACACGAAATAAACATTTGCCCAAGGCGTTTGTTTAACAATAATTTCTACATTAGTTTATGCAATTCCCTCAAATTAGAATTCCTAAAAAATATATCAAGATTGGCGCCTGGGTTTTGGGTGTTTTTGCATTGGTTCTTGTTGCATTGGGTGCGGTGGCCTATGGCAAGCGTGAGGCGTTGCTCAAAAAAATGATGGCCAAGGCCATTGCCAAAGCGGATAAGGACTACGGACTGGAAATCAAAATCGGATCGGCAGGCTTTAGTGGCCTAAGTGCCGTACGCATGCAGCACATTTCGGTAGTGCCCAAAGACCGCGACACCTTGGCCACCATTAACGATATTACAGTGGGCGTGAAGCTCTTTCCCCTTATTTTTGGCAACGTAAAGCTGTCTGAAATCAACCTCAGCGAAGGCAAGCTCAATGTGGTGCTCAAGGATTCGCTTACCAACCTCGATTTCATCCTGAAAAGAAAAAAGAAGGACAGTACCAGCAACTCGAATAAAGTAGCCCTCAGCGATTTGGCCAGCAACCTGCTAAACGAGGTCTTCTATAAAATTCCCGACGACATGCAGCTGAAGAACCTGATGATGCAGCTGAACGACAACGATACCGCTACACTCAAATTCCTTACCACTTCGGCTACCATAGATGGTGGCGAGCTCAAATCGAACATTACCGTAAACGATACGGCGGCTACCTGGCACATCAACGGCAAACTGAACCCCAGCAGAAAACGCCTCAACATTATGCTTTATGCCGATGGCAAAAAAGTAGAACTGCCTTACATTGAACGAAAACTGAGTACCAAAATCAACTTCGATACCGTAAGGACCGAGATGAAGGAAGCCGATTTTAGCGGTGGCGACTACAAAATATCCGGATCTTGGAGTGTCAAAAACCTACTGATCAACCAAAAACGCATTTCCTCGGCCGACATTATCGTGCCTGATGCCAAAATTGATGCCGATATGCTGATTGGCGACAACTTCCTTTGCCTGGATAGCACTTCTACAGTTTACCTGAAAAAGGCCTCCATCCATCCTTTTCTCAAATACACCTTGTCGCCCAACAAAATTTACGAGATGAAGCTCAAGGCCGAAGAACAGGATGCCCAGGCTATTTTCGATTCTTTTCCATTGGGATTGTTCGAATCGCTAGAGGGCATGCAGGTGCAAGGCAAATTGCGCTACAACCTCGATTTTTACCTCGATACCGCTATTCCAGACAGCGTAAAGTTCAACTCTACGCTAACCCCAACCAATTTTAAAATCGTGAAATGGGGCAAAACCGATCTGCAGAAAATCAACAGCGATTTTGTGTACACCCCTTACGAATACGGCAAGCCGATGCGCAACATTACCATTGGCCCGTCTAACCCCAATTTTACACGGCTGGATGAGATTTCGCCCAATTTCAAAAATGCCTTGCTTACTTCAGAAGACCCGTCGTTTTTTAGGCACCATGGCTTTGTGGAAGAATCCATCCGCAAATCCATCGCTGTAAACTTTAAGGAAAAGCGCTTTAAACGCGGTGGCAGCACCATTTCTATGCAATTGGTGAAAAACGTTTTCTTGAGCAGGCAAAAAACATTGGCCCGCAAAGCGGAAGAGATTTTAATTGTTTGGCTGATTGAAAACAACAAGCTGGTGAGCAAGCAGCGCATGCTCGAGGTTTATTTCAACATTATCGAAATGGGCCAAAACGTGTATGGAATTGGCGAAGCTTCGAGGCATTATTTTGGCAAGACTCCTGCAGAACTTAGCATAGGCGAAGGCATTTTCCTGGCCAATATTGTGCCGAAGCCCAAAGTAGCTTTGTATAAGTTTATGAGCGACGGAAGCTTAAAAGGCTATTTGCTACCTTATTTTAACTTTATTGGAGGCACCATGGCCAGAAGAGGGCTAACGCCAGCCGATACTAGCGGTTACGGTTTTTACAACGTTCGCCTGCGTGAGGGCTTAAGGCAGTATTTGCTGCCTGATTCGACGGTTGTTGATACCACTGCTGTTGATGCCGACGAAGACGGCATGTTACCGCCGGCCGCCATGCAAGACAAAGGCAAAAGCTTGTTCGACCGTTTGTTTGGTGGCAATTCGGCCAAAAAAGATACCGCGGCGAACAATAAAGCCATGATTAGACCCGATACCGTTAAAACCAAAAAACAATTGCGCCAAGAACGTCGTGAACAGCGCCGAAAGGAGCGCGAGCAGGAAAAGGCCAAAGAAAATGGCGCTTCTTAAACCCAGATGAATAAAATACAAGTAAACAACAAAGACTTCGAAATCTTTCTCGAAAACGATGCCATTGGCAAACGGACCCGCCTCATTGGCATACAGCTGAACCTGGATTACGAAAACCGCTGTCCGGTTTTTATAGGCGTGCTCAATGGCAGTTTTTTGTTTATGGCCGATCTGCTGAAAGAAATCGATATTGCCTGCGAGGTCAATTTTATCCGCGTAGCTTCTTACCATGGAACCGAAAGCAGCGGAAAGATCAAGGAAACCTTTGGCCTGCCCAGCGACTTGGAAAACCGCGATGTTATTTTGGTAGAAGATATTGTTGATACCGGATTAACGCTGCAGTACATCCTGGAGAAGGTTTACGCACAAAAGCCAGCATCGGTAAGTATCTGTAGCCTGTTGCTTAAGCCTGCGGCACTCAAAGCCCCCATAGCAGAACTGAAATACGTGGGTTTCGAAATACCCAACGAATTTGTAGTGGGTTATGGGCTCGATTACGATGGGCTTGGCCGAAACCTGAAAGACATTTATAGAGCCATATAGATTGGCGATTGTAGATTTTCGATCGTAGATCGTGTATGCTGGACCACTTAAATCGTAAATCTAAAATCGTAATTCGTAAATTCCCGCTTTTTTTCCGAATTTTGCCATATTAAACCCCAAAACAATGACCATACACAAAGAAGGCTATACCAGCATTGCGTTAACTGTTCTGTTTATCTTTTTGCTCAACGCCTTTGTTGACTATAAATTTGCCGATTTAACCTGGCTTCGCTGGCTGATTTACATCGTGTCTTTTGCCCTCTTCATTATCGTTCTGCAGTTTTTTAGGAACCCTAAAAGAACGTTTACGAATGGCGAAAACCTGGTGATATGCCCTGCCGATGGTAAAGTAGTGGTTATTGAGGAGACCGAAGAAGGCGAATATTTCAAAGACAAACGCCTGCAGGTTTCTATTTTCATGTCGCCGGTAAACGTACACATTAACCGCAACCCGATTTCGGGCGTTGTGAAGTTTTTCAAATACCATCCGGGCAAATATTTAGCCGCCTGGAACCCCAAATCGAGTACCGAAAACGAAAGAACCACCGTAGTGGTTGAACATAAAAACGGCACCCCGGTATTGTTTAGGCAAATTGCAGGCGCATTGGCCCGACGCATTGTATGGTATGTGAAAGAAGGCGATCAAGTGGTGCAAAACGAGCAGTTTGGCTTTATCAAATTTGGTTCTAGGGTCGACATTTTCCTGCCTATTGGCACCAAGGTAAACCTGCAGCTGGATCAAGTGGTAAAAGGCGGTATTACCGTATTAGCCGAACTTAGCTAAACCTAACCCGATGAAAAAATTAGCCCTAGCTTTGTTACTGACGGCCGTAGGTTTTGTTGCCCAGGCGCAAACCAAGGCTCCAAAAGCCACTCCCGTTAAAAAGGAAGCCTGTTTAAGCAAAGGTAAATCATGTTGCAACGACAAAGCGCTTTCGGCCTTGAGAAGACCCGTTGCCAAACCTGCCATGAACATTACAAATACCGCCTCGTCAAGTCTTGTCAAAAAGCGGCATAAGTAAAAAATAAAGCATCTTGACTCATCCCGCCCAGGTTTCTCTATCCAGGCTTCTGTAATGGATGGCTTCGGCGAGATGTTGAGTGTTGATCTGTTCGCTTTCGTCTAAATCGGCGATGGTTCTGGCCACCTTCAAAATACGATCGTAGGCCCTCGCCGAAAGCCCCAGTTTTTCCATCGCCATTTTAATGAGGTTTTGCCCGGTTTCGTCTATCACACAAATTTGCCGCACCATGTTCGAGCTCATTTGTGCATTGGCATGCAGATTTTCCTGGTTTTTAAAGCGTTCGCCCTGGATGGTTCTTGCGTTGATTACGCGTGACCTGATCTGTTCGCTTTTTTCGGTTTTTCTATTGGAAGCAAGTTGCTCAAAATTAACCGGGGTTACCTCCACATGTAAATCGATGCGGTCTAACAAAGGACCGGAAATCTTGCTCAGGTATTTCTGTACCACACCCGGAGCACATAAGCATTCCTTATCTGGATGATTGAAAAAGCCACAAGGACATACATGCGTTGCCTTGTTTTAAATATGTTAAGCAAGTAGATAAGCCCTTGCCATTTTCTTATCCTAGTTCGCCGGTTACAATTGGCGAGCATATCCGTAAGAAAAGGATGGAACTAAAGTTGTTGCAGAGTGATGTTGCTGAGAGGTTTGATGTAAGTATAGACTGTATTACCTATTGGGAAAACAATAGAAGCAATCCACAAATCAAATTCTTTCCAAAAATTATCGACTTTTTGGGTTATAACCCATTAGACTTTGATGAATCAACACTTTCTGGTAAGATAAAAGCATACCGGTATAGAACGGGAACCACTTCCTCTATGCTCGCAAACCTATTGAAAGTTGACCAATCAACTGTCACAGAATGGGAAAGTGGAAAGCGCCTACCTGCTTCGAAACATCTAATAGAGCTAGAAGCGTTGCTGGACAACGTTAGTAGTCGCAACTAACTTGAAAAGCATCAATTTTACCACTAAAATTTGCGTCTTCTTTCAAGTTCCAATAAATGATCCCAATAGTCTCTGTCTCTTATACACATCTGACGCTGCCGACGAACCACGACATGTGTAGGTATGGGGGGGGGGGGGGGGGGTGAAAAAGGGGGGGGGGGGGGGG
>NZ_JAELUC010000109.1 GCF_016429155.1 Pedobacter sp. ASV12 | reverse complement strand
CCCCCCCCCCCCCCCCCCCCCCCCCCCCCCCCCCCCCCCCCCCCCCCCCCCCCCCCCCCCCCCCCCCCCCCCCCCCCCCCCCCCCCCCCCCCCCCCCCCCCCCCCCCCCCCCCCACCACTTTTTTTGTCGTGGTTCGTCGGCAGCGTCAGATGTGTATAAGAGACAGACCCAGGCTTCGGCTTTTAGTTTTTTAATGAGTTGCAGGGCGCTTTCGGTCAAAAACATATCGCGCTCTTTGCCCATATTCTGTGGTTTAATTTCTAGAATAAGCTTGGTTTTCTTTTGGGCCATTCCCACTTTGAGGTAATTCTCCAAGGTAGGGATTGATTCGCCGTTGGAAAGCTTCTTGCTCAGCAATTGCGCATAAGTAGATTTTGAAATCGGCATACCCAAAAAATTAGGGTCGTGGTTGACAACCATTACGCTGTCTAGGGTCATGTGCACATCAAACTCGGAACCAAAACATTGGATCCGGATGGCTTCTTTAAGCGAAGAAATAGAGTTTTCGGGCAGGCCGTTCTTCTTCCAGGCGCCACGATGGGCGATTACCTGGTTTTTGTTCCAGCTGGTGATGGCCTTTTGGGCGATGGCCTGTGTTGAAATCATGGCGCTCAGCAAAATTACAGTTGTAAATCGTTTCATTTGTGTAGTTTAATCGACTAAAAGTAGAGATTTGAGACCAAAATTGTATTGATTTTTTGTTAACTTATCCCTGTCAATTTTAAAACTATTAAATTAGGGCAATTATTGGCCAACCAGCACACATTTTTTACCTTAATTTTCGTTAACAACGATATGGGCACCAGCTACGATCTGCTGATCGACAAGATCAATGAGTTTACGCGCAAGTTTTACCTCAATCAGCTTTTGCGTGGAAGCATTTATGCGGCGGCCAGCATTTTGGGGCTTTACCTGATGCTGTTTGTGTTGGTTTACTATGCCCACCCTGGTGTTGGTGCCAAAACGGCGCTCTTCTTTTCTTTTGTGTTGGTTGCCTTGGCCATTATTGGCTTTTGGATTGTGAAACCGGCACTGGCTTACCTGAAGCTGGGCAAAACCCTAAGCCTAGAACAAGCCGCCGGCCTCATTGGCAATCATTTTTTTAACGTAAAAGACCGCCTGCTCAATACTTTGCAACTCAAGGCGCTCGCCGATACTTCGCCACAGCAAAGCCAATTGATCTTGGCCGGAATTGACCAAAAGATAAACACCCTTAGGCCTATTCCCTTTGCCAGCGCCATTAACCTGGGCGAAAACAAAAGACACATCAAATACATTCTGGTTCCTTTGGGCATCATCATGGCCATCGGCCTCATTGCGCCGGCCGTACTGCGCGAAGGAACCGATAGCTTTATCCGCTACAACCAGGAAATTTTGCCCAAAGCACCTTTTGATTTTGTAGTGGCCAACAAAAGCCTTACCGCTACGCAAGGCGATGATTTTAAGGTGCAGCTCGAGCTTAAAGGCGACGAATTTCCGCAAGATGTTTACATCGAAGACGGGCCCAACACCTATAAACTGGAAAAAGAAAACATCAGCCATTTCAGCTACACCTTTAAAAACCTGCAAAAAAACAAATCTTTGCGCTTTTTTGGCGGTGGTTTTAACTCGGCTACCTTCGTGATCGAAGTCAGGCCTCGTCCATCATTGCTCCAAATGAGCGCCCAGTTGCTTTATCCGGCCTACCTGCAACGCAAAAACGAAACCCTGAACAATGTAGGCGACATGCTCATTCCCGAAGGCACCAAAGTGATTTGGCAGCTGCATACCGAAAACAGCGACGAACTTTCTTTCATGTTGCAAAACCAGGTCTTTAACCTCAAGGTAAACGATAATGCGGCCAGCTTTGCCTCGGTAATCCGCAAAAACAGCGCTTACCGTGTAGTGCCCAAAAATGCCTTTGTCAGCAACAGCGATTCGCTTAGTCACCAAATCAACGTAATTGCCGATCAGTTTCCGAGCATTTCGGTTGTCGAAACCCCGGATTCGCTGAGCAGCAAGGCGCTTTATTTTTCGGGCAGCATTGCCGATGATTATGGTTTTTCGTCGCTTAAATTCAAATATAGCATTAAGGAAAACGGCAAAACCGTGAGCGAGCAAAGCAAAGCGATTACCATCAAAAACAACCAAACGGAAAACGCCTTTTTTTACCTGTGGAATTTGAACGATAGCAACACCAAACCAGGGCAGCTTATCGAATACCACTTTGAAGTTGCCGATAATGATGGCGTAAACGGCGCAAAGGTTTCCAAATCGGAGATCAAAACCTACCAGGTGCCTACCCAGCAACAACTGGCCGAAAAACTGGCCAAAGGCAGTGAAACGCTCAAGCAAAAAATGGAATCGACCATCAAGCTGGCCAATACCATCGAAAAAGACAGCAAAAAACTGAGCCAGAACCTGCTCGATAAAAAACAGCTTTCTTTTGAAGACAAAAAGCAGATCGAACAATTGCTCGACAAGCAAAAACAACTGGAGGAAGCCGTAAAGGATATCAAGCAGCAGAACCAGAAAAACACTTTCGAAAAACAGGAAAATAATGCCTTGA
Source organism: Pedobacter sp. ASV12 (assembly GCF_016429155.1). Lineage (GTDB taxonomy): Bacteria > Bacteroidota > Bacteroidia > Sphingobacteriales > Sphingobacteriaceae > Pedobacter. Next base: position 7,262 of record NZ_JAELUC010000109.1, on the reverse strand, counting down.
ACGAAGAGCTGAAGGAAAAGCAAAAGCAGATAGACAACCTCTTCAACAACGTGCTCGATGAGAAGACCAAAGAACTATTGCAAAAACTGCAGCAGCTGATGGAAATGAACAACAAGGACCTGACCCGTGACGAGCTTTCGAAAATGCAAATGGACAACAAAACCCTCAAAAACGAGCTCGACCGCATTTTGGAACTTTACAAGCAACTGGAGTTTGAGCAGAACTTGCAGAACAAAATAGACCGCTTAAACGAAATGGCCAAAGACCAAAAGGAACTGAGCCAGCAAAGCAAGGATAAAAACAGTTCGCTCAACGATGTTAAAGACAAGCAAGACCAATTGAATAAAGATTTTAAAGACCTTCAAAAAGAACTGAAAGACTTGGCCACCAAAAACGAGCAGCTCGACAAGCCCAACAACTTTAAAAATCCCGAAAAGGAAACCAAACAGATTGAGCAGCAACAACAAGACAGCCAAGAGCAACTGAACAAAAACAACCGCCAAAAAGCTTCCGACAGCCAAAAACAGGCGGCCGAGCAAATGCAGCAACTGGCCCAGCAAATGAAAGAAGACCAGCAACAGGGCGAAGAAAAGGAATCGAAAGTGAATGCCCAGGAATTGCGTAAACTACTGGAAAACCTGCTTAACACTTCTTTTGAACAGGAAAAAGTGATGCTGGCCTTGAGGCGGATGAATAGCAACGATCCTTCGTACACCACCAATGTACAGCAGCAGAATACGATTAAAGACAACATGAAAACCATTGCCGACAGTTTGCATTCGCTCAGCAAGCGCGTACCGCAGATTGAAAGCGTGGTAAATGCCGAGGTCGACAAAATCAACTTCAACATCGGCAAGGCGCTCGAATATTTGGGCGACAGGCGTACGCCCGAGGCCAATCGCTCGCAGCAGTTTGCCATGACTTCGCTCAACAACTTGGCGCTTATGCTTAACGAAGCCTTAGACCAGCTTCAAAATGCCAAAAAGAACGGAAAATCTGGCGGCAAAGGCAAGCAAAGCATGCAACAGCTGCAACAAATGCAGGACGAGTTGAACAAGAGAATGCAGAATGCCCGCGAAAAAATGAAACGCGAAGGCAATATGGGTACCGTGCCCAAGGGCCAACAAAGTGAAGAATATGCCCGCATGGCCCAACAACAGCAAATGATTAGGGAAGCCCTGCAAAAAATAAACAAAGAAGAAAACAAGGATGGCAAAGGCAGCATGGGCAATCTGAACCAAATGGTGCAGGACATGAAAAAAACCGAATCGGATTTGGTAAATAAGCAAATAACCGAAGAAACCATGAACAGGCAGAAGAACCTGACGGTTAAACTGCTCGATGCCCAAAAAGCGCAACGCGAACAGGATGAGGATTCGAAGCGGGAAAGCAATGCTGGCAAGGATTTCCCGCCGTCGTACAAACAGATGATGGACAAGTTCAAAAAGCAGCAGCAAAGCGAAACCGAACTGATCCAAAAATTGCCGCCAAGCTTGAACTACTACTACAAAAACAAGATTGCGGAATATTTTAAATTGCTAAATTCGCCGAAATAATTATCGTCAATGCAATCCCGAAGTGAGCAAAGTGCTCATTTTGCAATGGCGAGCATCAAGACAAGAGCAAATGGCAAAAATCAATTTCTTTACCGAAGACATCACGTATACCCTTAAACAGAAGACCCTGATTAGGCAATGGATTGAAGCCACTATTGTGAAAGAAGGCTATCAATTGGAGGAGCTCAATTTTATTTTGTGTTCTGACGCGTATTTGCTGCGTATAAACCAAGATTACCTTCGGCATGACGATTATACCGACGTGATTACTTTCGACAACTCAGAGGCCTTAAAAACGATTGTTGGCGACATCTTCATCAGCTTGGAACGAATCCGCGAAAATGCATTGGCTTTTAACGCCAATGTAGTAGATGAGCTTTGCCGGGTAATGATACATGGAACTTTGCATCTTTTGGGCTATAAAGACAAAACAAAAGCCGCCAAAACATTAATGACGGCCAAAGAAGACGAGTACTTGGCCAAAAGGCCTTAAAACAAAAAGGACTTGCGAAGTTTTGAATACCTCGCAAGTCGCTCAAGCCCTTTAGCCTTCTTACTTTCAACCTCTTAAGGCACCAGCCAAACATAAAGCAGGTAGCACAACAACAGGCCAATGATGGCCGAAACCAGGCCAGAAACCCGTTTCTTTTTCAAGAACAGCATCAGGATAAGTCCGGTTAACGAAACCAGCGTTAAAAAAACCGCCGAAATATCGATTACCCAGCCCCAGCCCGTTCCCGAGTCACGGCCTTTGTGCAAATCGTTCATAATGGCCACGATACCCATCTTGATTTCTGAAAGCTCGTAAGTGCCCTTTTCACGATCAATAAAGGCATCGGCCGAATAGGCGGGGCCCTTAAACGTAACCGTTACCTCCGAATCGTCGATCCTGAATTCGCTTACTGCACCTTTTACCTGGTGTTTGTTGCGCATCCACTCTACGATTTCGAGCCTGGCCACCTTGTTGGTATCAGGGTTATTGACCCATTTTGCATCCAGTTTACCTTTCAGCTTGCTTTCAATTTGCTTATCGCCACCAAGCCAACTGGGATGGTTCAGCGTTAAACCAGTTACGGCAAAGAAAAGCACGATGGCAAAACTGACCATCGAAAGGTAGATATGCAGCCAGCGCGAAAGCTTGGCTACATCCTTTTTTGCACTTTTCCCCGATTTTTGGGCAACCGTCTTCTTGGAAGTCAGCGCCCTTGGCGTTGGATTATTTTTTGTAGAAGTCAAAAGTTACGTTTGAGATTTCAACATTGCCTTCTGCCGTGGCTTTCTTGGCGGCTTTCTTTAATTCCATTGGCTGACGAAGGATCTCGTCTGTACCGTGTTCTTTAGAGGTTTCGATAATGATGGTGTACTTGCCTTGCGCTACATAGTTGCCTTTGTCGTCTTTACCGTCCCATTTAATGGTGTATTTGCCTGGAGAGCGGGTGGCGCCGGTTACCGAAGCAAAATTGGCCTTGTCGGCTTTAAAGCTTTCGCCGTTAATGCGGTACCAGTTTTTTAAATCAGGTACCCATTTGGTTTTGTTATACCATAAAGCCAAATTGCGAACCGCCTCTTTTTTCTCATTCTCAACCCAAATAGCGGCAAATGGCCTATGGCTGTTGCCTTGGATGGCATTAAACTCGAAATTGATAGCCAATTCATAACTTGGATCCCATGGCTTGTCTTTTCCATAAGCAACCGGAGTTACGTTATTGGTTTTGCTGGCTTTAACCGTTGGATCAACCAAAGCAGCCCAACCCTCGCTTTCTATGCGTTTGCCATCTCTGGTGATGATCAGATACTCTGCATCCTTTACGGTTCTGGCCAAGGCCTCGCTTTCTTTAACCGACAACACGTTAAATGCGGTTGCCAAGGCGCCGGCATCTGTTGCGTTAGGCGCGATAACGGTAGCGCTGATTACCCCTTCAACCGGTTTGCCTGTACGCGGGTCAACAATATGCGAGTACCAGTGCTTGCCAATCTGCTCGCCTCTGCGGTAATTACCACTGGTAGCTACGGCCCTGTTGCTAACCAACAAATGGGCTAAAGGGGCGTCGTTTTCGGCGTTGGCCAAGGGGTTGGTTACATTTACATGGTCTTTTACATCGCCTTTAATTACCAAATCGCCACCAATGTTTACCACAACGGCATCAACTTTGGCTCCAGCCAGGGCGGCATCGCAAGCCAAATTAATGATGTAGCTTTTGGCAAAGGTATTCATCACTAAAGGCACATTGCTCAACCGTGTGGCCGTTAGGTTTTTGGCATCAAGTGTATAATGAGCCTGTTGCATGGCCGCCACCGCCGCGCCGATTTCGGCTTTGCTAGGCAACTGCTGTTTTTTAGCCGCATCGCTCCACAATTTGCCAGCTACAGCCGCCGAAGCATCAAGGGCCCCGTTGGTACGCGATTTCCAGTCGGCAAACAAGCTCAACATGTCAAAAAGCTCTTTCGAAACTTTTATGGGCTTGTTCAGGTCCTGTTTCATCCATTGGCTGAATTCACTTTTTGCATCATACGCACTAAAAATAGCCGAAAGGCGGTTGATTTCGGCTAAGGCCGCGGTTTCGGCTTTCTCGGCTTCAGCTTCCGAAGTGCTGGTCATCTTAAATTCTAAAGATGTTCCCAATACATTTTCGTAATGCGAAACATACAGCTGCTGGTTGTTTTTTTTAGGGCCTTTGGTAAGAGGCTGTCCGCCAATCATCAAAAAAGCCATGCAAAGAGAGGCAAATACTTTCATATCGTTATTAAGTTTAATTCTAAATAATGTGCAAATGTAAAATCTAAATCTGAATTTATGCTTTTTAGGACTGTATTTTTTACATTAAGGTTTAAACAGGGCGATAATTAAACCATTTTAGGCTTTGGCAAATGCGAGGGCTTCCTTAAATGATTCGAAGATCAGCTGGTTGCTTCTCCTCAGCAGCGTTAGATTGATTTTGATCTTGACCTGGCCATCTTCTTTAGGCATGCCAAATACAATATTATGCTCCGTCCGCAGCCGCTTGTTTAGTTTCTCTGCATCAATCCCCTTGTCTAGGCTTACGTTAAAAAGATTTGTTCCGTTGGTCAGCGCATTTACTTTTATTCCCTTCAGGTTGTTGAGCAAGACAAACAGTTCTTTGGCCTTTGCCTTGATTTGCTGCATGTCCTCGTCGATGGTATTTAAATGGTGCAAGGCAATGGCGGCGCTTGGCCAATTGGTAAAAACACCGCCACCATGAATTTTAATCAGGTGGTGCATTTGGTTTATCAGGGCTTTATCACCACACAAAACCGCGCCTCCCGTAGCGCCCAGGTATTTGTAGAGGCAGAGGTAAACCGTATCAAAGTAAGATGCGTACTCCTTTACTGTCGAGTTGGTAAAAGCCGTGGCCATGTGCAGTCTTGCTCCGTCCAAATGCATTTTATAGCCTTGTTCTTTGCAATAGGCCGAAATCCGTTTGATCTCTTCCAAAGGAAAAAGCTGGCCTTCGCATCTTCTCACCGGCGTTTCTATCGATACCGCCCCTACACCGCCCACAAAATATTCGCCCTGCTTATGGTAGGCAATGGACTGCTGAAGTTCTTCTAACGTAAAATAGGCCCTTTCTTTGGCCAAGGGGATGAGTCTTTTGTTGAAAAGGGTTTGCGCAGCATCGCCCTCATCACGGTAAACATGACTGGTTTCTTGTACAAAAGCCTTGGTGTTTTGGCCACAGAGCACGCTAATGGCCAATTGGTTGGCCAAGGTTCCACTAGGCAGGTATACAGCGGCCTCTTTTCCGGTAATGGCTATAAATTTCTTTAGCAGCTTGTCTATCGTACCGCCTTCGGCATAGCTATCTCTTTCAATGGGATTGGTACTATTGATTTCCTGCAATTTGGCGATCAGGTCTTCGGGCCGATAAAAAATACCGTCGTTGATGAAGTAAACCGCTTCCGAATCCTTAGAAAACCGCTGAGGGGTTGAGGCTATTGCCTGAAAAGGGATGGCCGGAGCCAGCAAGGGCAAAGCCGAAAGGCTGGAGAGCTTTAAAAAATCGCGACGCTTGAAATTTGACATGCCAAAGGGATTGTTGGTTTCGATAAATTTGGGCTTTTCTTTTTTCAAATCCAAAAACACCTCCAACTTTGTCAATTGACCATGAGCTTAGCTGATTCTTTACCGTGACAAAATGCTTAACATCTCCTTTCTTTAGCTCCCTAAAAGCTGATTACTTAAACACTTCTGGGCTAATCGGCTGATTATTAAAGACATTTCGCTGACAATTCTGAGAGCGTTTATCTCTCCTCCCCCTCTTTTCGCCGAAAAATTTAATGCCTGTTGGTCGAAAAATTACAGGCGTTCGTCGAGAGTTACCCCTCGCTGGTATAATACGGGCATTTCTGGTGCAACCTTTTTAAATTCTTGCAGTCTTATTTACGAAACCAGCCTGATAGGGGCGGTTCAAAAAACCCAAAAATTAACAATTATATCAACAACGATTTTAAAAAAATAAGAATATGAAAACTGCTATCAAAACTTTATTCGCCATTGCTTTAACCACCGTATTATCAGCAACAGTTGCTTCAACCGTTAAAGCTGCCGACAACAATACCATTACCGTATTATCGGAAGTTAAAAAAGTAAACAAAATCAACGTATCTGGCAACGTAGAAGTAATCCTGGTGCAAAGCCCTAACGAAAGCGTAAAGGTATACGACAACTACTATGCAAAAAATGCATTGGTACAACAACAAGATGGCGAGCTGCGCATCAGCTCCTTCAACAAAGAAACCTTAACTGTTGTGGTTTATGTAAGCAATTTGTCGACGATTACAGCTTCTGATAACGCAAAAGTGAGCACCTATGGCAAATTCAATACCTTGAGCTTAGAGGTTAACCTAAAAGACAATGCGGCTGCCAATTTAAATACCAACACCATCAACCTGAACAGCAACTTGAGCGGACAAGCCAACCTAACCTTGGCTGGTTCAACTTCGGCCTACAATGCTACAATGGGTAGCGTGGCTAAGGTAAACCTAGATCAGTTTGCTGCCGAAAGCACCAGCATTCAATCGCAAAATGTAGTGGTGGCCAAAACTGTTGCCACACTCAACGATATTGAAACCGCTGATTTAGTTTCCCTATAAAATTCATAATCCATCATAAATTTAGTTTAGTTTTTAGTTTAGTTAAGTAAAAAAGCGGATGGATGTCCGCTTTTTTTATGCCTCCTCTCTTCATCCAGCCATTTTGCCACAAATAATGCCTATCTTTAGCTATTTTGTTTCTATTCCCAACTAACCAGGTAGCCATGAAATTTTCTTATTCGCTTAAACAAAAAACCAAGATTGCCCTGTTGCTTTTCTGCATTATGGCCTGCACCATTTTAATCAGGGTATTGGAAGATAAGAGCATTAAGGACATGGGGACTTCCTTTGTTTCGATGTACAACGACCGCTTGGTACCCGCTACCGACCTGTTTATGGTGGCCGAAAAGGTACATGCCAAACGACACTTATTGGCTAGCCATACGGCCATGGATCTGCAACAGTCCAAAAACATAGACCAAAGCATCGATTCGCTACTGGACAAATATGCCAAGACCTTCTTGGTTAAAAGCGAAAAAAGCCAGTTGCAAAACCTTAAAAACAGCTTGGCCCAAAGCCTGTCTCTTATACACATCTAAAAGGGGGGGGGGGGGGGGGGGGGGGGGGGGGGGGGGGGGGGGGGGGGGGGGGGGG
>NZ_JAELUC010000108.1 GCF_016429155.1 Pedobacter sp. ASV12 | reverse complement strand
AGATGTGTATAAGAGACAGTCATGATAGAGCTGCTTACAGTTTTAACCATTGCCACTTTGGCCACCATTAGTCCGGGACCAGATTTTGTAGTTGTAACCCGCAATAGTTTATTGCATAGCCACAGCGTGGGCATGTACACGGCCACAGGCATTGCTTTGGCCGTATTGATCCATGTGGCCTATACCATTTTAGGAATTGGCTATCTCATTTCGCAGTCTGTTTTGCTTTTTACTATCCTCAAAACCATTGGTGCCTTATACCTGATCTATATCGGCATCAAAATGAGCTGGACAAAGGGAAAAGCAATTGCTCCTGGTGGCGAAAAAGCAGTTGTTCAGTCCTTATCGCCTGCAAAAGCGCTACGCCAAGGTTTTATCTGTAATGTAACCAACCCTAAAACAACTATTTTTATTGTGAGTATTTTTGTCCAATTGGTTAGCCCTGCAACGCCTTTATGGCAGCAGCTGCTTTATGGGTTGGCCATTGCGTTTATCCATTTGATTTGGTTTGGCATCCTAGCCTTTGGTTTTGCCAGCATGGCTAAATATCCACGGTTCGACAAGCTAAAATCAGGTTTCGAAAAAGTGGCAGGCGTGGTTATGATAGGCTTGGGACTTAAATTGCTGTTATCTGGCAATCGCTAACAAACAATTGGATGCCTAATCGGAACGTTAAAAAAATATCGCTAGAAATGTTCTAAAAGCTTACTTTTACTTCAAGGCTTGGCAGCCAACAGCAATTTTAGATGGCCTGCCTAGCTCTTGTTAAAAGAACAGGCCTTTTTTAGGCTAAAAAGATATGGAAAGAACCAATGCTAGGCTTCAGGAACTGATTGAACTTTATTTGCAGCAAACCATTACTGAAGCAGACAAAATCGAGTTATGGGACTATATCGACGATCCGGTATTTGAAGCAGAAATAAAGCATTCGCTTTCCGAAGCGTTCTACCAAGTAGCACCTGTCGAGCTTACGGCCCTGCAACAAGAACAGGCGCTTAACCATATCTTTCAGCCTAATGATCCAGCCGTAGCGAGCCGACAGATACAAAGGCAATCCAAGCTTAAACGCCTGTGGACAAGAATTGGAATAGCTGCAACCATAGCCATGGTATTAGGGCTCGGCCTTTATTTCTACCAAAAGAAAACCGCACTTTCGTTGGCCGACCAAGTAGCACGCAGCGGCATAAATACTGGTGGATACAAGGCATTTCTAACGCTGGCCAACAACAAACGTATTGCGCTAAGTGAAAGCCAAACCGGAATTATGCTGCAAGAAAACAAACTGTTGTACAGTAACGGAACATCACTTTCAGGTATCAATCCCGCCGATTTGGGGCAGGAATATACATTGAGTACCCCTAAGGGCGGTACTTATCAGCTCGTTTTGCCCGATGGCACAAAGGTTTGGCTCAATGCTTCTTCTTCCATCAGGTTTCCTGCAACGTTTAATGGAGATAGGAGGGTAGAATTTAGCGGAGAGGGCTATTTTGAGGTAGCTAAAGCTGAAAAACATAGCTTCGTGGTCAACAGCCGTTCGCAAAGCGTAGAAGTACTGGGTACGCATTTCAACATCCAAAACTACCAGGACGAAACAATGGCAAAAACTACGCTGCTAGAGGGAAAAGTAAAGGTGGCATTGGCCTATAATGGCCAGTCTTTAACCAGGTTGCTCAAGCCAGGCGAACAGGCGGCCATAGCGGGAAACCAGCTAAAGGTATATAGCGTGGATGTTGAAGATGTAGTGGCCTGGAGAGACGGCTATTTTAACTTTAACAACGAAACTATTGCCCAAATTATGGCCAAGTTGGCCAAATGGTACGATGTAAAAATAGATTTTGTAGATCCGCCGTCGGAGGAAACATTTACCGGTCAGATTTCAAGGACAAAAAAATTGGATGAAGTACTGACTATCCTTGCTAAAGCCAAGCCAATCAAGTTCCAAATCAAAGGCAGAACGATCCAGGTAAGCCGTTAATTTCTGGTCAGCCGTATTTTTTCCATTTATGGTTGGCAACCCAAAAAAATCGGTTATCTTGTAACTGGAATATGTGGGTTAATCCAGGCAATTCTTATTAACGGTAAATTAGTTTTTTGTCTTATATGAAGCAACAAAAAATACTGTTAATCATCCTATTTACATTATTATTCAAGGTTTGCTATGCCCAAAAAGTTACGCTCAATGAGCGCAATTCGGCATTGGAAAAAGTACTTCGTAAAATGCGCCAGCAAACTGGCGTAGGCTTTCTTTTTACCGAAAATGCGTTAAAAAAGGCCGTTCCGGTTACCATTGAAGTGAAAGACCGCGATTTAAGGGAAACCCTCAACCTGATTTTCGAAAATCAGCCACTTCAATATGAATTTGAGAACAACTCGATTGTGGTTTCGGTAAAGCAAAAAAGTCTGTTAGGCAAAATCGTTGCCTATTTTAAAGGAATAGACGTCAAGGGCCGTGTGCTCGATGAAGAAGGCAAGCCCTTGGAAGGAGCGACAATTAGCCTGTTGCCTACCGGAACAGAAAAGGAAAGCAAGCTACGCAAGGTGCTGACTACGACACTTGCCGATGGCAGTTTTCAAATAAAGGGCCTGGCCGACAGTACATCGCTGTACATTACTTATGTAGGCTACGAGCCATTGACGGTGAGGGTTGCCGAAAACCTGGCCGACTTAAAGCTGGTCCTTTCCGGCAATTTAAAAGAAGTGGAGGTCAATACGGGCTATCAAACGCTTACACGCGAGAGAAGTGCCGGCTCGTTTGCTACCCCAAACCTGGAGCTGATGGCTGCACGTACATCTTCCATGAATGTGTTGCAAAGGCTCGATGGCTTGGTAGCAGGTATGGTCGTCAATAATTCGCCAGCGGCCAACAAAGAGGGCAATACCATTTTGGTTCGTGGCTTATCAACGCTTAACGCCAACCGGTCGCCATTGATTGTGGTTGATGGTCTGGCCATGGATATTGGCAATATTTCGGCTATCAATCCGCAAGACGTAGCGAACATTACGGTACTTAAGGATGCTACGGCCGCATCGATTTGGGGCTCGAGAGCAGCCAATGGGGTTATTGTAATCACCACCAAGAAAGGAGATGCCGGCAAAACCAAGGTCAATTATAATTTCTTTGTGAATTTTCAGGGCAGGCCACAATACGATTATTTTCCGGTACTCAGCAGTGCGCAGTACATACAGGCTTCGAGAGAAACCTTCGACCCGGTGTATTGGCCCTACAGCAATGCCACGGTGTATCGCCAACCCACCGTAACTATTGGCATTTCGCCCGATAGGCAGATTCTCTATGATATGAACAGGGGAGTGCTCAGTGCAGCGCAGGGCAATGCCAAGTTGGATAGCCTTTCCAGAATCAGCAATGTAGCCCAAATGGGTGATGTTTGGTATCGTCCAGCCATCTTAATGAACCACAGTCTCGCTGTTGCGGGCGGCACCGAAAGGCACACATTTTACAACTCCCTTGCCTACACCAATACCCAAAGCTATACACCCGGCGAAAGCAACCAGGCTTTTAAGATCAATACCCGGCAGGATTTCGGGATTGGCAAGCGTTTAAAGCTTTACCTGATAGCCGACCTTAATTATCAGTTAGCCGCTGCCGCCAATTTTAAGGCTGTCGACAATCGTTTTCTGCCCTATCAGCTGTTTCAAGATGCCAACGGCAATGCCCTTGCTATGCCTTATCTCGGCTATTTGAGCGAAGCGCAACGGCCATCGATTGAAAGCCAGAGCAAGCTTGGCCTCAATTATAATCCCCTGCAGGATGCGCAAAGTGGCTTTAGCAAAGGCAACGATTTTAAGGGAAGGTTTAATGCCGGCCTAGACATGGAGCTTATTAAAGGGCTGCATTTCGAAGGTCTTTACGGCTATATTAAAGGTATAGGAAATTACAGGAGATATCTTGATCAAAGCAATTACCAGCAAAGGATAAATACGGTTAATTTTGCAGTAGCAAACAGTGACGGTTCGGTTAGCTATAACTTGCCTAATTTTGGTGGCCAATACACCAGTAGCCGCATTGATTTGCAGAACTGGGTGATTAGGAACCAATTGAATTATAGCCACGGTTGGAATAAGGAACAGCACCAGCTAACTGTTTTGTTGGGCAACGAATTGCAGGAGCAGCTTACCTTGAATACCACAAGTACTGTTTTGGGCTACAACCCGAGCCTGCAGACTTATGCCATGGTCGATTACCAGACCCTAAGTTCTACTGGCGTGAAAAATCCTATATTGAGCAAAGGCTTAAGCGGATCTGTTTTAGATCCTAACATGTATTTCTCAGAATTTGAAAGCGTGCCGCGTACCAGGTACTTTTCCTATTATGCCAATGCAGGTTATGTTTTTAAAGGCAAATATATTGTAAATGCCAGCTGGCGAAACGACCAAAGCAATTTGTTTGGGTCAGACCGTACTGCGCAACAAAGACCTGTATGGAGTGCCGGCCTGAAATGGAACATCGGCGCCGAATCTTGGCTATCGACCCACAATTGGATCAGTACTTTGTTGCTCAGGGCCACCTATGGCATTACTGGAAATGCGCCTAAGCCAGGCTATTCTTCTTCAAAAGATGTATTTGCAACAAAGGTGTTGAGCAATGCGCCAGGTGGACAGGCGCTGGTTTTATCTACCTTGGGCAACCCCAAACTTACTTGGGAACATACAGCAAACTACAACTTGGGTATTGATTTTGGCTTGCTGCAACACCGTATTTCAGGAACGTTTGATTACTATGTCAAAAAAACAAGCGGTATGTTAGGCAGGATGCCAATAAACCCAATTGTGGGCGCCGACGCCATCAATGGCAATATAGGCCGAATGAACAACAGGGGCATAGAGCTTACGCTCAATGCGACCCATATCATAGGAAGGGATTTTGCTTGGCATAGCAGCTTGGTTATATCCTACAACAAGAATAAGGTACTGAATGCTGGCGCTTTGCTTATCCCGATTACTACGGGTACGCAACAAGTAAGTTCATTATATACCATTGGCCAATCGGCCTCTGCCATCTATGCCTACAACTATGCCGGATTGGATCAGCTTGGCGATCCGCTGGTTAGGTTGGCCAATGGCGCACTAACCAAGAGAAATATAGATGTATTGCCGGAAGATGTTTTGTATATGGGCAGCATACAGCCGATTTGGAATGGTGGCTTGGCCAACATGTTCAGGTACAGGAATTTTTCGCTCAATCTTAACTTGGCCTACAACTTTGGCGATGTCATGTACAGGGACATGAATCAAGTATTTACTGGAGCGGGTTTTATTTCGCAGCAAAACCTCCAAGCTGGCAACCTCCATGCAGAATTTGCCAATCGCTGGAAACAGCCTGGCGACGAGTCCTTTACCAATATTCCGGCTTTTATTGCCAATAGCAACCTCTCTTCAAGCCGGCGCTTTACCGATTTTTATACCAGAGGCAACCTAAATGTAGTGAGCGCGGCTTATGTAAAGCTAAGAGAGCTTGCCTTATCCTATCAGGTACCCGAAAGAATAGTTAGAAAAATGAAAATAGGCGGATTGAATCTGAAGGCCCAATTGTCCAACGTAATGCTCTGGAAAGCCAATAAATACGGAATAGATCCCGAATTTCAGGATGCAAGGCTCGCGTCCTCGAGTCAAATGCCCTCCAATCAGAATACCATCGCTTTTGGCGTTTCACTAAATCTCTAACCATCGACATGAACTGCTTTAAATATCATAAAATAATTTGCTTGCTGTGTTGTGGCCTGTTGTTTGCCGCCTGTAAGAAAAAGTTCTTGGATATTGATCCGAAGGGCTATCTTATTGCCCAAAAAATGGCAGATTATGACCTTATCCTCAATGATGTAGGTACATTATCAGAAATTACCAGCGTTTCTACTGTATTGATGTCCGACGAAGTTGCAGCCTCAGCTTCATATTTCGAATCGGATACCAGGCTAACCCATCAAAATGCCTTTAAATGGGCAGATGATATTTATCCTGCCGATGCAATCAGGTCAGAGTTTACTATGTTTAGCCAACAGCTCTACCTCTACAACAAAGTAATCAACGAAGTGCTCGATTCTAAAGGGGGGGATTTGACGCAGCAGAAAATGCTGAGAGCCGAAGCGCTTGCTGGCAGGGCTTATGTGTATTGGATGCTGGTTAATTTATATGGCAAGCCCTATCAGTCTGAAACCGCTGCTTCGGATTTGGGTGTGCCTTTGCTCACAATAGCCGATGCTACCCAAACCAAATTTACACGGGCAACCGTACAGCAGGCCTATGACCAGATTTTGGCCGATTTGAACGAAGCCCTTCCAGACCTTCCCGTTAAGATTACAAACAGGGTAAGAATGACCAGGGCAGCAGGTGAGGCCCTATTGGGAAAGGTCTATGTGTTTATGGGCAAATTTGACCTGGCATTGCCATTGTTGGATAAAGCAATCACAGGGCTGCAGCAAACAAGTATTGACCTGGGACTGTACGATTTTAACAAGGAACTGCTTGCAGGAGGAATCTGGTACCCCATCAATTCCTTTACAGGACCGCCTAGGACAGACGCGTTTAAAGACAAGGAAATACTTTATTTGAAGCGGGCTACCAATCAGTACTATTACCTGCTATCGGCTTTGGTCTTAAATCCGCAAACAATTTCCTTGTTCAGCCCAAACGACCAACGCCTTAAGTTTTTTAGTCCCTATCCGCTGGCAGCTGCTAAGCCTTATCCCTTGGGCATGAGGCGCGCTTATGGCAAGGGCTATAGCAATATGGGCATTGGGGTGGCAGATATATACCTATTACGGGCCGAATGCAGGTCGCGCATGGGCGATACAGGTACGGCAGCAACAGAGCTATTGGCCTTTAGAAAAAACAGAATGCCAGCTTCGGAAGCGCTTATCCCATTTTCGGCAACAAGCAACAAGGTGGCGCTAACCAAATTTATCCTGGAAGAACGCATGCGCGAGTTTGCAGTGGATGGACTGCGTTGGTTCGATATGCGCAGGCTGGTTGCCGATCCCGAATATGCGGCTACGGTGGGCAAATCCCATCTGGTTTACGATGACAACGGCAGGGTAGTAGCAAGCTATGTGCTAAAGCCCGAAAGGTTTACGCTGAGGCTGCCCTTATATATTTTGGCAGCCAATCCAGCTATGCCCCAAAACCCTTAGGGATTAACCCATATTTGGAGCGCGGCATTGAAAAGGATGGAATAAAAAATAAGCTTCGTTTCTGGTTAATCTTAGGTATGCCTGATCTTTTTATTAACTTTAGCCGTAAGCTCCCTATATAAGACTTAAACGTGCTTTTTATAAAGAAATCCAACAAATGGCGGTCGAACAGCTGTTAAATGAAAGAGAAATATTGCTTCAAATAGCTGATGGGAGCCAAGCGGCTTTTGCGCAGCTGTTTAAGCATTATCACAGATACGTGTTTGCATTTGCCAAGAAAATTACGCATTCTCAAGAACTGGCTGGAGAAATTGTGCAGGACATCTTTTTAAAGCTATGGCTAAAAAGAGAGACCCTTGGGACAATTGAAAATTTTGGCGCTTACCTGAACCGTACCGTACGCAATACTTCCTTTAATGTTTTGAGGCAACTGGCACATCATGCGAAACTCAACCTAAAGCTCAGCCTGGCCCAAACAGAGCTTGAAGAAAGCACCAACAAGGAACTCGACTATAGAGAAACCAAGCGCTTGCTTAGCGATGCCCTCGATACGCTGTCGGCACAGCAAAGAACGGTTTATCGTCTTTGCCACCAGGAAGGTCTAAAATATGCCGAAGCAGCCGAGAAAATGAATATATCCCCTCAAACGGTTCACGAATACATGAAGCTGGCCTTAAAAAAAATACGGTTTCATTTCAAAAAGAACGGCGCCGGCTATCAGATCCTTATAGCCGTGTTGTTTAAATTCTCCTTATTACTGGTATTGGCTGGTTATCTGTTTGGTAGCTAGTTTTTTTATTATTTTTTTATTGTATCCCCCATCGGGATCGTATTGCAGTGTCATACTACTTAAGGCAACGTAATGTTACGTACAAATGCACAATCCGTTATGGATTGTGGCACCTATAACCAAGTAAAACTTTGGGTGGGGTAAAATGCCGGCTGGCAATGCTTAAGCAGGGCAACGTTCGGACATTTTGCATGGTTATGCCTTAATTATAGCACTGTGAAATGAATGTATTATTGGCAGATCAGCACCAAACCATCCGTGTAGGATTAAGGTCATTATTATATAACATGTGGCCAAGTGCAAGTATAAAGGAGGCTACAGGTATAGACGAAGTAGTAGCACTTATCAGCAGTGGAGGTTTTAACCTGGCCATTATCGACATTTCCTTGCCAGGAGGCGAAAAATTGGAAGAACTGATTGGCTTTTTGGCGCTTGAAACTTCCATCGTGGTTTTTTCTGACAATGAAGCAGACGTTAACCGTATACAGAAGATGCTTTTGGCTGGAGCTGTTCAGTTCCTGCCCCCAAGAACATCACTTCTTGAAATCAGAAACCGTTTGGAAATGCTTTTTATTTAGAATAAACACTTCAATAGCTTGAGTAACGTAAAGTAATTAATGCTTAACACAAGTCCCTATTCAGAGTTGTGTTTATAAGCCAGGTCGTATTGCCTTAAATCTGATGCTCTCTTTTTGTTAATTTAAGTAGGGTACGGGAAGCTAGCCTCCCGTACCCATTTTTTAGCAGTAACCCGTAGCCTTGCTTTGGTTTCGCCGTAATGGATTTACGGAATGCAGGCGCCTGCGGGCAGATTGCTAGATTCTATAAAGCTGAAAATAAAATAAAGTTAACTATATAGTTGACTTTATTTTTGTATGTTTGCCTTTCAGAAAAATAGCAAATGGAAGCAGATATTATCAAAGACATGGGCTACAAGGCCCTCGACAGCCGGTTGAAAAGAATAAGCGATCGCATGTCGCACGACGTTAGGCGGTTTTACAAAGAGCTCGGTATCGATATTGAACCCAATTGGTACCTGATATTTATGCTTTTGCAGGAAATGGGAGAGGTTCCGATTACGGCTATTGCCGAACCTCTGGGCTATACCCATCCATCGGTGGCCATTATCGTTAAAAAGATGGCCGATAAAGGCTATTTGCAACTGAAAAAAGACAGTATCGACAAGCGGAAACAAATGGTTTCCCTTTCAGCTAAAGCCTTGAATATGATGCCCCAATTGTTGAAGATTTGGGACAGCTGCGAAAGAGCCATCCTCAAAATGCTCAATAACGATTTGGCCATCCTCGGTTATCTCGACGGTATAGACCTGGCATTAAAAACCAGCTCTTTTCAGCAAAGGTTTAAGCAGGAATATCTTAATTCGACTATTTAATGAAAACATTTGTTTTAATGAACCTCTTGCTGTTTGCCGGTCTGATGGCCGGTGCAGTAGAAACCAAGGTCATGGTAAGGGCAAAAGGCAGGGATGCCAAATTTATTGGGAGTTCGCTCGGTGGTGCTTATGTGATCATCAGAAACAAGGTTAACCAACAGATTTTGGCCGAAGGAAAAACAAGCGGAAGCACCGGAAATACCGACTTGATTATGAAAGTACCGAAAACAAGGGGCCTTTCTATCGCCGATGCGCAAACCGCTGGTTTCCTGGCCAAAATAGATATTGATGAACCAACTTTTGTAAGCATAGAAGTAATTTCGCCCTTTAACCAAAAACAGGCCCAGGCCAAAGTGAGCACCGAATTATGGCTGCTTCCCGGAAAAGACATATTGGGCGATGGCATTGTGCTCGAAATCCCAGGCTTCATCATTGATATCTTAAAGCCGCGTACCCATCAGTACATCGCCTTAAATTCGGTTAAAGATCGGCCTTTTCAGTTTCAGGCCAACGTGGTGATGATGTGTGGTTGTGTAGTAGAAAAAGGAGGGGTATGGAATTCGGAAGAGATGGAAGTGAGAGGCATTCTTAAAAAAGACGGAAAATACTTAGGGGAGGTTAAGCTGTCACTGGTTTCGACCAACCTTTTCGAAGGCGACGTAAAACTGACGGCAGCCGGAAATTACGAACTGATTCTGTATGCCTACCATGAAAAATCAGGAAATACGGGTATTGATAAGGTAAACTATGTGGTTTATGAATAAGGCAACTGGGTGGCGCTGCAGACTTCAAGGCTTATTTTTCTTGGGTTGTTTCTGTCTCTTATACACATCT
>NZ_JAELUC010000107.1 GCF_016429155.1 Pedobacter sp. ASV12 | reverse complement strand
CCCCCCCCCCCCCCCCCCCCCCCCCCCCCCCCCCCCCCCCCCCCCCCCCCCCCTTTTAGATGTGTATAAGAGACAGCCCATTTGCGTAAGGTTATATTGGAGATGGGGATATTGGCTCAGGCTGTGGTTAATAAAAAGGAAACTGGATTTTTGGATTTGAATGTATTGATTAATGCCCAAGGCACCCCAACTATACAGCAATGCAGCAATTGCAGCCAACAAAAGTACGGGTAAAATAAACAAGGACAGCTTGAGTTTTGCGTAGTTCTTTAAAATATTTATCTCCATTATTTTTTGTGCTGATTGGTTTGCGCCTTAATTAGGGTGGTTTCGGACGATTGAAGGATTAAATGCTATTCCACCATCAAGCAGAAAATACAATGAAAGGGACACGAGAAGGGTTTGAGGGATGTCCCATATTTTTACTTGTTAAAAAAACAAATTACTGTATCAATTTTGTAGTAATTCTGAATTTACTAACCTAATAAAAAGTTGGCATATTATTTCGGAAACCCATATTAAATTTCGGCCTTAGAATCTGCCTGTTTTTTCAGGCAAGGTTGCTGGACAGACAAAACAAAAAAGCCCCTTCTGTTTTCGCAGAAGAGGCTTTCACTTGTCGGGGTGGCAGGATTCGAACCTACGACCTCCACATCCCAAATGTGGCGCGATACCGGGCTACGCTACACCCCGATCGGTATCTTAAGCTCAAGAATAAATTCTTAAGGCTGCAAAGATATAAAAATACCGACAAGATGATAAATTTTTTAAAAAATATTTAACCTATAAGCACAAATTATCATCAGCCATCACTAAAACTTATAGCTGTAGCCCAATCTAAAAACCTGTGTTTCTAAATAGTCGGTGCTTTTTAGCGTAAAACCATTGCCTATAACCGTTCTTTTGGTTTTGAGGGTATTGAAAAGATCGGTGCCATTCAAGAACAATTTACCCTCCATTTTTGCAGCTGTCGCTTAATGCCCAAATCGACCGAAAACCTAGAACCAATGGTGCCCCGTGGTACAATATAACTTTGGCATCGGTTATTTTTTGTAAATTGAGGCAAATCAGTAAAACCGACATGTTATGTGGAAAATCTATGCCCTGCTTTCGGCCTTTTTTGCGGCAGCTACAGCTATTTTGGCTAAAGTTGGCATCAAAGGCATCAATGCCAACCTGGCAACGGCCATCCGTACGGTGGTTATCGTTTTTATAGCCTGGGGAATTATTTTGGCTACTGGCGAAATCAAGGAGATTAAAACACTCACCAAACAAAATCTTATTTTTCTGGCACTTTCGGGCGTAGCTACAGGCTTGTCGTGGATATTCTATTTCAAAGCCTTGGAAAAAGGCGACGTCTCGAAAGTAGCGCCCATAGACAAGCTTAGCGTAGCCATTGCCCTTGGTTTGGCCTTCCTGATTTTGAAAGAACCCATTGAAGCCAAAACCCTGATTGGCGGCTTGCTGGTGGTGGCCGGTAGCATTATTATTATCCTTTAGTACGTTCAAGAGAATTGCTTTTTCTACTACAGTATTGCTACAGAATGTTTGAGTTGATTTAAATTAAAAACTCATGAAAAAAAGATTTTTTTCGCTAGTGGTCTTGCTAGGTTGCGCGCTGCTAGGTACTGCCCAACAAAAAACCGGGCTTCATTTGCTGAAAGTCCATAAAATTGAAAGCGACGGTGGCTGGGACTACCTCTCTATCGACCAAAAGAATGGCTTATTGTACGTATCGCATGGCAATCAGGTTAACATCATCAATAAAAACACAAGCGATTCTGTGGGCGTCATCCGCAATACCCAGGGCGTACACGGCATTGCCATAGCCAACGAATTTAACAAGGGCTATACCAGCAATGGCAGAATGGGTTCTTGTACGGTTTTCGACCTAAAAACTTTCGCGGTAATTGCACAGGTAAACGTTGGACAAAATCCAGATGCCATCTTTTTCGACAGCTTTTCTAAAAAGGTATTTGTTTTTAATGGCAAAAGCATGGATGCCAGCGTTATCGACCCTAAAACCGACAAGTTGATAGCAACCATCCCATTGGGTGGCAAGCCCGAAACCGGTGTTTCGGATGGCAAAGGCAAAATTTATGTCAACATGGAAGATACCGGCGAAATTATCTGTTTTGATGCCAATACTTTTAAAGTGCTTTCAAGGTACAGGCTCAAAGGTGGCGAAGAACCTTCCGGATTGGCCATAGACAAAACGACCTCGAGATTGTTTACGGTTTGCAGCAACAAGGTAATGATTGTTATGGAAGCCAGTACAGGCAAAGAATTGGCGGTTTTACCCATTGGTGATGGTGCCGATGGCGTAGTTTTCGACGAAACCACCAAAACCGCCTACAGTTCGAATGGCGAAGGCAATATAACGGTGGTCAAAGAACTAAACGACCAACGTTTTGAGGTACAGGAAACCATTGCCACCAAAACAGGCGCCAGAACCATCGCCTTAGATACCCAAACCCACCATTTGTTTTTGCCTACTGCCGATTTTGAAAAAGCGGCAACGGCGAATGCACGCCCTAAGCGGGTTCCAAAAACCTTTCAGGTATTGGAATTTGGCAAATAACCATCCTATCGCCCCGAACCAAACAGCAATATTGCTTAACTGGACCGGGGCGATTCTATTTTTTCTGTTAACGGTAAAATTTCCTGATCAGGCTTGGCAAGGCAATAAGCAATAAAGGCAGGCCAACAATAAAACCGCCGATTACGGCAATAGCCAAAGGCTGATGCAGCTGCGCTCCGGCTCCAATACCCAAGGCCAACGGCATTAAGGCAATAATCGCACCCAAAGCAGTCATTAATTTGGGGCGCAAACGCGTAGAAATGGCATAAGTAATGGCATCGTCTACATTTTTTTCAGGCAGCGATTCTTTAAACTGCAGGAAAGTAAAAATGGCATTTTCGCCAATAATGCCCACAATCATAATCAATCCGGTATAACTGCCCACGTTTAATGGCGTATGGGTGATGAATAGCGCCAGGTAACTGCCAGAAATCCCCAACACGGCAATCACCAAAATGAGGAAGGCAATCTTAAAATCCTTGAACAAAAACAAAATGACGCTGAATACCAGCAGACTCGATGCAATTAAGATGGTCAACAATTCGGCAAAAGACTGTTGCTGTTCCTTGTAGGCCCCGCCATATTCGATGTGGTAGCCCGAAGGCAGGTTAACTTTTGAGCCAACGGCCGTTTGGATATCTTTCATGGCACTGCCCAAATCGCGGTTGTCTAAACGTGCGGTAACCACTCCTATCGACTGCAGGTTTTCCCTTTGCACTTCGGCACTGCCAGCCTGTATCGCTACCTTGGCCAACTGCTGTATCGGAATGGCTGTTCCATTGGGCAGGAATATCTTCATCCTGCCAATATCCTGGATACCAAAACTACGGCTGTTGGGATATACCATACGAATAGGCGACAGCAATTGCTGATCGTATAGATCGCCAATCAGGTTGCCCTGCATGGCCGTTTGCACCTGTGTTTGGAAACTCACAGGCGTAATGCCATATTGGGCCAATAAATTGAAATTAGGCTGAATGTTGACGGTTGGACCCGAAAGCACAATGCCATCAAAAACATCGGCCGTACCGTTCACTTTCGAAACAATAGCAGCCACTTTTTTAGAAAGCGCCTGCAATGTTGCCTGGTCATTGCCAAAAACCTTCACTTCGATAGGTTGCGTAGAACTCATCAAATCGCCGAGCATATCTCCTATCACCTGTCCAAAATCGATTACCAAAGCCGGCTGGCTGCTTTCAATTTGGCTACGGATTTCCGAAATCACTTCTTCTGTAGTTTTGGTCCTGTTTGGCTTCAACTGGATCAGGTAGTCGCCGGTATTGGGTTCGGTAATAAAAAAGCCCATTTGGGTACCTGTACGCCTCGAATAAGCCTGTACTTCGGGTATTTTAACCAGCTTTTTTTCTACTTCCTTCAGCATCCTGTCGGTTTCTTCAAGCGAAGTTCCCGGTGGCGAAGCATAATCGAGCACAATACTGCCCTCGTCCATTTCGGGCAGGAATCCGGTTTGTAGATTTGGAAAAACCAATACCACAGACAGCAACAATAAGGCTAGAAAGGTAAAACTGATCCACGAACGTTGGATAAAGTAGCGCACCCAGCGCTGGGATTTCACTTCCTGCACCTTTGTTTGGGCACGCAGCGCATGCTTCCCGCTATTTTTGGTCAGCAAAAGGTAAACTACCGGCAAACCGATCCAGGTTACAAAAAACGAGCATACGAGGGCAATGATCATGGTATTGGTCATCACCTGAAAATAAGAGCCGGCAACCCCCGTCATCAGTACAAAAGGGATAAAAATAACGATGGTACTGATAGAAGAACCCAACATGGCCGGAAACAGGTAATTAATGGCCCTAATGAGCAGGTTTACGGTTGGCTCTTCTGGATGCTCCTCATGTGTACGGTGAATTTGCTCTACCACCACAATGGCATCGTCGATGATCAAGCCAATGGCCGCCGCAATGGCACCCAAGGTCATGATGTTTAGCGAATACCCTATAAAATAAAGCACGATGATGGTCAGACAGAGCGTAATCGGGATGGTGATCAATATCGTGGCGCTGGCTTTGAGCGACCTTAAAAAAACAATAGCTACCACAATGGCCAAGGCTAAGCCAATCCAAAGGCTGTCTCTAACGCTTTTTACCGATTCGTTTACAAAATCGGCCTGTACATAATAAGGTTTGATGCTTACGCCCGCAGGCAACATCCTTTTCAATTGCTTCACTTTAGCAACCATTTGGGCCGATAAATCGACCAGATTGGCATTGGGCTGTTTGATTACCGCAATGAGCACGCCATCCTTGCCATTGGCATTGATGCGGGTATACTCTACACTTTCCTGTATTTTGACGTTGGAAATATCTTTCAGCTGAACCATACGATTGCCTTTCCGGGCCAGTACCAGGTTTTCTAAATCAGTTTTGCTTTTCACCGTGGCATCAGTAACCGAGAGGTACAGGAAATGCGATTGCGAAAGATAGCCGTTGGATTTAATGAAATTGGTTTGCCCCAAAGCGGTGCTTACCTCATCGGGCGAAATGCTCAGGGCCTGCATTTTTTGCGGATCGAGCTCGACCCAGAATTCTTTGGTTTTGCCGCCAATCACCCTGATTTCGGACACGCCGTTAACTTGCGATAAAAAGGGCTTAACCGTATAATCGGCTATGCGTTTGAGCTCGGCAGGCGATTTGGAATGGCTTTCTAAACTGTAGCCGCTTACCGGCAAAATGGAAGGGTTCATTTTCTCGACCGAAATATTTACCCCAGGTGGCAAAAAGCCACTTATTTTTGCAATTTGTGCTTCGATACGCTGCTGACTGAGGTCGATATCGGCACCAGGGTTCATGTAAGCCGACAATTCGCAACTGCCTCTACTGGTTGTGCTTCTTACCAATTGCAAGTCGGGTACTTGTTTCACCGCATTTTCTAAAGGCCGGGTTACCGTAAGCACCATTTTATCGACCGGCTGAAGCTCGGCCTCGGCAATGATTTTTATCTTGGGAAAAGTAATTTCTGGAAACAACGAGGTTTTGAGCTGCAGAAAGGAATAGGCTCCGCCCAGCAATACAATAACCAATACGGCCAGAATAGGATTTTTATGGGAAAGAAAAAAATTCTTCATCTTATTTCATGATTTTGACCTTCGCCGTATCAGCTATGCCGTAATTCCCAGTAGTTACAATACGATCGGTTGGAGCAAATTTGGGACTGAGCACCTCTACAAAGCCATTATTTTCGATTCCTTTTTTTACGTTTACCTTAACGGCCGTAGAATCGTTGATCATTTTCATTACCCAAAACTCTTCTTCGGTTTCATTGGCCAACACAGCCGATTTAGGCAATACCTGGGTATTTGCACGGTTGCTTTTAATCAGTTTCACTTTGGCAATCAGTCCTTCGGGAATGGCAGTGGGCGCATTTACCTTAAGGATGTAGCGTTGGGTTTGCGCCAGCGAATCGACCGAAGGCATGGTACCAGCCAAGCTGCCCTGCAGGTGCTGTCCGTCGGGCAATTCAATGCTGATGTTTTTGTTGATATAAATAAGCTGGTTGTACTCATAAGGCAAATCGAGCAAAAATACCAAACTGTTGCGGTTGCTGATGGTGGCCAAGGCCTCGCCATCTTGAACGTAATCGCCTTTTTGGTGATTTACCTGTACAATCAGGCCAGCTTGGGCGGCCCTGATCTGGGCAACACCAGAAAATTTGAGGCTGGGATCGAGCTTGTTTACGCTGTTGCCAATGGCCTTGGCTTCTTTGGTAATCAAACTGAAAAGCAATTGTCCGTTGTCCACCTGCTTGCCGGTTTGCGCATTGGCGGTTTGGATATAGCCATTGATGTTTGCCTTGACAAAACTTTTTTGCAGATAGGCCGATACGGCGTTTACATCAATGGTTTCCAACAGCGAGGTGTCTGCCACCGAAACTACCTGTACAGGTGTGACAGGTACGGGCGGTTCGGCTTTAGTGTCGGTTTGTTGCCGGCAGGAGGTTAAAGCCAATAATGCAAAAACTGCAGGACATAAAATTTTGATAGCGCCTTTCATATGAATTAATTGTTCCAGTAGTTAAATTGATTAATGAGTTTGAGCCTATTGGTGGTGGTTTGCCTCAACAGTTGCTGTGCGGCCAGGTAATTATTAATGGCAATTACATAATCAGCTACACGCACATCGCCGGTGCGCAATAGTTTACTGTCTACTTCAATCAGCCCCTTGGCAAACTTAAGCTGCTGGTTCAACTGGCCAAACAAGCTTTCGCTGGCATGGAGCTGTTGCGCAATCAGCCGCAACTGTTGTTGTTGCTGACGTACAAAAAAATCTTTGTAATAGGCCGACGACGACAGGCCCAGGCTCAGTTTTTCGTATTGCATTTTGCGCTGATGCCCGTCGTAAATTGGAATAGACAAGGTAAAACCCACACTTGCCCCAAAATTTTTATAGGGTTGCAACACAAAAGACGAATTATAGCCACCATTGGCATACACGCCAAATTTGGGCTGGTAATTGAGGTCAATAGCTTGTTTTTGGTTCAGGTTTTTCAAACTGTCGATGGTAAAACGCCGCACAAAAAAGCCGTTGTCCATTTGCGCCACCTTGCGCTCTAATTTGGGTTCGGCCAGGGTCACCGTAGCCGTATCTGTAATTCCGGCCAGGTAGTTCAAGTTGGCATAATCGTTTTTGTACTGGATTTCAGCCTGTTTTAAAGCCAATTGTTGTTGTTGCAGGGTAACCAAAAAGGTAAGGTATTCTGATTGCTTGTACACATTGCTACGGGTCAATTGCTTAAGCAGGTGCTCCTCTTGCTGGAGCAAATGCGTAAGTTCTTGGTTAAATGCCACTTCTTGCTGACTGGCATAAGCCGAAATGTATTGATCGGTTATTGATTTTTTAAGATCGAAAAGCGAAAGCTGGCTGGCATATTTAACCGAATCGTTTTGCAACTTAACGCCTGCTAGCTGGTTATTGATTCTTTTTTTGTTCAGTACATCGTAGTTAACGGTAAGCAAGGCTTCTAAAGCCTGTCCGTTGGTGAGCACTTCATCGTAGCCATAGCCCCTAACTACCGGCGCATATAAACCCGCAGCGCTGGCCGAAACCTGTGGCTTTTTGGTGGCAAGCGCCAGGAGGCTATCTATTTTAAGCGATTGCTGCTGGTTTTTGTAGTCTTTGAGCACGGGACTGAGGCGTATGGCTTCCTGCAGGAAATCGTCGATGCTCTTCAATTGCGTTTGTGCGCTAGCCACAAGGGCCTGCATGAGCATTATGGTGCAAAAAATCAAAAATCTCGAGATGATTTTCATCAATAAAGCGTATTTATTGTACTTAAAGTTATTGAAGAAAGTTGAAGAATTGCCACCATTAGACAGTCGCATCATCAACTTGGTTTTAAAACTTATAACTGGCCATCAACCCGTTAGCACCCTCCTGCCTATAGGGCATTACCGAAAGGTTTTGTACCGATTTACCGGTAAATACCCTTCTGATGTAAGGATAAACAAGGTAGGCGATTTTGGTAGAAGCTATACCAAAGCCCGCTCCCGCAACCACATCGCTAAACCAATGCTTGTTGTTGTACATGCGCAAAGTGCCGGTAGCTGTAGCTACAAAATAACCGGCATAGCCGTACCATGGCGAAACGCCCTTATACTCCTGGTATAAAAATTCGGCCGCCGCAAAAGCCGAAGCTGTATGGCCAGAGGGGAATGAATTGAACCCCGAATGATCTGGGCGAGGGCGCTGTACACCATTTTTAACCAAATGGGTTGAAAGCCCCATAATGGCTGCCGAGGTTACATACAGCATCGAAGCGTCCAATAAATTGTGTTGGCCTTTTATTCCGGCCAGGTTCAGTCCGTAAACAGCCAAGGCCGGCGCAAACTGGATGTAATCGTCAACATGGGCCGCAAACAGCGGATGGTCTTCCTGCAGTTCGGCCCTGGTGCTTTCATCAAGTTCCTTTAATGCACCATTGTTGTAAACCGCGACAAAGCCATAACCCATTAAGGCTACAGGGGCAATAAATGCAGCAGGCCTGAATTTAAGCGGTTTTATTTCCTGGTGGATATTCCGTAATGCGATTTGTTGTGCATCTGCCAAAGCCAGTGTATCTGGCTGCTGTGCTAAACAGGTACCAGCCGTACACAACAACAGCAGGGTGCCTGTTAAAGTGTTTTTCATTTTGGAGAGAGGTAAACTAAGGTTTAATGGAATTGCCCTGGGCATCAAAAAGCAAATCTTTGCCTTTTACCTCTGCCTCGTAAACTACTTTGCCATCGGCTTTGGTAATTTTGGCCGCTTCGGCAACTTTTTGGCCTTTCAGCTTCATTTTTACCGCATCTGGCAGTTCAGACACCTTAATTTCTACTTCGGTTTCCAGCAATACGCCTTGCGGGGTATATACTTCGCTGGTTTCTTTGCCGTTTAAGGTAAATCCGGCTTCAAAGTTGGCTTTTTCCATCTCCCAGCTTACCTTGGTCAAACCCGCATGATTTTTGGCAAAGGCCGCTTTTACCGGGGCCGGCACTTTACTGGCATTTACTTTTTGGGCATAGCTTGTCGAAACCGCAAGCCCTAGTGCTAAAGATAATACAGCTATTTTTTTCATGGTGCTCATTTTTGAATAAAACTAGCATCCAATTATGTAGCAATTCTGTAGCTAAAATGTAGAAATCCTAAAGCCTTAGGCTAGGGTTTAAAATTGATGGTAAACTGATGCTGCTGGTGCTGATAAGCATAACGGATCGCGAAGCCATACAAGGCACAGATCTGTTTGCCAATGGCCAATCCAAGACCCATGCCCTCAGAAGCGGCCGATTTGGAAAAGCGTTCGAACAGCTGATGGTCGAGTGCTGCATTTTTGCCCGTATTGCTGATTTGCAACGAATTGGCCTGCAGCTTGATGCTCACAGTGCCGCCGGTGTGGTTGTGCCTAATGGCATTGCTTAGCAGGTTGTTCAACAGAATATCGGCCAGGTACTTGCTCATTTGCACGGTACAAGGTGCCAATTCGAGGTGCAAAACAAGGCCATCTTTTTCGAAAAGTTCTTGAAACTGCCTGGTTTTATTGGCCACCAGCTCTTCCATCGCAATCTCCTGCAAATCGGGAATGAGGTTATTTTCTATTTTGGCCAACAGCAGCAGCGATTGGTTGAGCCTAAACAAACGCCCAACGCCATGATAAATATCTTCCAGTATTTCGCCCTGCTCGGCGGTAAAGGATTCGGTCTGCAATAACGAATCGAGCTTGGAATTGATAATAGCCAAAGGGGTCATCATTTCGTGCGAAGCATTGTCGGCAAAGCTTTTAAGTTCCTTATAATCTTGTTTTACGCGGGCAGCCATGGCATTGGCCGAACGGTTCAGCTCCCTAAATTCGTCAATATGGGTAGGCTCCTGCACAATATCGCCCATCTTGGTCAGTTCATAGGTCTTCATGTGGTTCAGGATGGCATAAAAAGGCCTCCATAACCTATTCAATACAAAGCGATTGATGAGCATGAGGGCCAACAACAGGATAATGGTTACCCCCAGCGTAATGAGCAGGATAATGCGTACCAGGTCTTCCGACTCTACCCTTGATTTGATGATGGTAACTTCATATTTCCTGCCGTTCAGGCTTACCGAAGTCACCAAACTTCTGCCCGGTTCATTTTCACGCTCTTTGGCATTGAGGTATTCGGTATAATAGAACCTGCGCAAAAAACTGCTGGAAAACGGTTCGCCCGATTACCTCAAGTCTATTTACGGAATTGGCTATAAATTTGGCAATTAAATGAAATTGGCCACCAGATATAACCGCGTTAACCTGCTTGTTT
>NZ_JAELUC010000106.1 GCF_016429155.1 Pedobacter sp. ASV12 | reverse complement strand
AGATGTGTATAAGAGACAGACTTTACTGACCGCAACAGGTGGCAATAAGGCCGTAAGCGTAGTTTTAATGACCAATGCCAAGCAATATCAGAACGATTTGTCGGCTTTTCTTAGCTCGCTCGAATTATCAAAGCCTTTGTTAGGAACTAAATCCTATACCAATACAGAGGCAACAGATGGAGTACGTACTAACGCTATTACTGGTATATGGGGACAGTACCAGAACGAGAATTTTTCTACAGCAGGTGGTGGCAGACAGGCTACAGCTGGATACGATTGGCGTGAATATTATTTAAACACTAACGGGACTTACCAATTCCTTCAAAAAAACATTAGCTATCTGTACAATAACAATATCGTGATCGCTTATGAAAAAGGGGCGTATAAAATTAATGGTAACCAAATAGAGATTATACCTCAATCAGGTATTGTTGAGGTTTGGAGCAAAGGTAATAGTGATAAGGCAGGCAAGTTGCTGAAAACTGAAAAGCGGAAGCTCGAGAAAATTTCATATACTTTCACGTTGCATTATTTTTCGGGTATTAAAGAAACAAATCTTGTATTGCAATATACCACAACAACAGCAAGAGATGGTGCTTTTAGCAGTAATAATTTGTTCCCAAATGCTTGGTACTATAAGAGACCCTTTAGCCCGAACAAAGGTTCCATTGAACTGCCCGAAGGAACAAGCATCAAATTTGAAAACAACGTTGAAATTGCACCATAACAGACCAGCCGAATTGATGGCATGAAAAAGGGGAGAATAGCGCTATTCTCCCCTTTGTACAAATTGTGGTTTAGCTTAAAATACCTTTAAGCCTACAGATAGATTAAACAGGTTGGTTTTTTCCTGCAACTGTTTGTTTATCTTGGTAAAACCCCTGCTGTAACGTGCATCAATGGTAAGGTTGCCCATATCTACGCCGGCATTGATTACGCCGCCCACATTTAGTTTTTTATAGTCGAACCCGGCAGGACCGGCTGCTTTGTTTAGTGTATAATTGAGATCGGGACCAGCCGAAAGCCTCAAGTTGAGCGCATCGGTGTTAATCAGCTTATAGCCTACCATTAATGGTAAATTGAGCTGATGGAATTTAGGCGTATAGGTTTGGGAAGCATAGTTGTACGAACTTTTAAAGGTTACATAGTTAAGCTCGGGCTGAAAATAAAGTGTGTTGCCTACCCTTGCAAAGGCACCAAAGTTGTAGCCTATCTTTCCTTTTTTATCGGTAATAGCACTTAGTCTGCTGGGCAGACTGGCATAGTTTAAACCGGCTTTAAGGCCAAAGCTTGTTTGCGAATTTTGGGCTTTAGCAGCAATAGTTGCCATGGTCATGACGGCAATCATTAAATAAAACTTGTAAGTTTTCATACTTTTTGAAATAGTGGATTAATTGTTTTTTGTGATTTGATAGTATGACAACAACTTGAGCCAGTACCCCTATGTGCAGCAAGAAAAAAATGCTAGTAGTTGTTTATACTCGCTTAAAAAAAGAAACATACTACAAATGTGCCAACCAAACATTTGCCTTTTGTTTACCCGGCGAGGATGTCAAAAAAAGGCCAGCAAAAATGCAGATCCAAGGAGTGTCGAACTGATGCATGGGCTCATGACGCAATGATTTGAGGCTTGATAAGCAGGCAGAAGATTGGAGCTCAGGCCCGAAAATGAATTTGAATATTTTCGCCAGCCAAACAACACGATTTGAGTGCGGGGCAAATCCTGTTTTTTTGCTCTATTTTTTTACTTTTTCGCTAATCTATTTGATATGGCGTAATTTAACTGATAGTTAATTATAAAACTTAATCGGAAAATTATGAAAAAATTAATTGCTGCATTTACAATGGTAGTTGCATTAGGGCTGGACCTTAGCCAAACTGCCCAGGCTACCGACGGACTGATTCGAAAAAAAGCGGAGTTGGCTGCTGAAAAATTATCATCCTATTATCCAGAAGGTGTATTAATTGGCCCAGGCTCGGCCTACTATTCGTCAACTGGCTCTTTGTATTTTGCCTGGTATGGCGATCCGCTTCCGGCAGGCGCTTACTACTACATCAACGATTATAACATCGAATACCAAAGTGCCGGATTTCCGGGCAGCGAAGGCAATGCCATTAATATTCCCATGTCGGCATTTGGCGGACCGGGTACGTACTTTGTTGGCATCGTTTATTGGGATGGTGGCGTGATTTACAATTATGTATTGCCTGTTACGGTTAATTTGTTGTGAGTGGATAACCTGCCATTAACCTATCAAAAGCACCTTTTTGCACGGGTGCTTTTTTGTTTTTCGGCAAAATTGTTTGAAATATATAATTATTGCTTTGAATCTTATAGTCGGATTTTAGGCGATTGATTGTAGCTTTGTTCATAACAAAACTTAATTCATAATTATGATACAAGCCAAAGGTTATGCAGCGCAAACTGCAACAACAGATTTAGCACCCTGGGATTTTGAGCGCAGGGAAGTTGGACCACACGATGTTCAGCTGGAAATATTATACTGTGGGGTTTGTCACTCAGACCTCCATCAAATTAAAAACGACTGGTTTCCTGGTATTTTTCCCATGGTGCCGGGCCATGAAATTGTGGGCCGTGTGATTAAGGTGGGCAACCATGTTAAGAAATTCAAATTAGACGATTTGGCCGGTGTGGGCTGTATGGTCGATTCGTGCCAGGTTTGCGAAAACTGCAAAGACGGATTGGAACAATATTGCTTTGAAGGAAATACACAAACCTACAATAACAAAGACAGACAAGGGGTGCCTACTTATGGCGGCTATTCGAATACCATTGTCGTGCGCGAAGAATTTGTATTGCACATTTCCGATGAGCTGCCATTGGCGGCTACCGCACCATTGCTGTGTGCCGGTATTACCACTTATTCGCCATTGCGCCATTGGAAAGTAGGCAAGGGCCATAAATTGGCCGTTCTAGGCTTGGGTGGCCTGGGCCACATGGGTGTTAAGTTTGGCGTGGCATTTGGTGCCGAAGTTACCGTATTGAGTACTTCTCCATCAAAAGAAGCGGCAGCTAAAGAACTGGGTGCGCATCATTTTGTGGTAACCTCGGATCCTGAACAGTTAAAAGCGGTTAGAGGTTCTTTCGATTTTATCTTGGATACGGTTTCTGCCGAGCACGACATGAACATGTACCTGTCGCTTTTAAAAACCAATGGAACGCATATCTGCGTAGGTGTACCTTCAGCGCCTTATGCCGTACAGCCGTTTGCTTTGCTGGGTGGCCGTAAAAGTTTGGCAGGCTCTGGCATTGGAGGCATCCCTGAGACTCAGGAAATGCTCGATTTCTGCGCTGAGCACCATATTGTATCGGATATCGAAGTGATCGATATCAAAGACATCACCGCTTCTTACGAAAGAATGCTGAAAGGCGATGTACGTTATCGTTTCGTTATAGATATGGCTACACTTTAAGTGTGCTTAACAAGCCAAAAGCCCTTCATGTAAATGAGGGGCTTTTTTGCTGGTTCTGTAACCTGTGCCGCTTACTAAAGCGTTTAGGCTTCCCATGGCCGTTCATGATGAAAGTATGGCCGAAATTAGTTTCTGTTCCAAAATGCAGGTGGCTCTATGCCCAGGCTGCGCAGGTAAACGGTACCTTGTGCGCGGTGGTGGATTTCATTATCGATAAAATACAGAAGCGACGAAAAAACTACGCCTTCGTACAGGCCAAATGTCACCACGGTTTCTTGAAACCTTGCTGTCGAAATTTGTGGCAGAAAAGTTTGGATTTCTGCTGTTCCGGCATCAAACAGTCGCAACAAAGCTTCTTTGTTCTGATCGGCGGCTTCAATAACATGGCCGTCAAGGTTGCCGGTATGGTCCCAGTTATCGGTAGCAATGCCGCGTACGCCTGGTCCCGAAATATCGATGATTTCTTTTATCATTTCGGCAAAGGTGCGCATGCCCCCAATGCTATGGGTAAATAATTGATCGGCTGGAAATGCCTCGATGACGCGTCGGGTTAATCGGCGATGGCCCAGCCACTGGTTTAAAATGTCATTGCTCGAAGCGAATACCGGAGATTCTGTGGCAGTTAGGTTTTGTGTTTCCATGATTGAATTTTAGCTAATTTTTGATCTGATTTTTTGTTGATACAAAGAAACAGCCCGTTACTGACAACCCTATGTCAGCCCTCTTTTAGATATTCAATTTTTTCTCAAATAATTTTAAATATACTGGCCCGAAGTAAAAATGGTATGATTTTCTGGTTACAAATCAATGGTTAAATTGGAGAAATGTATAGTCAAAAATATTTTTTTGATATTTTTGGATTATTAATCATCCTTAAATCGTTCATCTCCTTGCTCACTAAACAACTATCCCCTCGGCGGGCTACAAAACCGGATTCCGATCTGGTTCTCGACTTTTTAAGCCGGGTTTATCCCATAAGCGATCAGCTCAAGAAAGAAGCCTATGCCAATATGGTCACTTTCGAATTTCCAAAAGGCCATGTTTTGGTTAAAGAGTACGCCATTTGCCAATATGTGTACTTTATCAAAAAAGGAGCCTTAATGGGCTGTACCACACATAAAAAAAAGCATATCGTTACCTATATTTCGGTAGAGAACGAATTTGTAAGTTCTATTTCCGGCCTTTATGGCAATGGCGCCTCCAAAGAAGCCATTATAGCCGTTGAGGATGTAAGCCTAGTGGCCATACCTGTTAATGTGCTTCAAGGGTTTTTTCTGCGCTACTTTGAACTTAATTTTATTTTTAGGGTAATGTTGGAGCAGTATTACATGGATGCCCAGGAGCGTGCACATATTGTACGCGTAGGCAGCGCCAAGGAACGTTACCTCTACTTTATCCAAACCAAGCCTGGCTATATGGAACGTTTGCCGCTGGAGTTTGTGGCCTCGTTGCTCGACATGAAGCCCCTAACGCTGGTTAAAATTCAGAAGCAATATGCGCTTTCGCTTAAAAAGGATAAGGAAATGGAACAGCTCTGCAAACAAATAGAGCGACACATGACCGAAAAGCAGGCCTTTAAAGACAAAAACCTTAACCTGAAGTCGCTTTCGGAGGCTTTGGGCCTATCTCCACACAAGCTGTCGTCTATCTTAAATAATCAATACCAACAGAATTTTATGGATTTTGTAAATACCTACCGCATCGCCGATTTGAAAGAACAGATCGCAAAGCCTGGGTTTATGCAGAGCTATACCATCGAAACCTTGGCACACGATGCAGGTTTTGCCTCTCGCAGCGCTTTTTACAACTCGTTTAAGAAACTGGTAGGGCAGAGCCCATCGGCATACGTAAAAAACCAGGGCTATTAGCCTAGTAGGTAAATTGTTTGCCGAAATTTGTACTGATTTATAATTATGGACAAATTTGGCCTTGTTTCCTTTCTTATATAAATATAGGTTAATTAACTTCGTTTTATTATTCGCGGTCAACGCTCTTATCTCCTTGAAAACGAATTAAAAAGATTATCCTATAAAATATTCATAATGTCTCTCAACAATTAACCAGCTATTGCAAACAATAGCTGGTTATTACCTGCATTAACCTGGCACTTGTTTTATCATTGCCGATACTTGGGCAAGCGTATCAGTACATACTACATTGATGATAGATTTTGGCACTTGCTTTGGCCCCAAAAGGACCTTATTACCTGTGGAGGCCAGCGCTAAAGCATTGGGGCATTCGCTGAAAAAGGGGGGGGCATTGCCGGATGCCCCTTTTTATTTGTTTATATTTGGTTAATAATGCCCCCATATGGATTACCAAACTTTCGAAGTCAGCCCCGAAATCAATGCCTTTGTTAAATGCGCCTGGACCTTGGAAAGTCCTGCCTTGGCTACAGAACAGCGACAAACAATTGTGCCTGACGGCTGTATGGAAATGATTTTTCATTATGGCGATTTGTATAGGCAATATCGAAACGAAGAGGAATTTATCGTTCAGCCCCGTTGTTTTGTGTTCGGACAGCTTACCTCCACATTGTCTATCGCACCAACAGGATCAATCGGAATTTTTGCTTTGCGTTTTAATCCCGAAGGATTTTTGCCTTTTACCACTTGGAGTGTGCAGCAATTGGCCAACAAAGCCGTACCCTTGGCCGAGCTGTTTGGCGAGGCCGGTCTTCAGCTGGAAAAAGAAGTGTTGGCGGCCACAAGCACCGCCGAAAGAATAAAACTGGCCGAATCGTTTCTGCTACTCAAACTACAAGAAACTGAAACGGCCAATAGTTTAGTCAAATCTTGCATAAATGCCATGCTTGCCCTGAATGGCCAGCTTTCTGTTGGTCGGTTGAGTGAACAGCTGCACATCAACAGGAGGCAGCTTGAACGCAAATTTGCCACCACCGTTGGATTAAGTCCGAAGCAACTGAACAAAATTATAAGGTTGCAAACGGCCCTAAAAATGCTGGCCGAAAAGCGTTTTGACAATTTAACAGCTTTGGCCTACGAAGCCTCTTACTACGATCAGGCGCACTTTATCAAGGATTTTAAAGAGTTTACAGGGCTCAGTCCGAAGAAATTCTATGCAGCCAATCTCCAGCTTTCAAAGCTGTTCGTAAGCACGGCATAAGCTTGTCGCATTTTTACAATTTTTTGCCTTTGCTTATGCGCAGCTTTGTTCAATAAAAATTCGAACAACTGGAAACATCATGAATAAGCTCACGATGGCTTCATAACCATTAAAAACTATATGCTCATGAAAAAAAATAGCGTAGGCCTGGTATTGGCCTTGATGACAATCCTGATTTCTGCTTTTAAAACAGGAACTACAGATTTAGACAAAACCAAATGGTTGATTGGCACTTGGGAGCAAAAAACAGCCCGTGGCCACATGTATGAAACGTGGGTAAAAGCCTCTTCGACAGAATTTCATGGCAAAAGCTACGTAATCAAAGAAAAAGACACCATGGTTTTCGAGAACATCAAACTCGCACAGCAAGCCAATGGACTTTTTTATATCCCTACGGTAAAGAACCAGAATGGTGGCGAACCGGTGAGCTTCAAAGCCAAAACAGTTTCGGCCACCGAAATGGTCTTCGAAAATCCTGCACACGATTTTCCACAGCAGATCAGCTACAAACAAATCAGCAAAGACTCGCTGGTAGCCGAAATTTCGGGAACGGTAAACGGCAAATTCAAATCCCAAAAATTCCAGATGCGCAGAAGCAATTAACAAGTGCTTTTGAATAGGATGGATGCCTTATACCGATTTTTATATTGGTATAAGGCATTTTTATTTAGGCCCACCGAAACCTCAACCGGATTTCGGCTTTCTAGAAACCTACACCGAATAAATGTACGCCAAAGGCAGGGGATTAGCCGTTCGTGGCGATTTTACCTTTGTTTCGATCAGCTGGGAGAAAAAAACAGCGAGGATCTAAAATGGTTACTCGACAGACTTGGTGTTATTGCGGCTATGGCTTTTCAGGTATTTCAGATAAAGCTTTCGGGCATCCATTTGTTCATGTTTGCAGGCAGGCTGTACAGTGGCCATCAATACCAAAAGCAGGACAAAGGGCAGTTTTTTTCTGTTCATGGCTTAAGGATGGGTATGGTGGTGGCAAGATTTTGTTAATTGGAGGTTGATGAAATGCGCAATCGCAATGAGCAGACCACCCAGCGGGATCAGATACCTTTCCAGTTCTTCAAGCAAATGCCCCATGGCAATGCAGCAAAAGCCCAGCATCAAAATAACAAAGGGCAGCACCTTGCGGTGTTTTTTATAGGCACTAGATAAGGCAAGGCAAGCCAGTGCAAGCGAAAGGCTAATCATGCTCAGCTCTATCATGGGATTAGCCAAGAATTCGAGCCCTACAATAGGCAATAGGGTAAGAACAATGGGAAGCAGCGCGCAGTGAATGGCGCAGGCTGCCGAAGCCGACATGCCGACCTTGTCGAACAGTTGGGAGTTGATGGGAAATTTCATGCCACAAATATAAATGCAATTTTGTTGCATTTATAAAATAATGTACATATATTTGAAACTCATCATTATTAATAGTTAAGTTAAGCAATGTGGCAGTGGATACTGTTGCATTGCTTTTTAAGCACAACCTAATTAGTGATGAAAGCAGGTAAAATATAGTTTTCTACTACCTTTTCGGGTTGCCATACCCTGCCGTTTCTAAAATTGCCCGAGGTAATTACGATTACCATATCCAATGCAGGCAAAATAATAATATATTGTCCTCCAGCACCACGCGCCTCGATTGATTCCAGGATACGGTGGCCAACCTTGTAGCTATAATGCCACCATAAAAATCCATAGCCGTTTTTTTCGGGATGGTTTTCTAGGGTCAGGTAGTTCTTGAACGAGGAATTAACCCAGGCTTTGCTGACGATTTGCTGGCCTTGCCATTGGCCCTTATTGGCGTAAAGCAGTCCAAATTTGAGCATATCGCGCGGACGCATGAAAATACCACCTCCAAAATAGGGATTGGCCTTTTCATCTTGCTGAATAATGTAATTGCTGATGGCCAATGGCTTGTACAGGTTTTGGTCTATAAAATTTAAGGTGCTCTGCTTTAATTGATGGGCCAATACCAAACCCAGTAAATAGGGGTTGGCCGATCCATAATTGGCGTGGCTACCTGGATAGTTGATCATTGGGGCTGTCAGCACGGTTTTTGTCCAGTCAAGTGTGGACTGATAGTTGTCTTCGGCAGCAACCGATTTGCGCTTGATGCCAAAATCCACCGCGTCAATACCCGAACTCATCGTGAGCAGATTGCCCAGGCTAATGGCTTGTTTGCGTGGTTCCTGCATCAGATTTTGGTAGGAAGAAGGTAGCAAATCAATCAGTTTTTGGGCAGTATCGCGCAAAATATGCTGGTCAATGGCGATGCCGATCAGTGCCGACGAAATACTTTTGGAAGCCGAACGCATATCATGTGGCGTAGTGGCATCATAGCCACCAAAGTAGGCTTCATAAAGCAGTTTGTTGTTTTTGGCGATCAACACGCTATGCGTATTCGTAATTTTGTTGGCGTTGATGCTATCGACCATTTTTTGCAGGTAGCTTTCATCGATTTTTAGCCCGGTTTCTTGAAGGCTCAGGGTACTTAGGCCGTCATTCAATTGCCGTGGCCGTTTATTGGAGTAATGGGTTGGCTTGGCGCTTAATTTCAAATCCAAGTCCCGGGCTGAGGGCTTCAATTGAAATGTTGCCAATAAAAGCTTCCCGATTTTAATTTGCAAGGGAATGCGTTGATTTTGCAGTTTGCCACTAAAAGCAAGACCTGTCCTAAAATCACGGAATGAGATATGGCTGCCTGATTTCTTGAAATCGTAGCAGAAAAAGCCTGGATAACGGACTTCCGAACTAAAGGCATAAGCCTCGAAATTTTCGCCATTGGCATTTTCTATGCTTAGGTAAAGAGGTGAACGGAATTGGGAGGCAAGCAAAATGTTCCAGTTAGCAGTAAACTCCATTTTGGTGTGGGGCAACAATCGAAGGTGGTAAAACCATTGTCCAGATTTGATGAAACCGGTTATTGCCTTTTCTCCTTCATTCCAGGATCCCCTGAAAACTAAGCCCTCACTCAATTTTACTTCAAACGGTTTGTCTTTTTCATACGAAAATTGCTGTTGGATGGAGCCATGCAATCCGCTTAGCTTGAGCAAGGCGTAACGAGCATTAAGAAATTGGATGCTGAGTGTTGGACTAAAGGTTTGTGGTTGGACTAATTCGCTTTGCCAATGCCCTTCATAGGCTTTCATGCTTTGTGCATTGGCTTGCCAAAACGGGAATAGGAACAACAGGAAAAGATTGATGCTTATTTTTTTGAATGTCATATTACGTATTGATGAGGCAATACTAGCGAGTTGGCGCGTCAAAAAATAGAACATTTTTAACGTTGCATCATTTTCTTATAGCTTAACGGGCTGATGCCCATTTCCTTTTTAAACCGCCTGGTGAAATGGCTTTGGTCGGCAAAACCACAGCTATAGGTAATTTCAGTTAGTGGGGCATCGGTTAAGAGTAAATGGCAGGCCTTTTGATGTTGTAGCTGGCGGAGGTACTGGCCAATGGAGGCATTAAAATACTTGGGAAAATCTCTTGAAAGGTGCACAGGATGCACATCGGCTATGGTAGCCAGTTTGTTCAGGCTCAAGTCGGCATAGGTGCAATGGTGCAAGGCTTCTTTTACCCTTTTTACCCATTTGGGGAGGCCATTATTGCCTAGTTGCTGTTCTTTGTTCAATAACTCAAAAGCCCTTAGCAACTGTACTTCTACGGCCAAAGCGGTAAAAGAATCGTTGATTTTGCTCTCGAGGTAAAGTTGTTGGAAAATGGATTTGAGCATGGGGTTGTGCAGTTGCAGGCTTCCCTCAATGGCATGCAGGTTCAGTTCGAACTGCGCAGCAAAAAAAGGACTCAGCTCTACATGCAATCCTTGTACAAAGCCTGTCTCTTATACACATCTGACGCTGCCGACGAACCACGACATGGGTGGGGGGGGGGGGGGGGGGGGGGGGGAG
>NZ_JAELUC010000105.1 GCF_016429155.1 Pedobacter sp. ASV12 | reverse complement strand
AGATGTGTATAAGAGACAGACAAAGGCTTGATAAAAAAAATCAACCATCAGGTGCAATTTATAAATAGATTTGGCTTAGCGGCCTACATCGAAAAATGGAAGCAACGGAATTACAGGCCGCTTATGAGTTCTGCTTTACAGTCCAGGTTATCTGGAAAAATCGACTTTGACAGCTATATCAAAATTACTAAAGAAAGTATGGTTACGCTTGGCGTAAGCCGTTACCCCAGTTTTAGGCATTCGCTAACAAAACCGGATACTTATTCTAGGCTAAGGGATATTGAAGCGCCCATGCTGGGTGCATGTTACCTTACCGAATATACGGCAGGGTTAGAGGAACTCTACGATCTAGGGAGCGAAATAGAGACATACAGTAACGTGGAGGAAATGGCACAAAAAATAGAAAAGCTTCAAAAAGACAAGCAATTAAGGTTGCAATTGCGCAACATGGGACAGAAAAGAGCCTTGAGCGAGCATAGCATTGCCAATTCATTGGCCAAGATCAAATTGCAATTAAACATCAAATGAGAATAGCCATCACTGCCGATCCTTATATCCCGGTTCCGCCAATCAATTACGGTGGCATCGAAAGAATCATTCATTTTTTAGTTGAAGGTCTGGCCCAGCACGGCCATGAGGTTATCTTGGTTGCCCATAAGGATTCCAAAGTAAGCGTAGCACACCTTCCCTATACCACAAGCGCTGCAGGAACGGTTGCGCAATTCAAAAATATATATACACTTTCAAGGCTCAAAAAATGGAAGCCAGACGTCATCCATAGTTTCAGTAGGCTGGCTTATCTCCTACCCTTTCTAAAATCTGGCATTCCAAAACTCATGTCTTACCAAAGGGAGCCCACTTTAACCCAAATACAAAAAGCGGTAAAAATAGCCAGAAAAGGCACCTTGGCCTTTACCGGTTGCAGCAACTATATCGCTAACCAGATTAGCCCTTATGCCAAAGCCTTTACGGTTTATAACGGTGTAGATCTCCAGATTTATGATTACAGCCCATCGGTTCCGACAGATGCCCCATTGGTTTTTTTAGGGAGAATAGAACCCATAAAAGGTACGCATACTGCCGTAAAGGCCGCCTTGGCTACCCACAAAAACCTGATTATTGCCGGTAATATTCCGCCAGCACATCAAAACTATTTCAATGAAATGGTCAAACCTTATTTGGGCAGTCAGATCAGCTATATAGGTCCGGTAAACGACCACGAAAAAAACGAATTGCTCGGTGCTGCAGGCGCCTTTCTTATGCCTATCGCTTGGAACGAACCATTCGGCATTGTAATGGCAGAAGCGTTGGCCTGTGGCACACCGGTTATTGGTTATCCGAGAGGCGCCGTAAACGAAGTGGTAAAGCATGGGGTTAATGGCTACATTGCCAATGGTTTTGAAGAGTTGTGCCAATACATTAACCAATGGGACCGCTTATCGAGAGCAGCGGCGCGAGAAAGTGCCGTAGAAAATTATTCGAGTGATAAAATCATCTCCGATTACCTTAAGATTTACCAAATGCTGCAGGATAAAACCATCCCGCTATTTCAATAGTTACCGAGATAGACCTTGATCAAATGAATCATCAGATAACCTTACAGATCAACCTTTCGCCAGGAGATATCAACTATGCACAGCTCACGGTTCCAGCATTGGTTGCTTCACATGCCGATATACCCCACAGGTTGCTCGTAGTGGATTGCTGCAAGCCCCAAAAAACGAAAATTGTAGACCCTGACATTAAATTTCCCGAGCCATTATTTAAGGAAAGAGTTAGGCAAATCAAGTCTATCGCCAATAACCTTTTAAAAGAAGGCGTTGCCACTGAAGTATATTTTCTAGAGCCTGGCGATCCATTAATTGCCCATATTTCCAAAAAGTACTTCAGGAACATCGTAAAGGAAACCCATGAATATGGGGGTATTGGCATTAGTTCATATTTGGCCGGATTGGAGCTCACCAAGACCCGGTTCATGCTGCATTTTGATGGCGATATGCTTTTTCATCAATCCAATGGTTTTAAGTGGTATGAACATGCTTTACGAATACTCGAGGCAAATCCCGATTGCATTTCTGCTACCCCTGGCATTGCCCCCTTAAACGGCATGGCTATACAAAAACCTAGCTTAGACCATTGGTCTGCGTTTACCAAAGTGGCTGGCGGTTATAAAGATACCTTTTTCTCAGCTCGCCAGTTCCTGATCGACAAGCAACGGCTGGCGCGATATCTTCCGCTGCTGAAAGGCCCAGCACTTTGGGAAACCCTTTTGGTGAAATACCTTAACAGGGGTTATCCAAGGGCCGTGGAAAACATTTTCTTCAAACGGTTTCGTTCGGCTGGTGCTTACCGTTTCATGCTTGAATCTGAAAACTGCTGGGTGTTGCATCCCTTGCAAAAACCTGAACCCTATCTTGCCATTTTACCAGCCATTATCGAAAAAGTCTACAAAGGCGACATTCCCAAAGCGCAGTTGGGCCACGAAAACATTCAGCTTGAGGCTTGGCAATCTTTCCTGAAAGAAGAAAATTGAAATCGATCGTTATTATTACTTCCGGCCAGCCCGCTACTAATCCACGTTTGGTAAAAGAAGCCGACACCTTGGTCGAAGCGGGTTATGAGGTAAAAGTAATTTATCAATACAGAGATGAATGGGCGGCTCATTTAGATAAGCAGTTACTTGTACAAAAAAAATGGGAGGCTATTTGTGTGGGTGGAACGCCTGTATCAGATAAATGGCTTTATCTTTTGACAAGATTACATCATAAAATCGCACAGCTATTCCTTAAAAGGCTAGGTTTTAAAAGCCTGGCAGCCTTGGGCAGGTGTACCCCGCTACTGATTAAAAAAGCAAAAAAAACAAAGGCCAACCTCTACATCGCACACAACTTGGCTGCATTGCCGGTTGCTGTAAAGGCGGCCAAAACCAATCAGGCCATGGCTGGTTTCGACGCAGAAGATTTTCACCGATATGAAGAAACCGACAACGATTCAGACCCTCTGGTAAAGCTGAAAATTGCGGTGGAGGATCAGTATATACCCCAATTAGATTACCTAACCGTGGCAAGTCCATTAATCGGCGAAGCCTATACAAAGCTTTATCCGCAAGTAAAAAACACGACCATTTTAAATACCTTTGGCATACAGCAATTGGCAGCAAAAAAAACAAAATCGGAACAAGTTCTAAAGCTGTTTTGGTTTTCACAAACTATTGGCGCCAACAGAGGGCTCGAGAGTGTTATTGAAGCCATGGGTTTGGCAAAGCCATGCCGGCTCCAACTGCATTTGCTGGGTGCTTATCAAGAGGCAACTCAAGCT
Source organism: Pedobacter sp. ASV12 (assembly GCF_016429155.1). GTDB lineage: Bacteria > Bacteroidota > Bacteroidia > Sphingobacteriales > Sphingobacteriaceae > Pedobacter. The sequence continues at coordinate 7,250 of NZ_JAELUC010000105.1, read as the reverse complement.
TACTTCGACCAGATTGCCGTTCAACATAGCCTGACGGAAGGAGCGATAGTTTACCACCATCCTATTCCGGAACAAGAGCTATTCTCTTTTGCCCAGCAATTTGATATTGGATTGGCCACCGAGATCGGCTATCCCAAAAACAGGGATATCTGTTTAACTAATAAGATATTTACCTATGTGCAAGCTGGACTTTGCATTGTGGCCTCTAATACTACCGCACAGCAACAGCTAATGTCGGCCTATCCCGGTATGGGACTTACATTTGGAAGTGCAAAAGAGCTGGCCGCTATGTTTGCTACTTATGCCAACAATCCTGTACTTCTCCGCACACATCAGCAACAGGCGTTGAAATATGCACATGAAACCCTTAATTGGGAGGAAGAGCAAAAAAAATTCCTGTTCATTATCAAACAGTTAGACCTTCGCCAAAATAATAGCCATTGAAGCGATTACTGATCATTTCTCCGCATTTTCCACCCGCCAACACTGCAGACATGCAACGCGTTAGGATGAGCCTGCCCTACTTTGCAAATCTGGGCTGGGAGGCAGAAGTGATTACGGTTGCCCCAACTTATGATGATGTAGTAAAAGACGAGCTTCTACTGGCTTCCGTACCAGCCAACATCAAAATCCACCAGGTGAAGGCCTTGACTAAAAAATGGACCAGCAAATTGGGTTTAGGAAGCCTAGCCTTAAGGTCGCTTTGGTATTTTAGAAAAAAGGGAAATCAATTGTTAAAACAGCAGCGATTCGACCTCATCTATTTTTCTACCACCGAGTTTCCAATATGTATTTTGGGCAGTTATTGGAAAAAGAGATTTGGTACTCCTTATGTAATCGACATGCAAGATCCATGGCATACCGATTATTACAAAAACAAGCCCAAATCAGAACGGCCCAAAAAATATTGGTTCTCTTACCGTTTGCATAAATACCTGGAACCAAAGGCCATGCAGCATGTTGATGGTCTTATCAGCGTATCTGAAAATTATATCCAGACATTGCACCTTCGCTATCCCCAACTCCAAACCAAACCTGCCGCGGTTATTACTTTTGGTGCTTTTGATAAAGATTTTGAGATTGCCCAGCAAAACAGCAAACAACTCGGTCTGGCTTTTAGGCAAACCACAAACAAAATCAATCTGATTTACATTGGTCGCGGTGGTTTTGACATGAAACCGGCCTTACAAACCTTATTTGGCGCATTTAAACAAGGGATCGCTTTACAGCCCGACTTATTTGGCAAGGTACAGTTTCATTTTATTGGTACCAGTTATGCGCCAAAAGGCAAGGGCGTGCCAACAATAGCTCCGATAGCCGAAGAACTTGGCCTGTCGGATTATATAACAGAGTATACCGATAGGATAGGTTTTTACCAAAGCCTTAAAAACATGCAGCAAGCTGACGGATTGGTGATCATCGGCTCTGATCAGGCGGCCTATACCGCATCCAAACTTTATCCATACATCCTGGCCAAAAAACCGTTACTGGCCACGCTGCATCCCGAAAGCAGTGCAACCAAAATCATGAAAGACTGCCATGCTGGCCATCTCTTATACATCAACCAAACTCTTGATGCAGCTACGCAAACCATGGCTGCTTATTTAGAATTTATCCATCAACATGTTCCCCCTCCTACCCGCTGGGAAGCATTCGAAACGTTTACCGCGGCGCATACGACCCAAAAACAAGTGGAACTTTTTAACGAGGTTATAAAAAACAATGCTGTTCCTTTATAGATTTATCCTCAGGAGACCTTTCTTCAAAGGACAAGAAAGGCTTTTCAACTACCTCTTTACCCGCCATAAGCTCGGTAGCCAAACCGTTACGGTAAAGCCTATCGAAGGTAATTTCACGATCAATTGCGATCCTTTAACCTGGATTGGTGCCAAAATCATTTATACGGGCAATTATGAGCCTGCACTTAAAAAAGTATTCCGGTCTGTTATTCAAAAAGGCGATTATGTATTAGATGTTGGGGCCAATATTGGCTTTCATACCCTTTATTTTGCCGAACTGGTTGGAGCAACCGGCCAAGTACGTGCATTTGAACCGGTTCCCAAAAACTTCAAGGCTTTAGAAGCCAATATCAGGCTGAACAATTTTAACCATATCAAAGCCCAAAAAATGGCTTTGAGCAATAAGGAAGAACAACTTTATATCCAAGCCGACGAAAACAGCGAAAATCCAGGGACTTTTAATTTATTCGAACTTAATGGCGATACATTGATACATTGTTATAGGGGCGACGAAATTATAGGCACAGAAAGGGTCGACTTTATCAAAATCGATGTAGAAGGCTACGAAAGCTTTGTGATTGATGGCCTGCTCGAAACCATCAAAAAAAACCGGCCTAAAATTATATTCGAATACGACAAGCATTACCACCAAAAAACCGGCCTGCCCGAAGATTATATCTTTTCATTGCTTCAGGGGCTCGATTATTATTTTTTACATGTATATAAAGATGGTCCTAAACCGATCGAACAGTTTAACAATCTTCAATCAGGAAATATTTTAGCACTGCCGCATGACTAAAAAGCTGGCCATTATCAGTACTCATCCTATCCAATACTATGCTCCGGTATTTCAGCTTTTGGCCAGGCAACTTGACCTGAAGGTTTTTTACACCTGGGGCGAACAGTCGTTGCATAAATACGATAAGGGCTTTAAGCAACATATTGCTTGGGATATCCCTCTGCTTGAGGGCTACGCCTATACTTTTTTGAAAAATATGGCAAAAGATCCTGGAACCCATCATTTTAGAGGCATCGTCAATCCTGATTTAATCAGCGAAGTGCAAAGCTATGGTCCAGATGCCGTTTTGGTTTATGGCTGGGCCTGGCAAAGCCACTTAAAAGCCATGCGGTTTTTCAAAGGCCGTATACCAGTTTATTTTAGAGGTGATTCTACCTTGCTGAACAAATCATCGGGCTTGGCCCATAGCCTAAAGCGTCTTTTCCTCAGGTGGGTTTATCGGCATGTTGACCTGGCTTTTTATGTAGGTACGGCCAACAAAGCCTATTTCAAAGCCTTCGGATTAAAAGAGCACCAATTGGTGTTTGCCCCACATGCCATAGACAACGATCGATTCGGTGCAGATAGACAAGATGAGGCAGTGGCACTACGTACAAAGCTGGGTATCGCGGCAAGCGACGTCCTTATTCTATTTGCCGGAAAACTGGAGCCCATTAAAAATCCGCAACTCTTGCTAACCGCATTTAAGGAACTTGCACTAGAAAATGTTCAATTGCTTTTTGTTGGAAATGGCGTTTTAGAAAGCACATTAAAAGCATCAAAAAACAGCAATATACATTTTCTGGACTTCCAAAACCAAACCATGATGCCAGTGGTTTACCAGGCCTGCGACCTCTGTTGCCTACCTTCCCAAAACGAAAGCTGGGGATTGGCTATCAATGAAGCAATGGCCGCGGGAAGAGCGGTACTGGCCTCTAGCCAAGTCAGTTGCGGCATCGACCTGATCAGTCAGGAGAACGGTGCAATTTTTAAGTGCAACGACCTGATTGATTTGAAACAAAAATTAATAGCTTTAACCTCCAAGAAGGAGTGTTTGCAACAAATGGGAGAAAATTCGTCAAAAAAAATTACGCACTGGAGCTTTCAAAAACAGGCAAAAGCCATCAGCAGTTATGTTAACCGATAAATATCAGAATTCTTCCCGCCAAAAAATCCTGCTCCTTATCTATTTGCCTTGGATAATTTCGGTCATTGTACAGATAGACCCTGTGATTTCGTATTTTACAGCTTGGTTGGGTTCTTTTTTTATTTTCTATTGGACCCTGTTTTCAAGATTGAGGTTTATCGGGCTTGATTTGCCTTTGAGCAAACAGGTCATGCGCCCCATTGTATTGGTTCAGCTCATTTTCGCAGGCTTTATGTGTACCACGTCCATTTTCTATTTTTTAGATCATATGGGCTATGAATATTTTACCAAGGTAAATTTCATGTTGCCTTTTAAACCAAATGAACAAACCTATTTTATTGCCAAATGCCAGCGACTTTCTTTATTGGCTCACGCGGCCTTGGTTACCGGAATGATTGTCAAAATTAAGCAGTACCCCGTTATCAAGCATCGCCTTAATCTTAACCTCGATTTTTTCCTCATCTGGCTTTGCGTGGCCTGTTATCTTCTCGGTGCTGCGACCTCCCGTCTACACAGCATCAGCCAGTTCTCGTACGGTTTGATCAACATTTCCATTACCTGTAGCGCTTTTGTATTCGTGAGAGGCATTGTGCAGCGGAAAACCGGCTTCATGCTATTTGGGGGTGGTCTTTTCCTGGTCAATTTCCTCGCTTCCACCTTAACCGGCTATAAGGAAAGTATCATCATCAATGTCATTATTATCGGCTTTTTGCTTTATCCCTATTTTAAAAAACTCATACTTGTCCTAACTCTTCCAACCCTCTATATTCTGCTCTATATCCTGCCCACATTTGCCAGCATTGTGCGTTCTCAATCCTGGTCTGGCGAAAAAAGCGCACAAGAAGCCCGTTCAGAAGCATTTAATGCGGTACTGGTGAGCGATGAAGCGCAAATAAACGAAACCAACTGGGATTTCCTTACCCTTCGCCTCAGCGAAATAGACATGTTTACCCAATTTGTTAAGCATATTCCGGCCGAGAGGAATTATTACGGGTTAGAAATTGTCGAAAATTCGTTGTTGGCCATTATTCCAAGGGCAATCTGGCCCAATAAATTTGTAACCGAAACCGTTTCTATGGAAAGGGTATATGAGGCAGGGGTAGCCAACAGAAGTTCGACGGTATCGGCTAAAACCCGCCCAGTGGTTGACGGCTACGTGAGTGCCGGCACAATCGGTGTGTTTATCTCTATTTTCTTATATGGCGTAATTACCCAATGGCTCTGCAACAAGGCCGAAGAATGGTTTGGAGGCTATGAACTGGGCTGCATCGTCATGTTCAACGCGATTTTTCAGAACCTTTGGCGTGGCAATAATTTTGAATTCCTGCTCAACAATATCTTTTATGGCTATTTGGCCATGTATGCCATTTATTGGATTCTTAGACGGTCCAATACTTTAATAGAACTCGATGTTTACGAAGATACTGCAGATCAGCGCCGCCTATAAGCCAGCCTATATTTATGGCGGGCCAACCATGTCGGTGGCCAAGCTCTGCGAAGCACTGGCAAACGCCAACGTGCCGATTGAAGTACTTACCACAACGGCCAATGGGCAAACAGAACTCAATGTAAGGCCTGGCGAAGTGCAAAATGTAGATGGCGTTGCTGTGAGCTATTTTAAACGCTTAACCAAAGACCATACCCACTTCTCGCCCACCCTGTTAAAGGCCTTAAAATCTAAAATCAAGCAAAATAAACAGGTGGTTGTGCATATTCATGCCTGGTGGAACCTGGTGTCGCTATTGAGTTGCCAAATAGCCAAATGGAGCAAGGTTCCAGTGGTATTATCGCCCCGGGGCATGCTTACCGAGTATACCTTGGGCAACAGAAATGCCGGCTTCAAATCCATCCTCCATCAGGTAATGGGCAAACGGCTTTTGCGTTATTGCCATATCCATGTGACTAGCGAAAAAGAAAAGCAAGACGTTTTACGTTTCATCCAGCCCAAAAGCCTTACGGTTATTCCCAACCTGGTAGAACTGGGCAATAGGCAGGTTGCGCAACCAAAAAATAGCGATTCAGCGCAACTCAGGGTCATCTTTTTATCGAGGATGGAAGAGAAAAAAGGCTTAGAGCTCTTGCTTAAAGCTTTAGCAAATGTTTCATTCGATTGGTCGCTGAGCCTGGCGGGTTCTGGTACAAACGCGTATGTTGAAAGCCTGCAATTGCTGGTGCAACAACTAGGCATAGCTGCTAACGTGGAGTGGATGGGCCAGGTAAAGCCGGCAGATAAGTTCGAAGTATTGGCCCAGCACGACCTTATGGCATTGACTTCCTACAATGAGAATTTTGCCAATGTAGTGATAGAAAGCCTTAGCGTAGGTACGCCCGTACTGCTGTCAGACCAAGTAGGGCTGGCCGATTATGTGCTGCAAAAGGAGCTGGGCTGGATTTCGACCCTAAACGTCGAAAAAATTGGCGAGCAATTAACCAAGGCTTATCAGGCCAAAGCACAACGCGAACAAATCAGACAAGTTGCACCCCATTTAATCGCAACGGATTTTAATTCGGCCCAATTGGTCCAAAGATATATTTCACTTTACCAAAAAGTACAATAAATGGCAGATTATAAAGATTATGGCTATCAAAATGCTTCAGCCACACACGCTCACCAATATATTGTAGCACCTATTGTTAAACTATTAGATAAAAACAGCAATCGCTGTATTTTAGATCTGGGCTGCGGCAATGGAGCTTTGGTAAAAACACTGGTTGAGCGAGGTTTTAATGCCTACGGAACCGATGCCTCGGCAACAGGGATCCAAATTGCTTCCACATTTTCGGCCGATCGTTTTGCCATTCAAGACCTCTCCAGCGACGACCTACCCGAAAAATTTGCGCAGCTTCGGTTCGACACTATCGTTTCTACCGAAGTCATCGAGCATTTATACGATCCAAGAAAATTTATACAGTTCTGTAAAACCATCTTACACAAGAACGGTGGCGGGTCGGTTATTCTAAGTACACCTTACCACGGCTACCTCAAAAACCTATTACTGGCCATTGCCGGCAAATGGGATAGCCATGCCAACCCGCTTTGGGATGGTGGCCATATCAAGTTATGGTCTAGGGCTACCTTAAGCCAACTGCTGGAAGAATATGGTTTTAAGGTAACTGATTTTGTGGGCTGTGGACGAATTCCTTATGTTTGGAAATCGATGGTAATCAAGGCAACACTATAATTTGATGAACAAGGAATTCAGCTTTATCATTCTTACCTTTAACGAGGAAGAACATTTGCCCAGGCTGCTCCAATCTATAGCAGGTTTGCATGCACCAACCTTTATCCTCGATTCGGGCAGTACAGACCAAACCTTGGCCATTGCCCAGCAATATGGTGCGCTGGTTAAAACCAATACTTTCGAAAACCATCCCAAACAATGGGATTTTGCCCTAAAAAACTTCGAAATCACTACGCCTTGGATCATTGGCTTGGATGCCGACCAAATTGTAACGCCAGAGCTTTTTAAGCAACTCGAAAATTTCAGCAATAGTGATTATGCGAACATCAATGGCATCTATTTTAACCGAAAAAATTATTTTAAGGGCAAATGGATCAGGTTTGGCCTGTCTCTTATACACATCT
>NZ_JAELUC010000104.1 GCF_016429155.1 Pedobacter sp. ASV12 | reverse complement strand
GCTTCCAATGCCTCGGGCAAAATGGGCGCCTCGTCCTTTTTGCAGGATGAGGCGCCCAAAAAGGCACAAGCCATCAGGACGCGCACATATCGCTTATAGGCGATAGGAGCTTCCATCTGTATTATTGGGCTGATTTAACAGTAAACACCTTGCTTGAGTAGTTGGTGGCCACGGCACTCATTACAGTGGCCTGCGAAGCACCGACGCTTGGAGTTGCCATGATATCTACACCATCCGTAATCTTAGTTACATCGGCATTGAGCAAAATGCTGGTAGCCTTGTTAGATCCGATGTGCAGCGTGGCTGGAAGACTAAGCGACACGGTTTTGAAATTGGCATTGAGACCGGTTTCTACTGCAATGGCTTTTGAAACAGTTCCTTCTTTAACGCTGCCCTTCAATGACGAGAAGATATAGCTGGTAGCCCACATCCACGATATGTTGGTCATGCCGTTAAGCTGCGAAAGCTCTCCGGCCTGCAAGCTCAGGTTGTTGTTGTATTTCTCTGGAACGCCTACCGAGAACTTGATCGACTTGTAGTCGCCTGTAGGGATATCACCTATCGTTACTGTTTCGCGTTTGTTTGCCGGATATACAAAATCGCTGTTTGTAGGAACGGCAACGTTTTCTTCGATCAGGTAGTAGCTGTTTGGCACCGCCACTTCTTCGCCGCTGGCTTTTACGAGCACCACGTTGCTTACCCAATACCTCAACTGGCTGAAATTCCAGGTTTTGGTTCCCACGGTAAAGTCTTTGTTCAGCGCAAAATCAGAAGCGCCTACAACGGCGTCGAATGTAATGGTTGCTTTGCCGCTGGTTTCTTCAGGTGTTACGGTATCGTTCTTTTTATCGCACGAAGCGAAAAGCAATGCAGCAAGGGCTATGATAGTTAGTTGTTTTTTCATTTTTGGCTATATATTTTCCTTCTCAAGACGGTTTTGGCCATCCCAAGTAATTTTTGTTATGTTTTTTTAATGTTATGATCTAATAGGGTCAAATGCATACCTATCCCATTGGATCAGATCCATGGAAGTAAGGTTGCTTACGATAAAAACTAACAGAACCGGGGTGGTTGGAAAATAGAAAACGAACGGTCAATTGTTGCCGAGATCAGGCTTTCCGGATAGCTGATTTTATCCCGTACCTTTTTTGTTTCGGTAAGGATGATCGCATCGGGAAGTATTTCCTGGAAGCGGTTTTTTTGGTTTTCCCGTTCCTGCTTCTTCTCCTTCTCTTCGGCTTCTTTAAGCTTTTTCTTCAGGAAGCACTTTCCGTTGCAGTGAAGCTCAGGCCTGTTCCTGTTTTCGCAAAGGGTTTTGGCAATATAGGTACGGTTCGCCTCAAAGCCTACGTAGATAAAGGAACTCGTAAAGTTGGAGGCGATTAGCGAAACCAGCAGGAATATAGAAAGAAACCGTTTCATTATTCGCCTGCAAAGATATGCAAAACATATGCTAAATAACATAATAAATAAGCAAAAATGTAAAATCTTTGCGAGCTGATTTTAATTTGCCTTTAGTTCTAATTCGCCATAGTAACGCATCCGACAGCCCCCATAAGGTAGAAAAAACATAAGACTTTGGTCCTTCCTCGCCAAAACAATCTAAAGACTGCTTTTATGGCGACTAAACTTTTATGGGATATTCTAAAATCAGCCGGATGGGGTCAACCAAATTGGTTTTGTCAACTATCACGCATTAGCAGCCCCCTTAGCGACTTTTCCAATGGTTAGCCCCTGTATAAGGATGCTGAAAACGACCACCAGATAGGTCACGACCAACAACAGGTCTTTAGTTTCCGATGCAGGAAGAGATAACACCAGCGCGAGGGAAAGCCCTCCCCTCAGACCACCCCACCAGATAATCTTCGCCGCCTTGCGGTCGATATCCAAAAATCTGCCCATCAGCATCTGCGGAAAATAGACAATTATGAATCTGCTGAGCAATACAATGAGAATGGCCAGGCCGCCCAAAATGATATATTCCTTTTTAAACTCTACCAGCAGGATTACAAATGCGATCAGTATGAAAAGGATCGCATTAAGCACTACATCAACCAGCTCCCAAAACTTATGGACATATTCCTGCGTAGTGTTGCTCATCGCGATATCCTGCTTAAAATTTCCCACCATCAGTCCCATTACCACCATGGCCAAGGCACCGGATATGTGAACATAGTTGAACAGTGAATAGCCGCCCATTACAAAGGCAAGGGTCAGCAATACCTCTGTTTCATAGTGGTCGATCGCACGCAGGAGAATGTGCAGCAAGTAGCCGAAGACCAGGCCGACGGTAATGCCACCCACGGCTTCCTGCAAAAACAGCAGCCCGAACGAAGAAAAATCGAATGTGGTATTGCCCGACCTTACCAATTCCAACAGAGCTACAAAAAGCACCACGCCCACGCCGTCATTGAAAAGGCTTTCTCCCACAATCGTTGTCTCCGTTTTTTGGGGCACACCGGCTTTGGTAAGTATGCCAAGTACAGCGATCGGGTCAGTTGGAGAAATAAGTGCACCGAACAACAGGCAATAAATGAACGTTACTTCAAGGCCAAGAAGGCATGCTGCACCATAAAACAATGCGGCAATAATGAGCGTCGAGAAAATAACCCCGGGAAGGGCAAAAACGGATATGGACCGGATCTGCAGCTTCAGCTTTGACCAGTCGGTATGCAATGCTCCCGCAAACAATAAAAATCCAAGCAGTACATCGATGATTATCTTTTCAATGTGGGCATTTTCAATCAGGTCGTGGAGCCTGTCAAACGGCAGCTCCATCCAAAAGCGCAGGCTCAGTATGGCAATGGAGACAATAGACGACAGCAGGAACAGGCCTATGACAAAAGGCAGTTTAATCCATCGCTGGTTGATAAATGAAAATGTAGCCGAAAGACCGATGAGTATGACTAGGTAAGTGTAAATATCCATTTCTATTTTTTTCGGTAAACAGTCAGTGTGTCAAGAAAGAGTTTTGCCTTTAGCCAGCTTTTCAGCTTCTTTTCCTCTTCGCCCGGCAATGGCTTTTCACTGGAATATATGGCTGCCGGAACCATGTAAAGGCTGTCTGGGTTGTCTAAAACCTGCATTTTGCCAATGGAAATACCAGATATTGCCGGAAAGATGGCCCTTGCTTCCGGCATAAGGTTTGTGGCGTTCAGCTGATAGGCCTGTAGCTCTTTTTGCAGACGGCTGATCACCAGCTGTTCGTTATGGCCTGATTGCTTTTCATTTCCGCTCTCCGTCTTTTGTAGGTTTTGTGCAAGAAAAGTGCTGTCCTGACGGATAATCAGCCTTGCATCCGCCAGCCTGTAATGGGGCAGCCGACCGTTAAGTTCATAGATTTCATCTGGAGTGAACTTCTTGGCCAGAAAAGCAAGCTCTATCGTCTTGGGATTGATCGAATAATTGGTTTTCTGGTAAATAACGGTATTTCCTTTTTCTTCGAATTCCTTAGAGATAAATGCGCGGACATTTTTCCTGAACTGCTGTTCCTTATAGAAGGTATATGCAAAATAGACACTGGGGGCTATCATCAGGACGATCAGCAAACTGATCAGCCAGTGTACCCGCCTTTCCTGTTTTTCCTCAACTTTAATCGATGGATACTTCAACAGTTTTACGATCAGGTAAGTAGCGATACAGATAAAGGTACAGTTTATGGCATAGAGGAACAATGCTCCGGCGGCATACTTCCAATTTCCGGTGGCAATTCCGAAGCCCGCCGTACACAACGGCGGCATAAGCGCGGTAGCTATTGCCACGCCAGGTATCGGATTTCCCTTATCAACCCTTGTTACGGCAATTACCCCTACAAGGCCGCCAAAAAACGCGATCAGGACATCATAGATATTCGGAGCCGTACGCGCAAGCAGTTCGGATTGGGCATCTTTAAATGGCGTAAAAAAGAAGTAGACCGCAGATACGATCAGCCCAGCTATGGTTGCAATAAGCAGGTTGAGCAGGGATCTTTTCAGGAGCTGGAAGTCGAACATTCCCAGGGCAAAGCCGGCACCTACAATGGGGCCCATCAAAGGAGAAATCAGCATTGCTCCGATAATAACCGCCGTGGAGTTTACGTTCAGCCCTACCGATGCAATTAAAATCGCACAGGCAAGTATCCAAAGGTTGGCACCTTTAAAAGATATATTTGCCCTGATATTGGCAAGCACGTTCTCCTTTTCGTCCTCTCCCCGCTTAAGATTAAAAAGTGAATTCCATATGTTCATAAACGTATAGTTGTGGTGCAACCATAACAGCGTTGATTGTTGCCGAACCGCCTGTCGCTTCAAGCAAATATATTATTATTAGTGTAATTCAAAAGACAGGCTGTAGATTATTCCAAAACTGGCCACTGCTTTTTTTGCAAACTGGCCACTTCTAACGTTGCAAACTGCCACTGATTTTCGCTAAAAAATGGTCAATAGACTGATTTTAAGCGGATTTAAGACTATCTAAATGTGTTCTGGACAAGGTATTGTTTGATGAGCGAAATTGATTCTTGGTGGAGGAAAAACCGCTTTAAAAGAAAATCAAACTTGGACAGCTTATCTATTTCCCAAGTGCTATTCTTAGAGTGCTTTTGGCAGCTCGTAAGGGCTTTTGCGAAGCAAAAGGAGCCTTTCTTCAGGATTATTGATTAAGGAGTAATAAGGGGCAAAAAGAATCTGGTGTTCTATGAGAGGTAAGTGTCAAACCACAAATCCATAGTGTCTACTGAACAGTTTGGAACGTACAGGACTGGATAGTATTTCCGAAATACACAATTAGGGCACTAATTTTAATTGAAAAGAGTTTTTCGAAAATAATTAAATATTAGAAAAACTACAGGCTATTGCCCCCTCCTCTCCAAAAATGATCTGACAGCTACCCGGCTGACAACCAAACTATCTTGTGATGTCTAGAAATTGGTCGCAAGGAGTCAATTAAATTGCTTTATCCACCTTAGCCTAACATTATTACGCCCATTCCAATACTCCCTATAAGCGGCATCGGGCTACTTCTTCCTAACCATTCTATTACTCATTAGGCAAAAATTAGAATATTAATAAACAAAAATACAAGAAAATTAGTATATTTACATACTTAATTTAAAGCCAAATGAATTACCAACTCCTAAAGGACGTGCTTTCGCTTGTAGAGGCATTTGACAGCGGTACCAACAGCGCCTCTTGCGATAAAGACCTGGCCGGGTTTAAAAAATGGATAGCGGCCAGCGAAAAAGAAAAAATGCCTGCTGCAGACGAGCCGTACTGGGACGGAAAAGAAAACGGCAGGAGCCCAGAAAGTGTGATCAGCACCCTGCTGGTCCACATGAACCGTTACGCCAAGACCTATTCCAGGTCAGCGATCCACGGATCTGATTTCTCTACGCAGGAGGAGTTCATCTACCTGATCAACCTAAAGGCCTTCGGCCCGATGGCTAAAATGGAACTCGTTAAGAAAAACATACAGGACAAACCTACAGGAATGCTGACCATCAACAGGCTGATCGCCAATGGCTGGGCGCTGCAGGGAAGTTCGGAAACCGACAAGAGAAGCAGGATCGTCTCCATCACCGAAAAGGGGCTACAGGTCCTAGAGCAGCAGATGGACAGCATCAGGCAGGCCACCATGATCGTTTCGGGCGACCTCTCCCATAACGAAAAAATGGAACTGATCAGGTTGCTCGGCAAGCTGGAACGCTTCCACCACCCGATATTCATTCAGAACATCGAAAGCAGAAACCTTTTGGATACAGTCAGCCAAACCTACCTGTCCCCAAAAAACCAAACCGCATGAACAAAAAAATAGCAATAATAGGAGCCGGAATTTCAGGTCTGTCCGCAGCTGCATACGCTGCACGGGCCGGACACGAGGTGCATGTGTTCGAGAAGCACGCGCAGGCAGGCGGACGGGCAAGGGAGTTCCGTACCACAAACGGTTTTGCGTTCGACATGGGGCCGAGCTGGTACTGGATGCCTGATATCATCGAGGACTTTTTCCGGGACTTTGGACATAGCTCTTCTGATTTCTACAGCCTGGTTCCTTTGGATCCACAGTTTGAAATGGTATTTGCGGGCGAAAAAATAGCAGTGCCGAGCAGCTACGATCAGCTAAAGGCTCTGTTCGAGCAGATAGAAGCCGGTGCGGGCGGAAAGCTCGATGCCTTCATGGCCTCGGCCAAATACAAGTACGAAGTGGGCATGAAGGAATTCGTAGAAAAGCCCTGCCACAGCTGGACCGAATTTATTTCTCCGAAAATCGCGCGGAGTGCCATCAGGCTCGACCTGCTCTCCAACTTCAGGAGCTATGTACAAAGGTATTTTTCAGACCACAGGCTCAGGGCACTGATGGAGTTTCCCGTCATTTTTCTTGGCGCATCCCCTAAGGAAATCCCAGCGCTTTACAGCATAATGAACTATGGTGGCTACGTGCTGGGCACCTGGTACCCGATGGGTGGCTTCCACCGCTTGGTGGCAGGCATGCAGCAGATAGCCGAACGGCAGGGCGCCGTTTTCCATTTCGGACAGGATGTGGAAAAGATACTTGCTACCAATGACAGGGCGACAGGCCTTTTGGCAAACGGGGTGCGCCTTGAATTTGATGCTATTATCGCCTCATCGGACTACCACCATACCGAAACGCTTCTCGACAGGGAACTGCGCAACTATAGCGAAAGGTACTGGTCATCCAGGACGTTCGCCCCTTCATGTCTGATTTATTACCTGGGCATCACCGAAAAAATTCCTGGACTGGGCCACCACACCCTGTTTTTTGAAAACGACCTAGACAGGCACGTCGATGCCATCTACCGTACAAAAACGTGGCCCACGGAACCGTTGTTTTATGCCTGCTGCCCCTCGAAAACAGACGCTTCGGTAGCTCCCGAAGGCCAGGAGAACCTTTTCCTGCTCATGCCGCTGGCTATCGGGCTCCAGGACAGCGAAGACCAGCGCGAGCTTTATCTGCATCAGATGCTCTCAAGGCTCGAAAGGCACACCGGCACGCAGCGCCTGGCCGAAAAGCTGGCCTACAAAAAAAGCTATTGCATAAGTGACTTTATAAACGACTACAATGCCTACGGAGGCAACGCGTACGGACTGGCCAATACCCTGGGCCAGACGGCGGTGCTTAAGCCTTCGGTCAGAAACCGTCGACTGGACAACCTGTTCTATGCCGGCCAGCTGACCGTGCCCGGGCCAGGCGTCCCTCCCGCCATCATTTCAGGCAGGATAGCGGCCAGAGAATTGAACACCATCAAAAACAAAAAGTATGAAAAAGCTATTTGACGAGTTGTCCTTTAAGGTAAGCAAAGCCGTTACCGAAAAATACAGTACCAGTTTTTCCCTTGGGATACTGGCGCTAAGACCTACCATACGCCCGGCGATATATGCCATATACGGATATGTAAGGCTGGCCGATGAAATCGTAGACAGCTTCCATGAATTCGACAAGCCGGCACTGCTCGGGCGTTTGAAATCCGAAACTTGGAATGCCATCGACGAAGGTATTTCCCTCAACCCGGTGTTGCAGTCGTTCCAAGAAACGGTGAACAGGTATTCCATCGAAAAACAGCTGATTGCTCAGTTCCTCCACAGCATGGAAATGGACCTGCAAAAGATAGACTACAATACTGACCTTTACCAGGAGTACATCTTGGGCTCTGCAGAAGTGGTAGGCCTGATGTGCCTGCAGGTCTTTGTAGAAGGCAACCGCGAAGCCTTCGAAAAGCTCAGGCCGCACGCCATGAAGCTGGGTTCGGCCTTCCAGAAAGTGAATTTCCTCAGGGACCTGAAGGAAGACTTCCATATTCTTGGGCGCAGCTACTTTCCCAATGTTGGCAGCAGCATATTCTGCAACGAAACCAAGCGACAGATCGAAGAGGAAATAGAAACAGAGTTCGACGATGCCCTGCAGGGCATCAAAAAGCTTCCGGTTTCCTCGCGTTTCGGCGTATACCTTGCCTACAGGTATTATCTTTCCCTGTTCAAGAAAATTAAAAACACCCCTGCCGAAAAAATCATGGCCCAACGCATCCGAATACCCAATACGCAGAAGCTGTCGCTGGCCATGAGCAGTTATCTTCAATACAAAATTGCTGCCTTATGAAATTCCTGGCTATTATAGTGGCGTCAGCCCTCCTTTGGGGCGCAAAGGCTTCCGAGACAGACATGGAGCGCATCAGGGTGAACTATGTAAAGGCGGCAAGCGACAAGAAGGTCTGCGGTGCAATGATCGACGAGCTCTCCGAAACCCACCGGAGCCCGCTTCACCAAGCCTATCTGGGAGGATTCAAAGCCATCTGGGCAAAGCATGCATTCAATCCGTTTGCAAAGCTCGCAACCTTTAACAAAGGCAAAAAATACATAGAGCAGGCGGTATCGGAAGACCCGCAAAACGTTGAAATCCGCTTTATAAGGCTGTCGGTACAAAAGAACTGCCCATCTTTTCTGGGATATGACAGCCAGATCGAAAAAGACAGACAGTTTATCGTCGCCAACAGAGGCAGCGTTACCTCCGCACAACTTAAAAAAATGCTGGAAGACATCAGATAAAATACATATATGGACATTATCACCACATTCTGCACATTCATACTGATGGAAGGGGCCACATGGCTCATTCATAAATACGTCATGCACGGGTTTCTGTGGATTCTGCACCGCGACCACCACGACCACAGCAACAAGGGAGTGCTCGAGCGCAACGACTATTTCTTTGCCATCTTCGCCACCCCCGCCATAGCACTGATGTACTTCGGTTCGCTGGCCGGTTTTGACTACCGGTTCTACATCGGCCTCGGCATTTCGCTCTACGGAATGGCTTATTTCCTTATGCACGACATTTTTATCCATCAACGCATCCCCCTGCTCAAGGATACGCGCAACCCTTATCTGCTGGCCATCAGGAGGGCGCACAAACAGCACCATAAGCACTTGGGCAGGCTTCATGGCGAATGTTACGGCTTTCTTTGGGTACCGGTAAAATATTTCAGGATGTACCTCAAAAACAGCGGCAAATGAAACCCTTTACCTACCTGTTCGTCGATCTAATGACCATAGCCCCATGCCTCGCCTTTTCCTTCCACAAACGGATCAGGTTCGACAGACAGCTCCTTTCCTTTCTGAAGGCCTGTGCCATTGTAGCCGTCCCGTTCATACTTTGGGACATCTACTTTGCCAAAGCAGGCATCTGGTGGTTCGATACGACTTACACCGTTGGCATAACGATAGCCGGACTGCCGCTAGAAGAATGGCTTTTTTTCGTCTGCATTCCTTTTTCCTGCGTATTTACGTTCTTTTGCCTGGACAGGCTTGTCAGGCTCGGGTGGGCGGATGCCCTGAATAACCTCATCGTTTTCGCGGCAACTGTAGTATTCGGGCTTGTGGCGCTGCTGCACCAGGAAAAAACCTACACCCTGGTTACCGCAATGGCGGCCCTGCTCACGCTCCTTTTTTTGCATTTTGTTGCAAGGGCACCATGGATAGGCAGGGCATCTCTTGTTTTTTCAATCCTCATGCTAGGCTTCTTTCCCGTAAACGGGGTGCTTACAGGAACAGGGATCGACTCGCCAATCGTAAACTACAGCCCCAAAGAATTTCTTGGTATCCGGATGCTGACCATTCCCATTGAAGACGCAGTATACGGCTACACCCAGTTCCTGCTGATCCTCTATTTCTTCAAGATGTTCCAAAAACCCGAAACCGATGCAACATAGACCAACGCGCCTGGATGGCTCCCAGCCTACGGACAGAGGCAAGGTAGTTTTAGTAAACAAAGACGACAATCCCATCGGCGAAGCAGAGAAGATAGAAGCTCATCGGCAAGGCCTCCTCCACAGGGCCTTTTCAGTGTTCATCTTTAACGAACGGCGGCAAATGCTGCTCCAGCAGCGTGCATCTGACAAATACCACGGAGCAGGCCTATGGACCAACGCGTGCTGCTCCCATCCCCAGTTGCACGAAGATATCAGGGAAAGTGCATCGGAAAGGCTTTCCTATGAAATGGGGCTTTCTTGTAGCATCAAAAAACTGTTTTCCTTCATCTACCATGCGCCCGTCGAAAACGGGCTCATCGAGCACGAATACGACCATGTTTTCTACGGCTTCACCAGCTCAAGGCCTGTTCCCAACCCCAATGAAGTACAGGACTACAAATGGATGGAAACAGACATGATCGCCACCGACATCCGGGACAACCCGGCCAACTACACCTACTGGTTCAGATCTGCATTCCACAGGGTAGTGGCCTATGTGGAACAAGGAGGCTAAGCTGCCACTCCCTTAAAAATACGGCAGATCGACTTTGCCCAACGATTGTTGCCAACACCTGTCCGTTTCCTTTTTCCATTAGTCGTTTGTTTAAACTATTTCTAAAGAACAAATTCGCCTGCCTGAAAGCTTAATTTTTAGTCCCTCCTATTGCCAGTTAACGAAGGTTTGCTATCTTTGCATCACGTCTGGATGAATTAGACAAGTTATTAAGATACTGATTTTCAGTTATTTACAATACAAAAAGAGTTATTCGTGAGTCAACTTTTAAATTAATTTGCAACAAACTGAAGAACAGTTAGTTACAACAAAATGTTTGAGTTCCGCTCTGAGTACTTAAAATGTAACGTACTGAAATACAGGAAGTTACAAGACAGAAACAAAAATGCAAATTCTTACAAAAACCCCTTAAATAGGGCATCTGTCTCTTATACACATCT
>NZ_JAELUC010000103.1 GCF_016429155.1 Pedobacter sp. ASV12 | reverse complement strand
CCCCCCCCCCCCCCCCCCCCCCCCCCCCCCCCCCCCCCCCCCCCCCCCCCCCTTTTTAGATGTGTATAAGAGACAGCCATACCGCTGCCAAAAACATATTAACTTACATGTCATTGACAGAAATGGCCAAAATATTGAACAGCAACGATGATTTTATCCAACTGCACAGAAGCTTTATCGTGAGAAAAGACCACATGGAAAGCATCGATGGGAATACCATCAAAATGATCAATGGTATTCAGATTACGGTTGGCGACCATTACCGCAAGGAATTTACCGACTTTATCAACATAAGATTGATCAAGGCGGGAAAGAAAAGCTAATCCCGCCAATCAACTTTATTTTTGGAAAATTCCCGTTAAAGAGCTTGTGGCAGTCATAGAAGTAGTAGGGTCGGTATCAACAGTAGTGCCCCTGCCCGTGGCAGCTTTAACAGATTTGTAAACAAACAAGGTATTTGAGCTGATTTTTAGTGCTTTGCGTTTCATGATGTTTAAATTTTTATTGAAACTAGCCTACTGTTCTATGCTCAAAAAGAATCTTATATAGAAAGGATAATATCCTATACAAAAAGGTATAAAATATGGAAAAAACTAAGCTGAACTGGTTTGCCACAAACAGAGTCCACATCCTGGTTTGGGTGCTGTTTATTTTTTACGAAGCCATTATCATCGGCATCCTCTACAACTTCTCCAATCCCGTTACCTACATCCTGCATTATGCTATCAATATCCTTTTCTTTTATGTACATGCCGATTGGGCCATGCCCTGGAGTACCAAAGACCGCCTAAATGCGATATGGAAACTACCTGTTATTGTGCTGGTACAGCTGTGCATTTATGTGCTTTTGCACTATTGGGCCGATGAATTTTTGATCCTGATCAAGATTATCAAATGGAAGGGGCCTTATAAACTCGATTCTATCTTTCTGCTCAAGAATTTTTATCGGGGTATTTATTTTATGGGCTTTGCCACTGGCTATTATTACATCAAAACCTATTTAAAGGAGCGCAAGAAAACGGAAGAACTGGAAAGAGAGCGACTAAACAACATCATCTTGCAACAACGCATTACGCAAGACCTGGTGCAGGCGCAAAATGCTTTTTTAAAAGCGCAGATCAATCCGCACTTTTTGTTCAATACGCTTGATTTTGTTTACCATAACGTGAATGCGCACTCTCCGATTGCCGGTGATGCGATCATCAGGCTGGCACAGATGATGCGCTATGCCATCGATTCGGAACAGGTAGATGTTCGCTTGGGCGAAGAAATAGAACAGGTAGAAAACCTGCTCTATCTAAATCAGGTGAGGAAAGACAAGCCACTCAATCTCGAGTTTTCCTATACCGAAGAGGTTAAAAGGCTGCATCTCATTCCATTAGTGCTGCTAACCCTCGTCGAGAACATCTTTAAACATGGCGATTTGAGCGATGAGGCCCATCAGGCGCAGCTTAATGTAGCTGTGGTAGAAGATGTTTTTTACCTCGAAACAAACAACCTGATCAATCCGAAACCAAGTAGCCACAGTAATAATTCAGGCCTGCTCAACATTAAGCAACGTTTACAATATGCTTATGGCGAAGATGTTGATTTTAGCTATGGCATAGAAGACCAGAACCATTTTGTAGTGAGGCTGCTTATTCCACTGGTAAAGCTGCAAGTGCCTGCTTCGTCTGCAAGGCCCTTAGCAGGTAATGATAAATAATGGTTTCGTGTATCCGCTGATCGCTGATAAAAAGCCGATTGACGTGCATGTGGATCAGGTCGGTAAGCAAACGCTTCTTGTCTGTTTCGTCTTTGCAGCTGCGCATCAGCGTTTTAAAATGTTTAAGCAGCGCTTGTTTGGCCAACTTGGGCAAAGGCATTTTTAATGCTGCGGTTCTTTTCTTAAAATCGTTAAACTCGCTGTTGATGCGTTTAAAATTATCAATGTCGATGTTCATTTCCAATGCAAAATTCTGGGCAATTTCCTTGGCAAAAGCAAGCTGGTCGCTGATATTTGGGATGGCCTGTTCATAAAGTTCCAATAAAAGGGAAAGCGTAGCCAGGTATAGCTTTTCGTTATCCTCGCTTTTGCTTGTTAAATAGAGGATGTAGCGGCTGTCGGCGCAAAAATATTGCTCTACCAGATCCATCCTGGCTGCGCCATAGCGCTCGCTTTCCTTGTAGTAGGTCCTGATTTTGTAATCCTGGATCAGCCCGAGCGCTACTTCCTTGGCAATAAGTTCCCTAAATTCGTTCAATATCGCATAGGCATCGGCTTTTTTGTACAGATGTAGCCTAAAGCGAAGATGCGAACTAGGCTCGTTGTACCTGATGAAAAACCATTTTCTGAACTGCTGCCGGTTGTTTTTTAAGAACGGTCGGATAACATGCTGCAAAACCATATTGCTTCGGCTCGGGTGGAGGTAGAGCTCAAAGTAAAGCCATTCTCCGCCAGGCAACTCCAACACGGGTGCCTGGGTTTCGTTGGGGCGTGCCTTTCCGATGTTTGTGTAAGTCCTGTAAATGGTTTCCTTATGCGTAACACTGGCAATAAACTGGGGCAGTAATGCTTTGCCTGTTTCGCTGCGTACCACCGATGTGTTGTCAATTAAACCCTCCTGAATGTAAATTTCCTGCTGGCAACATTGTTTGCCGTACAATATAAATGCCTGCAAATCTCCGTCGTTTGCCGGGTCGAAGCATAAAATATTGTCGCTGGTGCCGGCCTTAAAAATGCTATCGATCTGGTTTGTGCCAAGCCAGTCTTTGAGCTGCTTTAAAGCAACCGTTGTTTGCTTCTCCTTAAAAAAAGCTGTCGGTACCAACCAGCTTGCCGGCGAAAGAATGATGTCTTTGAAACTCACCCGTGGATAATGGGCCAGGTGCGGAAAGAAATCCTGTAGCTTAAAATTTAGGTTGCCATATAGGCCTTGGTATTGCAAATCGCATAATAAACGGTAGGCAGAAAGGTCAGAACGACTGTAGTTGTAGGCAGAGGGTATTCTCGGGATTAATCTTTTATTGAGCCGTTTTGAGCGCAGTACGATTTCCTGGCCACAAATAGAGACCAAGATGTCGTTAAGGTCTAAAGGCTTTGCGCTTGCAGGCCAGGTTAATATAGGCAGTTCGTGGTCGTACAACATTTTGCGACGGTTTACATTGTCTACGCGTTGTTCGGCTTGATAAGCCAGGTCAAAAAAAAGCACATCGGGATTAGCCTCTTTTTCAAGCTGTGCCAGTTGTCGGCCATACTTTTCTATTGGTTTGTTCGCCAACGTAAAACGGCCTAACAATGCATTTGCGGTACAGCCCCCAATCTGGTTGATTACCGGACTGCCCTTAAAAAGATGAAAAATCAAGCTGAAAGAATTAGACAATTGCAGGGCACTTGTTGGGGTGTTTTCCTTAAAATTCTCCAACTGGATGGGTTCCTTGCTCATCATCTGGTTCAGTAAAAAATGCTGCAGGGGGCCATAGGCAATCTGTAAGGCGCTGCTGCCTTTTTGCTGGCCCTCCTTAATGTTGGCAATCAGTTTGTCTTGCTGACGCTGCTGTTCGAGCTGGCTGTAGCCTATGCCGATTTCGGGGTCCATGGCTACGGCTAAGCTGACTTCTTTTTGTTCAAATTTTTTAAGGAAAGCCTGTTTAAAATCGCTTAAATCGCAGTTGATAGCTGGTTGAAAGTGTTGTGTAAGAAAACCGATGAGCTCTGGAAGCTGTTTAAGGTATTGTTGCTCAAAGGCTCCATTGAGGAGCTTGCGTTCGGCAATGATGTAGTCGCTGGGCAAACATTTTGCCTGTTGGTTTATCCTGGCAAAATAATCTTCGCCAGTAATATTCGGAAAGGCATCGGTGCAGATCAGTTGCAGGTCGATCAGTTGCATCAATAACTGGTTGGTGTTGCCCTTGTCCATTTCAAATTGCTGCCACATCAGCTCGTGGAGGCTATGGAGCGGTGTGGGATGGCGGCAATGTTCGAGCAGTATTTCCAATTCGGGCATGCGCGCAACGGCGGCCAGTTCAAATCCCTGGTTTTTAGAGCAGACATACCTGATTTCTTCGCCTATTAAATAGAATGAGGAATTACTTAAAAAGTATTTAGAATATTTAAAGGCCTTTTTTACATTTTGGCTGTAGATTTCTTTTTGGCTCCAATCGATAAAGTAATGGGGGTAAATGGCCTCGCTGATTTGGATAGGCTGTGTTGGCGCCTTTACTACCGGAATAGGTACAACAGTTGCAAATGTTCCAAATGGAGTAGCCCTATATTTAGCTCGATTAAAGTATTTCCAAATGGTAAAGCGAGCTTTTTCGGGAAGCTTGGCAATTTCGTCTGTTTCGAGGCCTGCAATGGTTTGGTGAAAATCTGGAGAAGATTCGTTGATTTTTTCTTTCAGTTCTTCCCATTTGTCTTCAAGACGGTCTGTTATTCCGAACGCTGGGGTGCGGCATAGGATAAATTCACTAAGGCTAATTTTCATGATTGCTAAGTCATTTTATTGAATGGTAAAATTACTATAGTTGGCTGATGTAAAGGGCAGATTGGGCGACTCGTGTTATAACAAAAGGTTGTATCGGATCATGGCAAGGAATTGTAAATTCCCTGATACAATATTAATGTTAAATATAAACGATTAGCCCTTAGCTTGCTAAACATAGATCTATAGGATAGATTTCTGCAGCTTTTGTGTGCTGCGCCTGAAAGGACCAGCGGTGAGCTTTAGTGGTGGTGCAAACAAAAAGCGCAACGGCTGTTACCGATGCGCTTGATTGCTGAGCCTAATTTTGCTCAATGGTTCCGTACTGTATTTCCCTGTCGGGTATGGGGAAAGTATATTTCCTGTCGTTGGGTGGTAGTGTGTAGGTTTTTCCGCTGTAAGTTCGGGTTAAGGTAATGGCAAACCTGGGGTCTTGGTTTAAGCGCCGAAGATCAGTCCAGCGCAGCCCACGGCCAACCAGTTCCTTGCGTCGTTCTGTCAGGATAAGATTCAGCGCCATACTGGCAGTGCTGGCACTTTGGTTGATGTAAGTGCCCGTTTTCCAGCGTTTTTGCAACAGGGTATTCAATTCGTTCAGGGCACCCTCACTGTCGTTGCGCCGGGCTTTGCATTCGGCACTGATGAGGTAGAGCTCGTCGGTAGCCAGCCCTTCGTAGCCCGTGAACGAAACCGAGCTGTTAGTGCCATCCCTGAAATAGAATTTACGACGCAAATCATTGCTTTGGTATAAATTAGCCAATCCTACATCGATTTTGATAATGCCAGAGGTGAAAAAAGCATAAGAAAGCTTTTTGTTATAGAAGATAACTTCGTCTATTCCGTTTGGCAACACCTGGCCAAAAGGCGTTGTGGTTGCCACGGCAGTGTTGTAATCTATCAGGTTCCGGCTAATATTTAGTGCTTTCTCGGCATAGGCTTCCGCCTGCGGATAATCTTGCATAATCAGGTAAACCCTGGCCATTAAAGCAAGGGCTGCATGTTGGCTCGGCCTGTTTTTGGAAGCTGGTTTCAGTGGCAAAAGCGGAATAGCCTCCTGTAGATTTTTAAGTAGTTGCGTATAACTATAGCTCAAGGTTTTACGTGCAGGTCTTTCGTTAACATCAGAATTTAATGGAACTGGAAGACCGGGATAGCTGTCGGCATGTTCATCATAAGGTTTGGCAAACAGTTGCAAAAGGTTATGTAGTGCCATCGCTTTATAAAAATAGGCACTTCCCTTAATGGAATTGTAGGTGCTTTGCGTTGCCTGACTGGTTTCTATTTTTGCTAGGGCATCCAATACCACATTGCTATAAAAGATTTGTTGATATGGCGTATTCCAATCGCCCACCGTATTACCTTGGTAAGCATCATCGGCCCAAAAGTATCCGCCGTTTTGTACCGCATCTATTTTTAATGCACCACCTTCCAGTAGGTTGTAATCGTCGGCAGCAACCGTGGGCAGTGCTGGAGCCGAGTTCATTACATTGATGTTGTCTAGCAAAGCCTGTAAATCGGTCAAGGTATTTGGAACCAATAACGATTTTGAGGGCCTTTCGTCAAGAAAATCCTTGGTGCAGCCCAAGTTCAAAACTAAGATACAAGTGATAAGGAGGCATAATTTTTTCATGGTCATTGTGTTTAAGTGTTTATAAATTGGCGTTCAATCCGAAAGAAAGGTTAAACGGTGGCTGACCGCTGTTCAGGTAGTAAGGGTCTTCGCTGCCTTTATTGGCTTTGTACAACAGTCCCAGGTTACGGGCATAGCTGTATAGGCGAAGGCTCTTGAAAGGCGTTCGTTTCAAAAACCGTGGAGGCAACTCGTAGCTCAGATTAAGGTCGTCCAAACGGATATGGTCGCCTTTGGCCACCAATATGCTGGAGCCGGTATAAAAACTGTCTCTACGGTCGTTGGCTACGGCTGGTACGGCAGGCACATGGGTAAGGTTTTCGTCGCCTGGTTTTTGCCAGCGAAGCAGGTAGTCGCCATGGCTGCTGCTCAGGCCGAGGTCTCGCCCATAAATGATGCTATTTGTTCGAATGTAATAGCCTAATTTGTAGCTGATGGTAGCCGAAAGCTCAAAGCCTGCATAGCTCAACGTATTGCTGAAAGCGCCAAATTGGGTAGGGCGGGCACTGCCGTTATACAATAGCTTTTCTGGAGTATAACTATTTAAGATAGACAGGTAATCCTTGCTGGCTGTTCCATTCAAATAGCCGAGCGGATCGCCGGTTAAAGGATCTAACCCGGCCCATTCGTAGCTGTAAACTGCATATAAGGGCTTGCCTAGCATGGGCGTACCATAAGACAGGTAACTGGCGGCCGAAGCAACCGCACTGTATTTGGTTACCTTTTCGCTGATCAGGCTATAATTGAAACGGGTTTGCCAACCCAATGGACCGTTTAGGACTTGGATGTTCAGGTCGAGGTCTAAGCCCTGGCTCTTGGTTTGTGCATAGTTGCCCTTGAAGTTCGATATCCCGCTTGATGGCGGAAAGGAAACATTTGAAATGAGGTCGAGCCCTTTTTTATTGTAAACATCAATATTGCCACCAACACGATTGTTAAACAATTTAAAGTCGAGCCCCAGGTTTACAATTTTTACCTTTTCCCAGCGCAACGACGGGTTGGGCGGATTAACCACTTGGGCATAAGGCTGTTTGATGAGGTTGTTGCCCGAAAAAGCACTAGCCGGAAAATAACGTGCCGTGGTATAGGCCGAAAGGCTTTTGTCTATATTCCCGTTATAGCCATAGCTCATCCTCAATTTGAGATAAGAAATCGGCTTAAAAGCATAAAAGCTTTCGTCAGAAACAATCCAGCTGGCACCCAACGAATAAAGCGGAACGCCTTTCTGGTTGGTTTTTACGCCAAAAAGATTGCTGCGGTCTAAACGTGCACTGCCTGTTAAAAAATAGCGGTTTTTGTAGCTGTAATTTGCATTGGCATAATAAGATACAAAACGATCGGTCAAGCCATCCTGGCTGTCGTGGTTTTCGATGTTGAGGCTATTGGCTGGTACGTTGTAGCTTGGAAAAACGCTCACGTAGTCTACAATGGCACTTCTGGCGTGCGCATCATCATAGCCATATAGCCGGTATTGATTGCTTTCGCTTTGCAGCGCTTTAAGCTCGTAGCCCGCCAATGCGCTAAGCCTATGGTTTTGCCATTGCTGTTTTACGTTTGCCTGCGCCCTTAAACTGTGGCTAAAAGCTTGGCCAAAGCCCTGATCCAAAATGCCACCCAAGGGAATCGGCCGTGTTAAGCTGCCATCGGTGTTTACCTTGGTAAAGGTATTGATGAGGTTGCGGGTGTAATAACTTGCCAAGGGCGCATCATCTTTGCTTTTGGTAGTACTTAAGCCATATTGGTACAGCACTTCGGCACCGAGCCAGCTGGTTGCCTTGTAATTAAGCCCCATATTTAAACGATAATCTCTTAAATGACTGCTGTTGTCCCTGAGCTTTATTTCATCTATGGGACGATTTTCCCAATCGAGCAGTCCTTTATTCAACGAAGCGGTTAGGAAGCCCTGTCTTTGGGTGGGAACCGGAATAGGCGTTCCGTTTTCATCGGCCAGCATGGCATAAGGCTGTTTGTAGACATACGCATTGCCGTTGTTCTGGCGGCTGCTCTGCACAAGGAAAATATCGGTGTTGAGCTGTAAACGCTCTTTTAAAAAGGTCCAACTCTGATTGGCTTTTAAGGTTAGCCTGTCTTGCGCATTGCCTTTTAGGCTTTCCGAGCGCTGATCGTAACCCAAGCTAAATGCATAGCGCTGTTGGGTACCTCCGCCATTAAGGTTAAGGTAATATTGCTGACTAACGGCCTGCTGATACAGGTATTTGTCCATGTCGTTCCTTACGTCGTTGACACGGAGCAGGTCGAGTTGCTGTTCCAGTGCCGCATTGCTGATTTTGCCGTCGCGCTGGGCAATGAACAGCTCAACTGCGGCTGGCAATGCCGTGTGCGAAACGTTATTCTGGTCATTCAGCTCATCGTTTTTGTAATACCCGGCCTGAAAAAGCTGTCGCTGGATATCGATATAGGTTGCACTATTGATCTTGTTGGCGTAAAACTGGTCGGGCCTTTGCGTCAGGCCAAAGTTGCTGTTAAAGCTGAACTGCATAGGCTTGTTGTACTGGCCTTTTTTAGTGTTGATTACGATTACGCCATTGCCAGCCCTTGCGCCCCATATGGCTGCGGCTGCGGCGTCTTTCAGTACGGTGATGCTTTCCACGTCGTTTGGATTGATGGCATTCAAGTCGCCATCGTAAGGAAAATTGTCGAGCACAACCAAGGGATCGGTATTGGCGCTGAGCGTACTTTGCCCGCGAATGCTGATGTTCAGCTTGTTGGGCGCATTGCCTACCTGCGTAAAAATCAAGCCCGGTACCACGTTTTCCAATCTTTCCAAAATGGTAGGGCCTGTTCTCCTGTTCAATAGGTTTGGTTCAACTACGGTAACCGAGCCCGTGCTATGTTTTGGTTTTAACTGCTCGTAGCCGGTATGGATAACCACTTCCTGTAATTGCTGATTTTCGGGTTCGAGCCTGATCGTTATTTCTTCGGCCGATGGAACTTGAAGTTCGGTTTGCAATTTTTGGTAGCCCAGGTAGCTAAAGCTAAAGCGGTACCGGCCCGGTGGCAGGTTGAGGGCAAATCGGCCCGAAGCATCGGTGCCAAGGCTAAGTTTTCCGTTGTCTTGTTGGATGCTGACGCCAGTTAAAGGCTCGCCGTTCGCCGAAATTACCCTACCTTTTAATTGGGCGTTGCCATTGAGGGCAAGCGCCCATAAAAGCGCTAATAAAATGTATTTCATAGGTTAAGTTCAATGAGGTTTATAATTCTTTGATATTTACAATAGGACAGGAGCCTATCTTTTTTACCAGGGCCAGGTCATAGGCCTTTAAAGCCTTGTTGATGGAGTCGAGATTGCCCATGTCGGCCTGCAGGGAAAGTTTGATGGGGCCTGCATAACCCGTTTCATCAATCAAAGGCAAGTCGATGTTTTGAAGGTAATAGGTGGCCAATGGCCTGATCAGTTGCATAAAATGCTGGTTTTGGATTTGCAGGCTTTGGCCATCTACCTTTAAAAAGCTGTCGCTGTTGGCACGGGCTTCAAATTTGGTAGCCCTAGAGGTTCTGACCAAGGCCAGGCAAGCTTGTTGCCGATAGCTGATGCTTGTTTGGTACTGTGGCAGGTAAATGGCTAAAAAACGGCGTATGTGCTCGTAAAAAGGCCTGGTTTCGCTTTGTTCTGGTGCAACCACCACCTCAAAACAGTAGGTGTGCTTTTTGGCCCAGTCCTTCAGCTTAGTCTTAGCTATGCCGATACTCAGCTGGCTGCTGTCTTTAAGCATAAAAACCATGTTTTTGTAGCCAAAATTTCCATAATCGCGGTAGGCGATAGAGAACAGGTTCATTAGGCTCAGGTTGGTGGCGGTTAGGCGTTTTCCTTTTGCCGTATCGTTGGGATAGATGGCGTAACCTGCGCTTAAGCCCTCAATAAAACCAGAAAAATAGCTGTAGCCTTTTAAGCCTTGTTCAAAAACAGGCGCATTTTGGTTCAGGAACAGGTTTTGGCTATTCAGCTCTAGTCTGGTATCGTGTTTCATTTCAAAGCCCTGATCCTGTTTGGCCAGCATTTGCCTAATGTGTTGCGCATCGATGGCTTCATGGTCTGTAATGGCCCTAACTACGCCATTTTCGTCTATCCACACGTAATGGGGCAGGTATACATGCGGAAACAGGCGGTGTAGCTGTTTCTCGTTGCTTACCAGCGGGATGGCACCGTGCTTGGTTTTTCGTTGTTGGAGAAAAGCCTTAACCTCTGCCGATTTCTGATAGGTAACCGCCAAGAATTGCACTTGGCCGTCGAACTGTTGCTGCAGCCGCTCCATTTTGGGAAACATGCCAATGCAGGGGCCGCACCAGGTGGCCCAAAAATCGATAATGAGCAACTTGCCCCTAAACGACGAGGTAGATAAAGTTTTTGTTGGGAAATTAATGACGCTATCCAAGCTGAGCACTGGAAGAGCCTGGCCAACTTGCAGGCCTTTACTGGTGATATCGATGGCTTGATTCTGTTGTGCAGTTGCCCAAAAATTAAGGCATAGCAAAGCCAGTACAACAAAAATTGTTGATTTTTTCATGATACAATGTTTTGGTTTAGGGCAAATAAATGCCCATAATGAATAGTAGACGAGCTATTTTGTTTTGTAAAATGCTGGTCCACAATCATTTTGTGAATAAGTAATCGTTGGGTAAACTAAAGGATTTGCTATCTTTAAATAGCAACGGCTTTATTCGGGAGAACAGATAACCAAACTGATGAGAATTTTAAAGGCAATGCCGGTCGCCTCATCTTCACCCCTTTTTAATACCGTTTGGCTTTGCCTAGGTAAAAAAAGAGCAGTGCAAAATCCGTTTTTTATGTGCTTAATCATCAGTTGCTTAAGGCTTAAAGAGCTTAAACCAAATTTAATAAAAAATATTTTAAAAGGACAAATAAGTCCTAATATTTTTTCATTAATATTTTCACTTTGGTAGGGTGCTGTCTCTTATACACATCTCCGAGCCCACGAGACAGTACTCATGATCTCGTATG
>NZ_JAELUC010000102.1 GCF_016429155.1 Pedobacter sp. ASV12 | reverse complement strand
CCCCCCCCCCCCCTTTTCTCCCCCTCCCCCCACCCCCTACACCTCCACATGTCGTGGTTCGTCGGCAGCGTCAGATGTGTATAAGAGACAGCCTCTATACTGAAGATTGACCGAATAAAGCTTCCAGTTTTAATAAATTTTTAGGGGATGGGATACAATTTCCATTTTCCCAATCTGATACCGTTGACGGGTCAATATTTTGGAGTTTTCCGAGCATCTTGGAAGTAATACCATTCCTATACCTGTAAGCCTTTATACGTCCAGAAATTTTTGTTTCATCAAAGCTTAGCGGACTATAGGCCAAGAACTCTATAATTTTCGGATAGAAGATGATCTGTGGCGTACTCCTGTTTTTTTCCCAGTTGGCAATACAATCTTCGGTAACTCCACATATCTTCGCCACATCCTTTTGAAATAGCTGTAGCTCCATTCGTCTCTTTCTGATATGCTCTCCTATGGAAACTGGGGCGTCAGGATAACAAATAGGCGCCGGTTTTTTGGTTATGCATTCGTATCGCAAACAAGGCAACATCTGAATGTTGCCGCCGTACTCATAGTCAAGATGAAATAAAACTAATAGATTGATAGAGAAAATTATCCTAACCTCCTTTTCACTAACTAAAACCTGCTTTGTAACGGAGTCTACAGCTGAGCGCTTCCTTTCAAATGGCATGCTATTCCAATCTCTTATAAAATCATCGATCCTAGTAAATAACGCATCTCGATATTTAATCCGAACCTGTTCATCTGCCATCTTATTCTGTATAATGTTAGAGCTTCTGCTGGATTCCAGCATTTTGATATTCATAAGACAATCAGAAAGGTACTTCCAATATATTTCCTCGATATTGCCAACTGCGATTTTTATTCTGCAGCTTTTACAACAGTACACCTTGGCGCCCTTGACGTACATCTTTTTTGAACACAAGCATTTTACGAAACCGGACAATAGATATACAGATCTTCTTCTGCCAATGCGGGTACTTTTTCTTTCTTGTTCCCCTAGTATGCCATTGACCTTGTTCCAGACCTGTCGAGAGATGACAGGTGGGCACTTGGTTATGACCCATTCATTTCTAGGCTTCAGCACCGTGCGCTTTCTTCCCTTAGTACCCTTTGTATAGTTGGCAATCCGTTCGCCCTTTGCGGTGGTATCTTTGAGCAGCCGATCAACGGTAGTATCCGAAAACAGGGCTCCTCTTCGTGTTCGATAACCAAGCCTGTTCAGCTCATCGGCTGTGGTCTTCTTGCCTCTGGTCCTGAGAAATATATCATATATCAGTTTTCTGATCGGAGCCTCTGCTTCGTTTATCACGAACTTTCTGTTTTGCCAGGAATATCCAAATATTGCCGGTCCTCCTAGCGGCTTGCCGAGATTGGCACGAACTGGAACCGACTCGGAAACCCTAGCTGAGATTTCTTCACGCTCCCACTCGGCCAGAGCCGACATGACCGTAAAAAAGAGCATTCCTGGAGGGGTGCTGGTGTCAATGTTTTCAGATAGGGAAATCAAGCTTGCTTTTGCATTTCTAAATACATCGGCAATCTCCAAAAGCTCCCTAGTGTTCCTGGCGAGACGTGCTAGCCTTGAGAAAACCAAACCATTGATTTGTCCGCATCTGATGTCCCGCAGCATTCTCTGGGTTTCGGAATGTTCCATTATCGTCTTTCCGCTTATTCCGCTCAGGCGATAGACTGTTTTTAATTTCCAGCCCTTTGCATTAATGTATTGTATGGCTCTTTGTTCATGATGCTCAGGACTTTCATCACTCATTTGTTTATCGGTGGATACCCGTATCCAAATTCCAACTTTAATGATATCTTCCATTTTTTCGGCTACCTTAGTTTTTGAGGCTTACTGTATTATTTCTCAAAATATAAAGGCGACGAAATCCAATAAGTTTTATAATGAAACAATATCGATTGGAAGTTATTCTAAAAATGGCCACTTTTGAATAACCCCCATGATCTGGCATATTGATTTATGCTCAAAACAAGGACATATTGATGCGCTATCGAATGAAAGACAAACGCATTGAAAGATTAAAGCATAGATTGTGT
Source organism: Pedobacter sp. ASV12 (assembly GCF_016429155.1). GTDB lineage: Bacteria > Bacteroidota > Bacteroidia > Sphingobacteriales > Sphingobacteriaceae > Pedobacter. Next base: position 9,523 of record NZ_JAELUC010000102.1, on the reverse strand, counting down.
ATTTCAGTAAAAGTATCCACCCCGTTTCGTTCCAAACTGTCCAGCCCTATCAGGGCTTTTTCTTTTTAGTACCTTTCCATCTGGAAGAACATCAAGCCGCCTGACCGCAGATCCGGCAGGCTCCCCCAAAACGCTTTTGCTCCGCAAAAGCCCAGAATCCGCATCCAAAGCAATCTCAGATCATAGTAATATATATAGGTAGGCTTACAGCAGAAAAGACCTGCCGTTTTTAGGCTCCAGATAAGCCAGGATTTATTTTCAGTATGGTTGGTGAACGATGAGTCCAGAAGGGATCATCAGAGTCTTAAAAAGCCTTAAAATCAGCCGACTGCACACTTTTAAGCGAAACGGGGTGGACACTTTGGGGCGAAAGATGTGGCCACTTTTGGAATAACCCCCAAACAATAATCCAAATTTATACTATTTCAATCAATTAACAACCGAAAATCATGGCAATAATTTACCTTATGCTATCCATAGTGATAGCATTGCAGATTCTGCAAATAATAAAGCCGTTGCTTCTTTTGAAGCAAGAGAGAAAAAATCGTTTGAAACGACAAGAAAGAAACAGAAAGTTTATTGATTCGAAAGAGATAAGCCCTATCTCGTCGGATATCGAAAATATATTCACTGGGTTGCTTTAGTCAATCCATGGTTCTGTGAGCAAAATCTGCCATCAGTTCGGCTTTTCTCTTTTCGATCTCATCAAGTGAGAGTCTAAAATATTCTTCAGCATCTATTGGATAATCTGTGTCTTTGAGCAACTCCCTTAAAATATCACGCTGGGTATTCATAACAGATTCCATAATGGCTTGATTTGTTACCATAAGGTTCAGCATTTCACTGAGCACTTTGTCAAGCTTAGACCTGTTGTTGCCTAGATTTTGTTCAATGTTTTCTATGTCCATAACCAATTTAGATTTAGATACTCAATCTAATTAACGCACTGCGATTAACCAACAAAGTAAAAAAACAGAGCAAAACCCCTATATTGAAGAATGGAACTCAATATGCATTCCCCTAACGAACAGGAGCTGGCAAAGCTTGACCTACTGCAAAGAAGGTTCAAGGAATGCTCGCGCTCCTATGCCGATGCAAACGAGAGGCTATATGGCATGAGGGGCGCCATTCCAATAGAACAGCTAAGTTCGGAACTGGAAACGGCAAAGAACAGCTTCGATATGGCAGAGAAGGAATACAGGTCGTTTGTATTTGAAACGATGAGAAAATATAACCTCCTTTCACTATAGCTGGTTAGCTTTGCGTATAAATACCTTTTAATTTAAAAATAGTATTTAAATTGTAGACTATGTTGCGTTGACTTGTTTACCTCGTCACCAATTTGAAGAATTCAAAATCATTTGGGGCATTCTTTTGAAAAGATTAAACCATATGGTCTTTGGACATCAGCATTAATAAACCGCAAGCCTTACACGTTGCTTGCGGTGTATAATTCGATATTACCGATGGAATAATACTTCTATCTCATCGATCCTTTTTGTGAAGGCGTATTTAATCCCTTCTCCCAAGCTGCAACAGCATATAAGTATCAACTTTAAAAAGACGTCCTATCCCTTCGGCTAATACCATTCATCCATCTATATTTTTGAAGACGTCCCCCAAAAATCGCTTTCATCAAACGAAGTGCATAAAAAGCTGAAAGATAATATATTTGGTTCCAATTGCTTACTTTATGTAGCTAAAACCACACAAACATAGTCTATTTTTTTTTGCCCCATTTGACGATACACTTGTGCCTTACCCTATTGCGCCTTAGCCAGATCAGTTTCTGCAAACGCTGGTTAAGCGAATCGTTTTTGAGGCTGGCTTCAATAAACAGTTTGCGCAACCTGTGGTTTTCGTTCCTCATTTGCATCATTTCGAGTGCAATCTGCTTAAATTCCTTCAGCCAGTTGTCAAATACGAAACATTCTATTTCATACTCATCGCAGATCTCCTGGATCTGCTTGCCATCGTAATATTGTTCAATGGCGATTACAATTTGTTTTACTGAGATGTCTTCCATTTTTCAAGGCCATTTATAGAGAGCGTGAGAGCGAAAACCTAGATTGTTCTTATCCTTTAGGGTAATTGCCTTGTTTATTGTTTTACGATTTTGAATTCGGTTCGGCGGTTAAGCTGATGTTCGGCTTCTGTACATTTTACCCCCTTTGCGCAACGGTTAAGCAACTGGCTTTCGCCGTAGCCCTTTGCTGAAATCCTATTTTTGGCAATACCTCGATCAATGATATACTGTACAGCGGCATTGGCTCTGCTTTGCGACAACCATTGGTTGTATTGGCTGTTGCCGCGGCTATCGGTATGCGAGCCGAGTTCGATCCATATCGTTGGATTGTCTTGCATGATCTTTACCAGTTTATCAAGCTCAATGGCTGCATCTGGCCTGATATTCGACTTGTCGAAATCATAATAGATGTTTTCCAGCCTGATGCCCTTGTTCAGTTCGATCTGTTCGAGAAACAAATCTTGTTTCCACACGGTTGAAGCCAGGAGATTTTTGGTGCTCAGGCTGGCGTTGTCGCTCCTAAAGTTGGTTTTATCGCCCGTAAGTGTATAATCTGTTTCCTTTTCCAAGCTAAAGCTGAATTTTCCATCGGCTTCTGTCTGTACCTTGAGGCTATTGCCGTTGGCTCCGTTCAGTGAAACTACTACATTGCCCAAGGGTAGCCTGGTTTTTTTATCGTAGGCGATGCCGTTGAGCTTAAAGGCCAGTATAAGTTGTTCGGCAAAGCCATAAATATCGTCATTGCCCAAGCCACCAATGCGGTTAGATGATAGATAGCCATCGAGTTCGCCAGCTTTGCTGTAAGCAAAATCGTCTTGTGGGGAGTTAACAGGATAGCCCATATTTACTGGCTTCGACATTTTTCCCGACCTGCGTACCGATTTAAAGATGTCGAGTCCTCCCATGCCGATCCAACCGTCGCTGCTGAAGTAAAAAGTCTCGTCGCCATCAAAAAAAGGCGTCCGTTCATTGCCTTCGGTATTGAATTCTTCCAGATTGATGGGTTTGCCCCATCCACCGTTTTCAGTCCTGAAACTGGCATAAAGATCTAGCCCACCTTTGCCTCCCGGCAGATTGGCCGAAAAGTACAGAATGCTTCCATCCTTGCTAATAAAAGGGTCGCCGAGCGAATATTGGTTCACATTGTTATAGGGAAAAGAAACAGGAGCTTTCCAGTTTCCATTAGCGTCTTTTTGGCTGCTGTAGATTTCGAGGTTAACCGTTGCCAGTTTGCCTTTCATAAACTCCGGGTTTTTGGGAATCCGAGTCAGCGTAAAGAACATTTCGTTGTCATCGGCGGTAAAGCTTGCCGGCCCCACATGATAGTCAGTGCCGAACGGTGCCTTAAAGAAGGCGACTGTTGTTCCGTTCTGTTCATACAGTTTGTAATAATGGTTACCTGTCCACCCATAAATGGTTTTGCTGGGCTGCTGCGCACCGTCAAATTTTAAAAATGGCTTTCTTGATGCGCTTTGGGCAAGGGTATCTTCAGGATTAGCCCTATCAGAAGCGAACACTAGCGCGCTGGCCAGTTTAACAACGCCCCAATCTGATTGTGGCGAATTGAGTTGTTTCTGGTTAACGATTGCTGTGGATTTTGGGTTTTTCATCCAAAGCATGGCCGAATCGCAGGAAAGAAGCCAAAGGCTTTTCTGTGTGGCCGGCACCTTGCCATTCAACTGCAGGTATTTTTGGTATTGTAGTTTGGCCTCGTTGTATTTGAGATTGTGCTGCAAGGCCTTGGCATAACGCAAGGTATTTTCTGGACTGCTTACCTCCATGTTTGCGGCAATGGCTGCCCAGCTTTCAAACTCCTTGTAGTTATTGGTCAGCTCGTAACATTCGGCCAGGCGTTCGGCAGCGTGCAGGCTTTGGCGCTTTTGGTAAGCCTGCTCATATAGGTCGATGGCCTTGGCATAATTGAAGAGCTCGTAAGCTGCATCAGCTTCTTTCAAAATATATTGTGCCTTTGCGCCTATCGATGTACATAGCAGCAATGCAATGAGCAGTATCAGGTTCAGTCGGCTTGTTCTGGTCATGGTGATCAAATTGAAACGTTATTTGTCTAAGTGTTAAAAATATCTTGGTCCATACATCCTGATCAGCTTTTTGCCAAAGAACCAACCAACGGAAATTTCGTGGGTACCGCTGCTATAGCCCCGCAATGGCCCGATCGAAAAATCGTAGGCATAGCCGATCCTGAATTCCTTTGATGGAAAGACTTGGATGGCCGCTACCGCCGAATTGAGGTTGCTCAGGTCTTTTTGCAGGTAGGATTTGTTGTAAAGCTTTACGCCCGTTCGGTAAGAGCCCCCGATCCAAACGCGGTCAGCCATAATCAAGAATGCATTCACGTCTAAACTGGTAGGCCCGCCACGATCGTCTTTCAATAAAAAAGAGGGCTTGAGCTGAAAGTTCTCGTTAAGTGGCAACAACATGCCAGCTGTCAGATAGTAATGAGGTTTCGGTTGCGGAATAAGGGCATACCTATTGATATCAATGTACTGCGAAACCAAGTTATCTGCACTAAGTCCGGCGTAAAACCTATCGTTCGAATAGTAGATGCCTACTCTTGCATCAGGAACAATGGTACTTTGCATTCCGCTAGGCAGGTTAGGCTCGGGATCGTTGGGATTAAGCAGTGCGCCATTAATGCCCAACTGCACTACGCCAACACCAAACCCCAAGGCTAACCTCGAAGTACCGTCTTCGTTGGTGCGCAGGCGATAGGCATAGTTGGCATAGGCTGCCAAGTTACGCTGGGCCCCGAGCTGGTCGCTAGAAACCTGCAGGGCAAGCCCTACATTGCCATTATTGGCAATAGCATCTACCGCTACCGAAAGTGTTTTCGGCGCACCTTCTATTCCTGTCCATTGGTTGCGGTAAAAGGCATGCAGGTTCAACTGCTCGCGATAACCTGCGTAAGCCGGATTGATATAGATGCCATTGAACATATACTGGCTGAACTGGGCATCCTGCTGGCCAAAGCTCGTGTCTGCCATCGCTAGCAACAAGGCAATCGCTATAATTATTTTCTTGGTAACTGATTTCATGGTAGTCGTTTTATGGTTAAAAGGCATCGGATCGTTCTTACTTTTTAAATGACCTCACAAACATTACAGCGCCCTTAAACACTTGCCACTCAGAGCCGGCTGTTTCCTTTACGCGCAATACGTAGTAGTAGGTGCCCTCGTTCAGTCCTTCGCCTGTCCAGTTGTTTTGGTAGCTGTTGGCCCTGAAAACTTCGTTGCCCCAGCGATTGACGATGACGAGATCGTTTTGGGCAAAAAGATCAAGCCCTCTGATTTCGAAAACATCATTAATGCCATCGCCGTTAGGTGTAAAAAGATTAGGAATCTGCAGGGTGGTCCCAGAAACGGCCAATTTGGTAAACCAAACACCATTGGCAAGCTCGCTGGCCACCAAGCCTACATTGAAGCGTGTATGTACGCCCAAACTTGGGTTAGTTCCTTTGGTTACATCCCATTTGCCGGCACCCAAGTACTGGGCAATACCGGCGTTGACATCTTTAAACAAGCTTCCACTGGTGTTTTGGTTGTGCTGCAAGGTGAGATCGACGCGCATGGGCGCCTGGGCCAAAATATGCCAATTGCGGTTCATCCCCATTTTGGGATCTATACCTACACTGGATTCCAAAAAATCTTCCACGCTCACGAATACCTTTCCGGCCGATTTGGCAGCAACAGTTGCAGGGGTATAATCGCCTAGCGAAATCCCCACGGGAAATACAAAGGTGCCCGGAGCCGCATACGTCTTCACCAAATGTGCGTTGCTGCTGTTACCCGTTACCACCATACGGCTTGCGCCATAATTACTGATTTGTCCGCTGGCGCTAAAGCCCAAATTATTGTTGTTAAGAATGATATTAGCCCCATTAACCGCCAAATTGAGGTTGCCACCGATGTTGAACGCAGCAGCTTCGGCTCCTGCAGGATTATCGGTGCCATAGCCCGGGTCTGCCACATCTGCGAGTATAGCATTGTTGTTATTGCGATGCTCTAGCACGAGGTTGATAAAGGCACTATTGTTCCCGTCAATACGTGTTGGCCCTGAAGCCATATCGATGTAAAATGGATTATCGCCCGGGTTATAGATAACGATCTTGCCCTTTCCGGTAAAGGTGGCGCCGCCGGCGATCCAGATGTTCTTGCTATAAATTTCCAAGGTACCATCGATGGTCCAATTGGCCTTTGGACCAAAATAGCTCCCTTCTGCATAACGGATTTCGGTAGTACCCGCAGCAATATAAACTTCAGAATTATCGGTTGTTAGACTTTGCGATCCGGTTTGGGCCTTAAGATGAAAGCCACGCAGCACCAAAATCGACAATGCGATTAGTTGTAGGTATTTTTTCATGTTCGATCTAATTGTACACCCCATTAACCTGCAATACCGCTTTGGCCATAAATTGGTTGAGCGAGGCGCTGTTGGTGGCTGGTCTTGCTATATAAATTGCATCGGCTGCCGCCACATTGCTCCTGCGGGTAGCATAAAGCTCAATGGTGTGCGAACCCAGGCTCAAATTATTGGCTTGTCCCAAAATGGTCCATTTGTCGAGCGTGCCGGAAAAGCCGTCTCCTATTAAAACAGCAGGCCGTGCGGCTATTAATTTGCCATCGAGAAAAACTCCTATGGCATAGCTAACCGACATTCCGGGCGACATAACCTTACCCAGGTACTGTACCATCCCTTCGGCCTTAATATTTAAGGAATTAACGGCTTCTATAATGTTGAAATTAATTTCCATGCCTGGAATTTTGGTCCACGCGCTACCTCCCGAGAGGCTGCCCGTTGGGCTGGAATTTTCTGTATAAGCCAGGGCTCCGGTTTCCGAACTCAGCTCCAATCCTGTAGTATTGCTTACGGGTTCGAGTACAAAGGCAAAGCTGTTCCGAGCAGGCGTAGTTTTTACCACCCCATTGTCATCGACCACCAAAAACGGCCCTGCGCCGGTTTTTACACCTTCGAGTCGCAACGGATCATCGGTACCGCTTGGTTTAATATGCAACCTTGTGAGGGGAGGTTTTGTATTTGCACCCATGCTCCCTTGTGCTTTTACCAGCGAGGCAGTACAAAGGACAAGCAATAGGAGGAAGAGATATTGATCATAGATTTTCATTGTTCTTAGTTTTGAGTGATTGCCTTGCTAATTGTAAACTCCGTTGATTTGCAATACAGCCTTGGCCATAAACTGGTTCAAAAGTGTAGAACTTGCTGCCGGCTGGGCAATAGCCAGGTCTTCTGGTCCTGTACCAACTGTGTTTCTGCGGGTGGCATAGAGTTCTATTTTATGGGCGCCTACCGAAAGATTGCTGGCTTGCCCTAAAATGCTCCAGCGGTTAGAAGAGCCGGCAAAACCATCGCTGGCCAGGATAAACGTGCGCGTAGCAATCAACTTGCCGTCTAAAAATATACCCAAAGCGTACGATACCGCCGATCCTAAAGCCAAAGTACCGTTATACTGCACCATGCCCTCGGCAGTAATGCTCAAGGTATTGGCCGCAACAGCAATATTAAACGAAGACTCCATGTCTGGAATTTTGGTCCACGAACCGCTTCCTGCTACGCCTCCTGTCGGAATACTGTTTGCCGGAGCCGAGTTTTCCGTATAGTTTACCGATCCGGTTTGCGATGTCCTGGTCAAGGCCAGTCCCGTTGTATTGCTGATCGCAGGAAGCACGAAAGCGAGATTGCTTTTATCTGTAGAGGTTTTAACTACGCCATTGTTATCCAGTACCAAAAACAGTCCCGAACCGGCTTTGATGCCTTCTACCTTTAGGGGGTCTTCGGTACCACTGGGCTTAACATGGAGCGTTGTAGTAGGGGTTTGGGTATTTACTCCGGTTCTAACCTGTGCTGCAGCAAGGCCCGGAAGAACGATAAGAACTATATAAATCAATTTTTTCATGTAACTGTCTTTTAGTGTTGATCAAGTTTGCTTAAAGGCTATTTCTTGTCTAGCAACAATTTTTCTATCCTTTCCAAGCGGGCTTTCACCTCTTCTAGTTCGGCCTGTTGCTTGTCTATTTTCTCTTTTTGTTCGATGGTATGCAGGTAGAGTTCCTCTATTTTTTCTAGGCTTTGGATACTTAACTCAGTCACGTCGAAGGTGTAGCCGTTATTTCCTTTCTTCAGGTCGCTGATCGATCTCACGCCAGGCAAATGGCTGTTTTGCATGATGAAATCTTTCACGTAGGCCAATGACCTGAACTGGTAATCAGATTTAATGTCTGAATGTCCTTTGAAATATTTTTCGAATACATAATCGGCATATACACTGTTGGTTGTCCAGATTTTGCCAGTGGTGGAAATATCGCCCGCCACATGGAATTTGGGCGTTATGGTTTCTGTTCCCGCAGTAAACGTTGGGATAGTAGTTGCGCCAACGGCTACATTGCCCATCTGGTAGATGTTTTGGGTGTTCGCCGTAGCCTGCGTGCCACCGGTTTGATTGAGCCAAGGTTCAGTTGCCAACGCCGAAGCGGCAATGGTTTTCAATTGACCGCCAATAGTCGAAACAACCAGGTTATCTGTGGCAGCCCCAGTTGGCAGTCCAGTAATATTTAAAGTTTGGCCACTTGTAGCGATAGTTGTTGCCTTGGTTAAAGCCCCACCTAATTGTACGTTATCATCTGGCGATGTCCCCACAGATAGGCCGTTGTTGGCTTTAGCCGTCAAGGTTACATCCATTAACACCGAATTTGCACCCCCATTAACCGTTATACCTGTTGCAACAATGTTTTTTCCGGTCGAAATATTTGTTGGGTCTACAGAAAGTGCGCCGTCTGTACCTACCGACAATCCTGTACCTGGCTTTACCACACCTACTGCTGTGCTTGTAGCATTACCTACAGCTATCTTATAGTTGGATGCAGTGGTTCCAGCGCCTGATATAGTTAAAGGAGCAGTTACAGTGGTTACACCTCCAACTCCAGGTGCACCTTCGGGGCCTGTATCGCCTTTATCTCCTTTCAAACCTTGGGCACCGGTATCCCCTTTTGGACCTTGGGCACCTGTCGCACCTGCAGGGCCAATAGCACCGGTCGCACCGGCAGCTCCCGTATCGCCTTTATCTCCTTTCAAACCTTGGGCACCTGTCGCACCGGCGGGGCCAGTAGCACCAGCAGGACCGGCAGCTCCCGTATCGCCTTTATCTCCTTTCAAACCTTGCGTACCGGTATCCCCTTTTGGACCTTGGGCACCTGTCGCACCGGCGGGGCCAATAGCACCGGTCGCACCGACAGCTCCCGTATCGCCTTTATCTCCTTTCAAACCTTGGGCACCGGTATCCCCTTTTGGACCTTGGGCACCTGTCGCACCGGCGGGGCCAGTAGCACCAGCAGGACCGGCAGCTCCCGTATCGCCTTTATCTCCTTTCAAACCTTGGGCACCGGTATCCCCTTTTGGACCTTGGGCACCTGTCGCACCGGCGGGGCCAGTAGCACCAGCAGGACCGGCAGCTCCCGTATCGCCTTT
>NZ_JAELUC010000101.1 GCF_016429155.1 Pedobacter sp. ASV12 | reverse complement strand
CCCCCCCCCCCCCCCCCCCCCCCCCCCCCCCCCCCCCCCCCCCCCCCCCCCCCCCCCCCCCCCCCCCCCCCCCCCCCCTCCCCCCCCCCCCCCCCCCCCACAACCACCCATGTCGTGGTTCGTCGGCAGCGTCAGATGTGTATAAGAGACAGGGCACTAAGCAACAGGCATAGCGCGATAATACCTCCCTGCCTACGGCTCCTTAAGCGTTAGCGTTCAGTGCTTTCATAATTTTCTTCAGGTCAATACCTTTGCCTAAAACCGGCTTAAAAATATCGCCCATGGCTTCTACCCGCTCCACGGCATTAAAAATGGTAAAATCTTGCATCTTCAATCCTTTTTTCACTTCGTCCCAATGCAAGGGCATAGATACCGTAGCGCCCGGCTTTGGCCTTACCGAATAAGGTGCCGCAATAGTAGCCTGGGCCCTGTTCTGTAAAAAATCGAGGTACATTTTCCCCTTTCTGTCGGCTACCGTACGTTCTAGACTAGTATAAGCAGGTAATTCGCGATGCACCAGGTTTACAATGATGCGCGCAAATTCTTTCGATTGCTCATAAGTATACTTTGCTCCAAGCGGAATGTAGATATGCAGCCCCGTAGAACCGCTCGTTTTGCAATAACTGGGTACACCCATACCATCGAGCACTTGTTTGGTTACCTGCGCAGCCTCTATAACCTGGTCGAATGAATTTTTATCGGGATCCAAATCAATGATGCACCAGGTTGGATAATCCGGTTTTTTGATGGTGCTGTTCCACGGGTTCATTTCTATGCAGCCTAAACCGGCCATGTAAAGTAAGGTAGCCTCGTTGTTGCCGAGCAAAAAATGCTTGTCTTCGTCGCTGTCGCCACTATGATATAAATAGGTATCCATCCAATCGGGCACCTTGCCGGTAACGTCTTTTTGGTAAAAGCTATGGCCGGTTATGCCATTTGGAAAGCGGTTGAGCGATTGGGGCCTGTTTTTGAGGTAAGGCAAGAGGTAAGGGGCCACCTGGTAATAATAATTGATTAATTCGCGCTTGCTGATTTGCTCTATGGGCCAAAATAGCTTTTTCAGGTTGGTAAACTTCAGTTGGTGTGTGCCAATCTTCTTAACCTGCGTCTGTTCGTTTGGGTTGAGCAGCGTTTTGCGCCTGCTCCCTTTAATGGGTTTAGCCAGCTTATCGGCAATTTGCCCTTCAATCACTTCCTTAGTCTCTTTTTCCTTTTCCAAAGTTACCTCCTTCGCTTTTTTATCTTCTCGCATACCTTCAAACGAAGGGTGGCGCATAAGGCCATCGCTGGTCATTTCCGTGAAGCTCACTTCCCCTATCAGCTTAGGCTTGAGCCAGGTAGCTGTGGCATGGGGTGGATTTGGCCTAAAGCGACTAGGCTTGTTTACATTGGGCTCGGTATCGAAAGGCGGTTGGTCTACCACCAATGGCTCAAAGAGCCGCATCATTTCCTGTTGTGTTTTGAGGTTAAATCCGGTTCCTATTTTGCCAGTATAAACAAATTTACCTTGCTCAAAAACGCCAACCAATAATGCGCTGAACGGCTTGCTGGTGCCCTCATTCCTGGTATAACCGCCAATAACCACCTCCTGCCTCTTATTGGCCTTTATTTTTAGCCATTTTGTTGTGCGATGGCCGGTTTCGTAAAGGCTATCTTTATGTTTAGCCATGATGCCTTCCAAGCCTATTTTTTTGGCGGCCTCCAAAAATTCGGTACCTGAAGTTTCGAATGCCTGGCTAAACCGGATCAGCTGATTTGAAGGCACCAGCTGTTGCAACAGCTTTCTGCGTTCGGTTAATGGCAGCTCTTTCAGGTCGTGGCCCTCATACCACAATATATCGAACACATAGTAGATCAATTCGCCGTCGGCTTCGCTGCGCCAGTTTTGCAAAGCGCCAAAATTAGCCATGCCTTTTTCGTTTACTACTACGATTTCGCCATCAATTATGGCATTGATGCCCCATTCTTTTAAGGCTTGGTAAACCGGATAGAACTTCTCGTTAAACGACTTGTCGTTCCTCGATTTCAGCTCCAATTTATTTTTGTTCATGAAGGCCAAAGCCCGATAGCCATCCCATTTTATTTCGTATAGCCAATTCTCATCGTCAACGGGCTTATTAACCAAGGTAGCCAACATAGGCTTAACCGAATCGTAAAAAGGCGCTTTACGCGCATTTTTAAATTGTATTTTTAAAGGTTTGGCTTGGCGGGGCTTGGCCTCGGCCTGTACTTTTTTGCCCACCGTTTTGATGGGGCCTTTGGTGGCTTTTTTTGTGGCTTGGCCATTAATGGTCGTGCTTGTTTTTTCTACCTGGGCTATTGTTTTTTTAGAAAGCACCGACTTGTTTTTTTTGAGGATATCGGCCGTACTTGCATACCGATCTTCGAGTTTCATCAGCAACCAGGCATTCTCTTCCTTTCCATGGGTCTTAACCAGGGCATATTCGCCTTTTAGTTTTTTGCCTTTTAGCCTGAATTTGATTTTGTGGGCATGGAGTTCGTGCAAAAGCTCTTTTTCCTGTTTTTTAACATCTTTTTCATGCAGGTCGACTGGTTCGTAGGTGCCTTCGTCCCAAACAATAACCGTACCCCCACCGTATTCGCCTTGAGGAATAATGCCTTCAAAACTGCGATAATCGTAGGGATGATCTTCCACCCTCATGGCCAATCGCTTTACTGCAGGATCGGTTGATGGGCCTTTAGGCACGGCCCAGCTCTTGAGCACACCGTCCATCTCTAGCCGAAAATCGTAGTGCAGGTGCGATGCCGCATGCTGCTGAACAACAAACCGCAGTGCTTTGCCATTGCTACGGCCACCCTGAGGTTCGGTGGTTTTGGCAAAAGAGCGTTTCTTTTTATATGCCGTTAAACTCATGATTGTAAGGGTTAGATCTCTTGTGTAACAATCTGTTTTTTAAAAAGTTTAGCTAAAAAGGTTGTTTAAATTATCCAAACATTTTTAAACCAGGCCTGTTTTTTTGAATGCACCATTACCCTATTGTTATGAAAAAGCAGGAACCACCCCAAAAGCCCGATACTCAATATGAAGTACCGCCTTTTCCTCAGCAAAAGCAGCGGCCACCAGGCAAGGAAAAGGCCATGCAGCCTCTGGCCGACCATGGAGAAGAAAGCTATAAAGGCTGTGGCAAATTAATGGGCAAAAAGGCCATCATCACTGGTGGAGATTCGGGAATTGGCAAAGCCATTGCCATTGCTTTTGCCCGCGAGGGCGCCGACGTGCTGATCAGCTACCTAAGCAGCGAAGAAACCCAAGACGCACAGGATTCGGCTAAATATGTAAAAGAAGCCGGCAGAAAAGCCATATTGGTAAAAGGCGACATCAGCAAAGAAAACCATTGCCAAAAAATTGTAGCAAAAGCCGTCAAGGAATTCGGCCAGATTGATATTTTGGTAAACAATGCCGCTTTTCAGATGGCGAGGGAAAGTTTGGAAGCCATACCAACCGAAGAATGGATCAAAACTTTCGAAACCAACATCCACTCCATGTTTTACCTGAGCAAAGCCGCCGAACCTTACATGAAAAAGGGTAGCTGTATCATCAACACCACTTCGGTCAATGCCTATAACCCTAGCCCTCTACTGCTACCCTACGCCGCTACCAAAGGCGCCATCCAGAATTTCACGGCCAATTTGAGCCAGATTTTGCTCACTGCCGGCAAGGGCATCAGGGTAAACGCAGTTGCTCCAGGCCCCATTTGGACGCCATTGATTCCTTCTACCATGCCTGATCCCGAAAAATTTGGGCAAGACACCCCCATGGGCAGACCTGGCCAACCCGTTGAAGTAGCACCTGCCTATGTATTTCTGGCCTCAGACGAAGCCAGCTATATTTCGGGCGCCACTATTCCGGTAACCGGAGGCAGGATCACCATTTAACCCTAAAATTTTAAAGCGATGAAAGACAAGCCAAAACCCAACCCTAAAAAACCGGTTCACGATGCCAAAGGCAAGGCCAGCTTTGACCAAAATGGGCAAGGTTCGGCGCCAAAATACGGGCAGGCCGGAGATACACCCAACGAATCGGGAAAAGGAATGGATCAGGTGGCTAAAGGAAAAGCCAAGTCCTAACCCAAAAGATAGCCTATTTACGTTGGACTAAAGACTTATTAAGATGCCTTCAGCTGTGATCCGATATTTCAAGTACGACGAGCAATCGCATACCCTCAAGATCACTTTTGTAACGGGCATGGAATACCATTACACAAACGTGCCCGAAAAGGTTTTTCAGCTATTGAAGGCCGCAGGTTCAAAAGGGCGTTATTTTAACCAATACATCAAAGACAAGTTCAAGTTTAAAAAAATTAGCAATTAGCCTGCCATGCCAGAGGGACCATCTATTGTAATTTTAAGGGAATTGATAGAAGACCTGCACCTTAAAGGCAAGCCGGTACTCGAAGTGGGTGGCAATACAAGCTTAGACAAGAACCGGCTGATTGGTCAAAAAGTAACCGATTTTAAAAACTGGGGCAAGCATTTTCTGATTTGTTTCCAGGAGCTTACGCTTCGGATCCATTTGATGCTTTTCGGCACTTACCGCATCAACGAAAGAAAGGAAAGCAAGCCAAGCATCAGCCTTGTATTTGCCCATAACGAACTCAATTTCTATACCTGTTCGCTGCAATTTATAGCAGGCGACCTCCATAAGGTTTACGATTGGAAAGCCGATGTAATGAGCGATGAATGGGATGCCAAAAACGCGCTCAAAAAGGCAAAAGAAAAGGGAGAAACCCTAGTTTGCGATCTTCTATTGGACCAGCATATTTTTGCAGGTGTTGGCAACATCATCAAAAACGAGGTGCTTTACCGCATCAAGGTGCATCCGCTAAGTACGGTAAGTGCATTGCCCCTGGCCAAACTCAAGCTACTGGTTAAGGAAGCACGCAATTACAGCTTCGATTTTTTGGCATGGAAAAAAGCGTTCGTACTTAAAAAGCATTGGCTGGTTTATAAGCAAAAAAAATGTCCAAAGGGGCATGCCCTATCTCAAGAGCAACATTTGGGAAAAACCAACAGGCGAAGCTTTTATTGTTCCCAATGCCAAAAAAAACACATTTAATCTTGCTTCATTAAAATTAACCAACATGATGACATCCCTTAAAAAATATTCATTTTGGTACAGAAACGGTCTTACCTTAGTGTTTATGACCTTATTTATCTTTGCCTTGGGCGCACAGGCATTGACAGGTTTCCACGTACACAACCAAGACCTGAAAGAGGCTGGCTATCCGGCCATAGCTTTGGGCACTTACCTGCGTTCGGGACATTTCCTATCCGCCACCTTCGAGAACTTTGAGAGCGAATTTTTGCAAATGGCGCTTTATGTGCTCCTCACCATTAAATTGAGGCAAGTGGGATCTGCCGAATCCAAATCCCTGTCGGAAAAAGAGGAAGTAGACCGCTTGCCCCAAAAAGGCAGGCATGTGCCTTGGCCGGTAAAAAAGGGTGGTTGGATTTTAAAACTTTATCAAAATTCGCTTTCCATTTGCTTTGTAGCATTGTTTTTGACTTGCTGGTGCCTTCATGGCTACGGCAGCTGGCAGGAAAACAACATTGAACAGCAAATCAAAGGCCTGCCCAGACAATCGATACTCGATTACCTCTGCAACGCTCATTTCTGGTTCGAATCCTTTCAGAATTGGCAAAGCGAATTTCTATCGGTAGCCAGCATCGTTTTCTTCACCATTTACCTGCGCCAAAAGGGCTCGCCCGAATCGAAACCCGTAGATGCACCCCACTTCGAAACGGGCAAGTAAACAGAAAACACAAACATTAAACCCCATAAGATTGTTATTATTCCTAACAACAACAAACCAGAGTCGATCCAATTAACAGCTTGCCCCTCTTTCCGTTTGGCATGAAGGCCAGGAAGCTTTCGGCTTAGGCAAGCATAAAATGAAAAACGATGGGAAAAATCAAAAACCTTATTGCAGGCTTTACCGGAGCCATCGCCCTTAACATGTTGCACGAAGCAATCAGAAAACAGGGTGATAATGTGCCATACATCCACTTGCTGGGCGAAGATGCCCTAAATAAAGGCTTAATGGCCGTTGGCGAACCGATAACGAACGAAAACACGCTTTACGAGGCCACCTTGGCCACAGATGTGGTAAGCAACGCACTTTATTATAGCCTGATCGGCACAGGCAAGTCTAAATACATTTGGCCAAAAGCCCTGGGCCTGGGCCTGAGCGCAGGCATTGGCGCCATTAAACTGCCCGAAGCTACAGGCGTGGACCATGCACCTGTGGCTCGAAATGCCCAGGTAAAGGCCTTAACAATTGGCTATTATGTTTTTGGCGCCCTGGTTACTGCCCTCACCTTAAAAATGCTAAAATAATGGCGAAAACAACGCATACAAATAGAATTTCCACCTGCAACTGACCTAACCCCAAAATCCCAAACGCATGATGAGACTTCCCATACAACGCAAACACATTAAAGTATATCCGGATCCGAAAAGGGTAATTGCAAGGTTCTTCTTTAACGGCGACGATCGCGGTCGCGATGTCATCAATAAAATCCTGACGCTGAGCAACGAGCAGGTATTCAACATTATCTCGCCCTTGCTACAGGAATATTCCAAAAGGCACCGTAACATTACCAAGCTGTTGCTCAGGCATTGCAAAAAGCTAAAGCCTTTGTTCGAAAAAATGGAAATAGACTACAAGGAACTCGAAGAACACAGGCGCCTGCTGATTGGTTCGTACTTCACCCACGAATATTCTATCGAATCGGCGGCCTTTTTCAATCCTTCCATCATCGAAGACCCAGACCAAAACGACCTCGAAGAAGGAGAAAAAAGGCTGATTATCAGTTTTAGGGCCGTGGGCGAAGGGCATATCTCCTCCATCGTTTTTAGGCGGGCCCTCATCGATCGGCATAACAACATTACGGTAATTCCGGTGGGCAACTATATCGACGAAGCCGAAATCATCAGAAATGCAACCTACAACAAAAAACTGTTTTTAGAAAAGGGCCTGATTTCTTTGATCAATAAAGATGTGCTGGAGGAACTGAATACCAAACTGGCCGATCAGTTTGATTACGCCACGCTTAAACAAGTGATTGCCGAAACGCAAGACAAGCAACCCGATCCGGCCAAGGACATTGAACTGGAAAAGGTGCTGTGGCTCTCCGATTCTTATTACGAAATCATCTTTTCGATGGATACCGATATTTCCGACCGTGTAATTTTCCCGATTTCAGAATTTGAGCGCAAGGGAATTGAAGATGCAAGGTTTACCAAATTCATCAGCGACGACGGTTCGATTACCTATTATGCCACTTATACGGCCTACGATGGGCACATCATCATCCCTAAACTATTAAAAACCAAGGATTTTTACGATTTCACCATTGGCCCATTGTTTGGCGCAGGCGCCCAAAACAAGAACCTGGCGCTTTTTCCGCGTAAAATCAATGGCAAATACGCCATGCTGTCGCGCATTGATGGGGTGAACAACTATATCATGTACTCGAACAAAATCAATGTTTGGGAAAACCCCATCAAGTTGCAGGAGCCTCTATACAGTTGGGAATTTGTGCAGGTAGGCAATTGTGGCTCGCCCATTGAAACCGAAGAAGGCTGGCTGGTGATTACCCATGCCGTTGGTCCGATGCGCCGCTACTGCCTCAGCGCCAGTCTGCTCGATTTGGATGACCCAACCATAGAAATCGGGCGCTTGTCCGAACCTTTGCTCATCCCTAATCCCGACGAGCGCGAGGGCTATGTACCCAATGTGGTGTATTCTTGTGGCGGCATTATCAACAATGGCGAACTGATCATTCCTTACGGCTTATCCGATTACTCATCGTCTTTTGCTTCTGTAGACCTGAAAAGCCTGTTAGATCGGCTTAAGGCATCGCCAGCTATTTATTAATTTCAAACCCATTGCCTGCAGTAGCAATAAAAAAGCCATTGTTACTCATCAACAATGGCTTTGGCTTTTTACGGCCTGTTCACAACAATAGGGTTGATTGTTATTTTTTACCTCAGCTGCAGCACTTCTTTCTTTTTGGCCAGGTTGAGGTCGTGATCAAATTTAAAGGCTTGCGAAACCACCAAATGCGACACCAGATAAGCCAGTGTGCTTTCTGCGCCCTGGTTCCGATTTACACCACCCGGATGCAAGCCATCGGCACAGCCCTTGGTTTCTGAATCGTAAAGTGGCATACGCAACGAATTTTCGCCCAAAAACCACAAGTAGCAAGAATACATTTTTTTGAGGTAGTCGTTGTCTTTGGTTACCACATAGGCCTGGCAGTACATCAATACCATGGCCATCAGCTCTATGGCCTGCTGGTCGTACAATGGCATGGTTTTCTGGTCTTTTGCATACCAGCCATCATTGCCAATCGGGTTAATTACGCTGAGGTTAAAAGTAAGTCGCTCCAGGTGCAGCAATGATTCCATCGCAATGGCTTTTGCTTCTTCGTTGCCTGTGATTTCGGTTACATGCAGCAATGCCAGTGGAAACAAGGCGTTGTCGTAAGTCATGTGGTCTTCAAACCAGTGCCAATCCTCGTCTTTGGTATTTTTATAGGCCTTAACAAGCTTTTCTGATAAGCTGTTCAGCTCCTGCATGATACGATCGTCGTAGGGATGGGCTTTCAAATAATAGCTCAGTCCGATAATGGAGTTACAAATCCCACGCAAATGCACCAGCTCTTTTACATGTGGCATGGCTTTAAAAAACAGCTCCTGACTAAATTCGACAAAAGAACGGTTAGGTACGGCGTGGATCAAATAGCCCAAAGCCCAAATGGTACGGCCGAAGGAATCGTCAGAGCCCTTTTCGTCAAGATACTGGCGACTAAAACTCATAAAATTTCTGAAATCGCCATTTTCCAACTGCATATCATGGATGTAGCTCAGGTAAACAGGCATAAGTTGCAAGGCTTCGGCGCTTCCGTTTTCCTGATAGGCCATTACCGCCATAAGCAGGGCCCGGGCGTTGTCGTCTAAACAATAGCCTTCCCTCCGGTTTGGAATGCCATATTTGGCGTGCTGAAAAATACCGGTATCGTCGGTAAGGCGCTTTACATACGCCAAGCTAAACTCAGGCATTAGCCCTGGATCAATAATCTGACGCAGGATTTTATCACTATAATCTGGGTGAATGATGGCTTTTTCGATCAATTGGATATAGGATTGACCGATTTTCGGCCAACGCAGCTGCAATCCGTACTGATAAGCCCTGTTCTTTAGGCTAAGCAGCTGCATAGGAAGCGCCAGCAATTCGTTAACCAATTGCGCCAAGCCTTCATGGTCTTTAAAATTAAAGAGCTTGCCACGGCCATCGGCCAATAATTCCTTAGCGTGCCAATAAGGCGTTGAAACTACCGCAGCCCCGGCACCTACGGCATAGGAAAGGGTACCACTGGTAATTTGAGCTTCGTTAAAATACGGGGTAATGTAAATATCGGCTGCCGAAAGGTAGTTGATCAACTCTTCTTCCATAACAAAGCGGTTCAGGAAAATCAGGTGATCGGCAACGCCTAAATCTTCGGCCAGTTTTTTCAGGTATTCGCGATATTCTTCACCAGAATGCTTGAGGATGCCCGGATGGGTATTACCTAGCACCACATAAGCCACATCGGGATGTTGGGCTACAATTTGGGGCAAGGCCTTGACCACGGTTTCCAATCCTTTGCTCCTGCTGATGAGACCAAAGGTAAGCAACAGGCGTTTGTTTTTTAAAGCGGCCAGTTTCCGTACCGGATTAGGAATTGGCGCTTCCAAATCGGGTACGCCGTGCTCTATAAATTGGATTTTCTCTTTAGGTACCTGATAAATATTGATCAGGAAATTGATGGCTTTTCTGCTCATCACTACAATTTTGGTAGAGCGCTTGGCAATTTCCCTGATAATCGATTTCTGCAGAAAGGTAGGCGTATCAAGCACCGTATGTAGAATAGAAACCAGAGGCTTTTCGAGCTGGTTGATAAAAGGCAGCACATACAGGCCGCTTTCGCCTCCGTAAATGCCAAACTCGTGTTGCAAAATACAGGCGTCAGCATCGCTGGCATTGATAAAGCTGGCTGCCTCGGCATAATCGTTTTGCTGGTTTTGCCTGATTACAAATTTTACTTCTTTAGGGTAGCTGTATTCGTTGGTGTCGTCTGAAGAATTAAGCGCTACAACCAAACTGGATTGCGAAAATGTCTGATGGCTCAAATTGGCATTAATGGCTTTGATGAGGTTTTGATTAAAGGTAGCCAGCCCGCATTCTCTTGGTGGATAGGTTGAAATGTATGCTATTTTCATATTCAGAATAAATAATTAGGGTTTAATGGACTTTTTTGGCCAAAAAATGATTGAGAAGCGCGTAGTTTTTGATGGAGCTACTAGAAGAACAAGCAACAGAAAGGCTTTGTTTGGCCATAACCGGCACAAAATGTCTCTTTTTTGGAGTAGAAAAACCACTGTATTCAAGCACGTTAGGCTTTAATTGAAAATAATGCTTGCAAATCAATATTACCCTTACTATATTTGCATCCCGCTAAACAGCAAATGCCCAGATGGCGGAATTGGTAGACGCGCTGGTCTCAAACACCTGTGGGAAACCGTGCCGGTTCGACTCCGGCTCTGGGTACAAAAAAAGCCTGTTAAAGGCCTTATCCAGACTTTGAACCATCAAAGTCTGGATTTTTTGTTTTAAATCAATGTTTTTTTTTGACACATTGCAGGTGTTCAAAGAACCCCGTTTAAGAATTTCGTAACAACGATGGGCGGAGCTGGAAGTTTTTAACCAGGGCTCAATAAGAGAATTATCTATTGGTTACGCGTACAAGGGAAATTTCAATGAAATATCTATCCGACAAATGGGGTGTTAGTACCCTTAGCTAATGCTCTTTTAGTAACCTAAGAGTATCGCTTAATTTGCTTATCCTTTTCGTCCAGATCCGAACCAACATGTAAAGTGGAAATATCAAACACACACACCCCACTCCAAGCAACATAAGCTTGCCTTGGGTGATATTGACCGTGGATATGAAGAAGTAACCAACTCCGGTGATTAGCATTATTCTTAGCACTATACTTACTCTAGCAAAACGCCTAAGGGAGACAATTCGGTTTTTCAGCGATGAACTTATGTCTAGGCCTGCTATAAGTTCTTTCGACAGTTGATAGCCATAAATATTGCAAATCATTGGGAGAGTCACAGACACTAATAATATAACGTTGGCATGGATCGGTTTTTGGTCGGCATCTAAGCCGCTAAAACAAATAATTAGAAACGCTGACCAGCCGAACAATTCTGTGCTAAGTTGCTTCCTTAGGCCACTAAGCACAGGGTGGCTTTTCTCTAAGGTCATATCTTTAAGTCTATCAAGCGCTATATTTGGCGTTTCAATGCTTTGCCACTCCTTTCTTAATTCTTCGATTTCCATGGTTTACTTTGTTAGTTTCTGCAGTCTTATTTTTATCCTGTTAAGTTTTACGCCAACATTATTTTCGCTGATGCCGAGTATTCCTGCAATTTCCTGATAACTTAATTCATCAAGATACAAGGCAATCAATGCCCGATCCGGTTCACTTAATTGCCTCATACTTTTAAGAAGTTTTTCCTGCCTTTCATTACCTTCATAATTATTGTCTTCGAATTGTACATCCGGAAGATATTCGGCTAGAGTAATATTTGGTTTATTTTTTCTGAATGATGCCATAGC
>NZ_JAELUC010000100.1 GCF_016429155.1 Pedobacter sp. ASV12 | reverse complement strand
TTTTCTCGTTAATGAAAGCGGCTACGCGGCCAATGGTTTGACCTTTGTTGTCAACTAAAATCCAGCGTATGCATTGGCCATGCTTAAAGAAAGGGTTTTTTTCTTCGTCGAATATTTTCTCGATGTCCTGGTCTAGCGGACGGATCCAGCTCGGATCGTTTTGATAGATGGTCTCTACAACATTTAAAAATTCTATTTTCGTTCCTTTGTCTTTAACGGGTACGATCTTCATTTGCGGCATGGATTTAAAATAAAAAGCACCCTAAAAGGATGCTTTTAAATATAAGGTTTTTAAACTTGGTTAGTATCTGTCGTCGTCATCGTCGTCATCGTCAAAACTTTCGAAGGTGTCTAAATCGTCTAACGGCATATCGAAGTCGTCGTCATCGTCTTCGTCCCTGATATCACGATCTTGGATATCATCATCTTCTTCTTCATCTGATTCCTTTTTGCTAGACATCGGCTTGTTCAATGGGTTTTTCTGAATAGGTTTTTTTGGCGTTTTCATAACACAAAAAATATTAATTGTCGGAAAGTTTTAACGATTACTCTAAATTACAAAAAATCTTTTTAAATAGAAAGAAACCTGTTTTTTTAGAATTTTATTTGAGCCAAAATTAATATAAAATCATTCTTTCTGAAAGTTTTTTTGTTTTTTTTCGGGGCTCGAAACGTAAGGGATTAAGGCGCAGCCGGACAACTTTCGGAGAAGAGAAAACAGGCATTAAAACAAAAAAGCGTCTCGAGTTTTTCGGGACGCTTTTAACACACAAATGAAACCTGAATTGAGATATAGTTTTAGGTTAGGTTAAAAAATATCTTTGTCAATCCTATAAGAACGTTTTTAAAACAAACCCATCTGGGTTGTTGAATATCTTATAACAAGTTTAATGCTATTTGAACAATGATTGGAGAATATTTAGTGAGTGGTATGAATAATTGAGTAAACGGTAAAAATTACTGCAATGGGACCAAAATTGTAATGGAAGTGCCACTTTTTCCCAGCTGTTCGATGTACAATTGTATAGGTTTTGCTTCAATCCTGTTCAATAAATTGATCCTTTCTTTGGTTAGGCTCATGCCTTTGCTTTGATGGTTGCCTTTCTTTTGGCCCAGCGAATTGTTGATTCCTACGCCATTGTCGATAATCTGGATGCGCAGGTAATCATCGTCTTGCTGGTTGATTTGGATATTGACCTCGCCACCTTCTTCTTTTGGCATAATGCCGTGCCATATTGCGTTTTCGATGTAAGGCTGCAAAAGCATAGAAGGAATAAGGGTTTCTTCCTTGTCGAGCTGCTGATCTATCTGGATGCTGTAAATGAGCTTGTCGCCAAAGCGGTTTTTCTCTAAGCTGAGGTATAGATTAAGGTATTCGGTTTCTTCTTCCAGATTGATATAGCTCTTGGTACAGATCTCGAGGTTCTTTCTGATGAGCCTCGCAAAGCCCGTGAGCACCTTGTTGGCCGAAGAAGTGTTTTTGGTGTTGATGTAGTGCTGGATGGAGTTCATCACGTTGAACACGAAATGGGGGTTCATCATGGCCTGCAGCGCCTGTTGCTCCAACATCAGGATTTTGTTTTTCAACAGCAATTGTTCCTGTTCCTTGTTCTTCTGCCTTTTGGTAATGCTAACGGTTATGGCATATAAAATATAGCCACCAATGACCAGTAGCAGGGCGAAAAACCACCAGGTTTGCCAAAAATGCTTTTCGAGCACAAAGTTGAATTTGGCGGGCTCGCTCCAAGGGCTGTCCTGGCTTTTTGCGCTTACTTCAAAACAATAGGTGCCTGGTTCCAGCGAAGAAAGCTCCAGTCGCCTGTTTTTGGTTTCAGACCAATTGGCATCGGGCTTTAGGCGATATCTGTACAATATTTTACGGTTTTTAAAGTCGATAGCGCTATAGTTGAAGGTAATGTTGCGTTCGTCTGGCTTGAGCACAAAACTGGCCGAACTTAAATCGAGCACCTCCCTGTTGTTAAGAACCGAAGAAATATAGATTTTTGGCGCTTTGGTTTGCGCTGCTCTTTGGCCGTGTGCAAAATAAACCAAGCCGTTGTTGGTGGCAAAGTAGGCCGTGTCGGTATCGATGTACAGGTCGTTCAGGTCGTCTGATAGCAGGTCGTTGGCATAATCGAACGAATTGATGCTAAAGCTGTTCTGGGCTGTCGAAATGCGGGTGATGCCGGTATTGCTGATGGCCCAAAGGTAATTGTCTTTAACAAAAAGCCTGTTGATGATGTTGTTGTTGAGCCCGTCTTTCTGGGTAATGTGCCTAATTACCTTGCCGTTCTGAAAAATAACGATGCCGTAGCCATCGGTGGCCATGGCCAATGTGCCGTTGGCCAGCTCCTTGATATCGTTGATGCGCTTGGTGAGCAAAGGCGCATGCTCGTAATATTTGTTGAGCACGCCATGGTTAAACTCCGAAAGCCCGCTGATGTTAGAAAACCATAAATTCTGCCTGCTGTCGTAAAAAACGCGATAAGAACGGTCCTTGAAATAATCTTGCTGTTCTTTGTAGTTGAGGGAAGAGAATTCGAATTTGTTTGTGCGGTCGTTGATGATTACCACGCCCGAAGAAAGGGCCAAGGCCAGTTTGGAGCTGGTATCGATGCTGAAATTCTTGACTACAAACACCGAATTGTTGGTCTCCTTTAAAAAGCGAAGCGATTTTTGTTGCGGACTGGCAGCCGAAATCGAACCGAGGCCATAATCGGAAGCAAAATAAAGGGTATGGTTCTTTTTGTCGATCAGCAGTTGCTTAATGGTATTGTATTTCCGTTTATCGGCGATGTTGATTTGCTGTACACTTTTCGATTTGAGGTTCAGGATATTGAGGTCGCCGCTGCCCATGCCGAGCCACAGTTTGCCCTTTTCGTCTTTGGTTACGCTTTTCACTACTTCGGTGCTCAAGCCCTGGTCTTTATTGATAATGTAAAGCCTCTCTTTAGCAGCAGGCAAGCGGTAAATCCCGTTTTTGGTGGTGAACCACATGTTCTGGCTGTTGTCTCTGATTACCTGGTTCACATCCACGTTTTTGAGCAGCTGCTTGGTATTGCCGTCGTAATCGATTACATAAACGCCGCTATTGTTGCTTAGCCAAAGTTCGTCGTCGTTGGCATAAATATAACCCGGACTATTGCCGAGCAGTTCTGGGGCTACGCGTAAAACCGGTCTGCTCATCGCACCCGATTTGATGTTTAAACCATCCTTATTTAAGAAGTAAACCAGTTTGTCTTTGGTTAGTGCGAGCGTTTTATAAGAGAGTGGCAAGAAATCGTCTTCGATGAGCACGAAATTGTTTCTGATGTACAAAAAACTAGCCGTGGTGCTATAGGCCCAGATATTGCCATGCAGGTCTTCATAAATAAAGGCATTGGCAAATTGCTTTTCCATGGTAGGAGAGCTGTATTTGAGTAGCGATTCGCCATCCCATACGCCAATAATGTTCTTATTGGTGCCAAACCAGATGCGGCCTTTGCTGTCTTCGAAAAAAGAAACAACTACCGCGTTGAAATTGAGTTTTTTGAGCTCTTTGTCGTTGTCGGGATTATAGATTTTGCCATTGTAGAAATAGCTCAATTGCCCATTGAGCGACAAAAACCAGATCCTGCCCTTTTTGTCTTCCCTCAATTGCAGCACCTGGTTGTCGGGTAGCCCATCATCAACAGAAAAGTTTTCGAACATGGCGCCGTCAAAGCGGCTTACGCCGGCATCGGTGGCTATCCAAATATAACCTTTGCGGTCTTGCAAGGTATAGTAGCAGTTGTTGCTGGGCAAGCCGTTTTTGGTGGTATAGTGCGGCAGGTAGGCCGTTTGGGCAACAGCTCTTGCATTGGCGAATAGCAATAAGGCCAAAACAGCAAAAAATAAACGCAAACAAGCTCTAGCTCTCACTTTGGATATTGGTATAGGCTTTAATGGCATCGAAAAAATCGCTCGCTCTTCTGCGCGATACGTTGATGGCCTCGCCGTTGGTTAATACGACCTGTAGGCCATTTTTAGAGTTGTATTCTTTTACGTATTTGAGGTTAACGATGCTCGACTTATGGATCCGCACAAAGCGTTCTTCGGGCAATATCTCTTCGTAGTCCTTCAGGATTTTGGAAACCGCAATTTTTTCGAGGTTGGCCAGGTGGAATACCGAGTAATTGCTGTCGGCTTCAATGCGTATAATTTCGTCTATATCCACTAGTCTGTAGCCTTGGCCACTAGGCAAGGTTATTTTTTTGATGTTGCTCCGCTCGCTCAGGTCGTTGGCCAGGTTTTTCAGGCTTTCGTTGCGGTTGTTCTCGGCCTTGTTCAGTTTGATGTATTTGGTAGCCTTGGCTACGGCCTCTTTCAATTCATCTATATCGATGGGTTTAAGCAGGTAGTCGAGTGCATTGGCCTTGATGGCTTTCAAGGCATACTGATCATAAGCTGTAGTAAAAATAACCGTGGCATTGGCATTTTGGGCTTGCGGAATAAGCTCGAAGCCATTCTCGCCGGGCATGGCAATATCTAAGAAAATCAGGTCGACATTGTATTGGCTCAGCAAGGCCCTTGCATCGTTTACCGACTTGGCAATGCCCATAATATTGACGTTTTCGCAATTTTCCTGCAGGAGGAAATAAAGCGAGGAACGCGCAAACTCTTCATCATCAACTATGATCGCATTTAGCATAGGTTAGTTTTAATAGGGCTTAATTTATCAAAAAAAGCAGGAAATAGGAAATATTCGGTGCGATTAAATCCAAAGGCACCATTCTTCCGTATGTTATTTCAAAACCTAATTAATTGAACCTTAACCTAAATTTCATTCGTATGGAAAATTTGAACGAACAAAACGTGCTCGAGGAAGAAAAAGGCATTTTTGATGCCAAACTTGAGCGACGTTCTTTTTTGCAGTTTGCGGGAGCAAGCGCAGCGGCTTTGGCGCTAGTGGCAGCTGGCTGTAGAAAAGACAGAACACCTTCGCCAATGGCCAGTGGCGTAACGCTCGATTTTAAAGACGATACCGGCGTACTTAATTATGCCTATGCCTTAGAGCAGCTGGAAGCCGCATTTTATATCCAGGTGGCTTCGAACCCTCCTGCCGGCTTTACGGCAACACAAAAAGCATATTTCCAAGATGTGCAGTTCCATGAGATTGCCCACCGCGAGTTTTTCAAAAAAGCACTGGGTGCTTCGGCAATTGCCAGCTTAGAGGTTAATTTTTCCGCTATTGATTTTACAAGTGCTACCAGCGTATTGGGTGCCGCCAAAACATTCGAAGATTTGGGAGTTGCCGCCTATAATGGAGCTGGTGTGCGTTTAAATAATGCCGCCAATTTGGTTATCGCAGGGCAGATTGTTTCTGTAGAAGCCCGCCATGCGGCTTGGGTAAGAGACCAGATTTCGCCTGGAAGCTTTGCCGACTTGGCTAGCCTTAGCGCTTTTGGTTCAGTTAATGCCAATGGCTTGGATGGTGCCTTAACCCCAGATAAGGTTTTGGGTTTGGCCGCTCCATATATCAAAACAAAAATCAACGTCATCAACCTTTAAAACCAGTAATCATGAATATTGTAAACATATTAGAAGAAATTGAAAAAGTTGACGGCGAAATCTATGAAAGATTAAGCCCAAGAAGAGCAGCCATGAAAGATTTTTTCAACATGGGCAAGAAAATCTCTTTGGCAGCGCTTCCGTTAGCTTTAGGTTCGATGTTTCAAAAAGCATATGGACAAACCAATCCCACTAGCGTAAATGAAGTTTTAAATTTTGCGCTTTCGCTCGAGTATTTGGAGTATCATTTTTATAACCATGCAGTAGTGGCCGCGCCCGGGCTCATTCCAACAGGTGCGCCATTAACGGCTATTACCACCATTCGCGACCATGAAAAGGCACACGTTGATTTGTTGGTTGGTGCTTTAGGAGCCAATGCCAGAACACCGTTGGCCTATACCGACTTTGATTTTACGGCTGGAGGTACTTTTGGCGACGTTTACACCAACTACTCAACTTTCTTGAAAGTAGCTACAGCTTTTGAAGATACAGGTGTACGTGCCTACAAGGGGCAGGCGCCTATTTTAAAAGGCATGCCGGTTTTAACCACAGCTTTGCAGATCCACTCGGTAGAAGCCCGTCATGCCTCGCATTTACGCCAAATGACAGCTGCTAATTTGGGTGTTGGGTTAAAACCTTGGATCAGTTTGGGACCAAACGGCATTTCGAACGATACCGGCGTAGCGGCTGCTGATGCTGTTTATGCCGGCGAAAACAATACGTTGCAAGCTGGTGTAGAAATTACAGGTATTGGTGGAGTTAGCGGTGTAACCAAAGCGGCTGCGGCCGAATCTTTTGACGAGTTTTTAACAGGCGCTGCGGTTAAAACCATTGCCAACCTGTTTATCGTACCAGGTAAGAGACTGACATAGTTTTGTTTATAGGTTTAAGTTGGAGGGGAGAGGCTCAAAGCCTTTCCCCTTTTTTTATTTAGTAGGTAATGACCTGCTCTTCCAGATGTGCGGGCAATTCGCGGTAATTGTATTTTTGGCCTCGCAACTGAGGCTCGAAGCCGGCTTCCCTGATGGCGGTTTGGATACCGTTTGCAGTGAAACGGTGTGGTGCACCAGCCGCCGAAACCACGTTTTCTTCGATCATAATTGAACCAAAATCGTTGGCGCCTGCATGTAGGCAGAGTTGGGCTACGGTTTTGCCAACGGTTAGCCAACTGGCCTGGATGTTTTTGACATTGGGCAGCATGATTCTGCTCAGGGCAATCATCCTTACATATTCGTCGCCGGTTACGTTGTTGCTAATGCCCCTTAAACGTTTCAACAAGGTGCCGTCGTCTTGGAAAGGCCAAGGAATAAACGCTAAAAAGCCATTGGCATCGGCCGGTTTTTCGCTTTGTACCGTTCTAATCCACACCAAGTGCTCAAAACGTTCTTCGATGGTTTCTACATGGCCAAACATCATCGTAGCAGAGGTGGTGATGTCTAATTGATGGGCGGCGCGCATCACGTCGAGCCATTCCTGACCCCCGCACTTGCCTTTAGAAATCAATCGGCGTACCCGATCGTTCAGGATTTCGGCGCCTGCACCGGGCAGCGAATCCATGCCGCTGGCTTTGAGCTCTTTTAAGACTTCGGTATGTGAAATGCCTTCCAATTTGGCAATATGGGCAATTTCTGGCGGACCTAAGGCATGCAGCTTCAAGTCTGGATAAAGTTCTTTGAGCTGCTTGAACAGGTTGGCATAAAAGCTCAGGCCTAAATCGGGATGGTGTCCGCCTTGCAGCAACAACTGGTCGCCACCCAGGCGAAAAGTTTCTTCTATCTTCACCTTGTAGGTTTCAATATCGGTAATGTAGCTTTCGTCGTGGCCAGGCCTGCGAAAAAAATTACAGAACTTACAGTTGGCAATACATACGTTCGTGGTGTTTACGTTACGGTCAATTTGCCAAGTTACTTTTCCGCTCGGAACCTGTATTTTCCTCAATTCGTTGGCTACATAGGCCAGCTCTGCTGTGGTGGCATGGTGGTATAAAAAAACGCCTTCTTCTTGGGTAAGGAAGTCGAATTTAAGCGCCCGCTGTAATAGATCGGCAGTATTCATAACACAAAGATAACTAAAAGGGATGTAAGGCGGGTGTAAAATTAGTCTCTAGCGGGAACTGTTGTTGGTTGCCAATTGCCAGTTGCCAGTTTTCGGTTAGCAAGATAACAGTCAGCCAATTTTCTAATCGCTTAATGAACAGGTTTTTAGTTGTCAGTTCGCAATGTAACAATCAACAAATGACTAATCAACCAATGATACCAACGAACTAATTTATCATAAAATAGACACATCTGCTATTTTGCCTAAGCGGTTTTGGCTTTTTCTCTATATTTACGCTCCTTAAAAAATATTATGGTAGACTTTAATCGTTTTACGCTGTCTAATGGGCTAAAAGTACTGGTACATGAAGACAACACCACGCCAATGGCGGTATTGAATATTTTGTATGATGTTGGCGCCAGAGACGAAGAAGCCGGACGGACGGGTTTTGCCCATCTTTTTGAGCACCTCATGTTTGGCGGTTCAATCAATATCCCGAGTTACGACGAGCCCCTGCAACGGGTTGGTGGCGAAAACAATGCCTTTACCAGCAACGACATTACCAACTATTACATTACCTTGCCGGCCGCCAATATAGAAACGGCTTTTTGGCTCGAAAGCGATAGGATGCTGAGCCTTGCCTTTTCCGAAAAAAGCCTCGATACGCAGCGTAACGTGGTGATGGAGGAATTTAAACAGCGTTACCTTAATCAGCCTTATGGCGATGTTTGGCTTAAATTAAGGCCGCTAGCCTATCAAAAGCATCCTTATCAATGGGCAACTATTGGCCAGGATTTGGCGCAGATAGAAAATGCAAAGATGGAGGATGTGAAAGCATTCTTTCAAAAACATTACAATCCGAAAAATGCCATTTTGGTAGTAGGCGGCAATGTAAAGACCGAAGAGGTGAAAAAACTGGCCGAGAAATGGTTCGAACCTATTCCGGCTGGCGAGAAATACGTGCGAAACCTGCCTAAAGAACCCGAGCAACAAGAGGCAAGAAGCTTAACGGTTAGTGCAAACGTGCCTTTAAATGGCATTTATATTGCTTTTAAGATGGCCTCCAGGCTAGACTCAGATTATCAGGTGTACGATCTTTTGTCTGACATTCTTTCGCAGGGACAATCCTCTCGCCTGTACAACAGCCTGCTCAAATCGCAAAAGCTGTTCAGCGAAATCAATGCCTATATTACAAGCAGCCTCGACGAAGGCCTGCTGGTGGTGGAAGGGAAATTGGTTGCCGGTGTAACCATGGCTGATGCAGAAAAGGCTATTTGGAAAGAACTGGAGAAAATAAGCGCCGAGCTGGTTAGCGAAGAAGAGCTGACCAAGGTAAAGAACAAATCCGAATCGATTATGGTATTTGCTGAAATGAGTTTGTTAGACAAGGCCATGAACTTGGCTTATTACGAGCTTTTGGGTGATGCAGCCCAGCTGAATACCGAAATAGATAAATACCTGGCCATTACGGCGGCCCAGCTTCAAAGCGTAGCTGCAAAAACCTTTGTAAAAGAAAAATCGTCTACCTTATATTATTTGGCCAATGCTTAACCGTACAATTGCACCTGATTTTAAACAGGTAAATGATATCCATTTTATTCATCCCCAAGCGCAGCAACTCGACAATGGCATTAAGGTTTTTACCATCAATGCAGGCAAACAGGAACTGGTGAGGATCGAATTCATATTTGAAAACGTAAATTGGCAGGCTAACAAGCCTTTGCAGACCATGGCAGTAAACGGCCTGATCAATAGCGGCACCAAACAGCTTTCGGCCAGAGAAATTGCCGAGAGGGTAGATTATTATGGTGCTTTCCTGCAAACAGACTATACTGCCGATCAAACCAATGTTACGCTCTATACCTTAAACAAACACTTAGAAGCTGTTTTGCCTATTGTTTGGTCTATCCTCAACGAAAGTGTTTTTCCGCAGCACGAATTGGATATTTATATCCAAAATCAGAAGCAAAGGTTACAGGTAAGTTTGCAGAAAAACGACTTCATGGCACGCAAAACATTTGCCAATGCCGTTTTTGGTCAGACACCGTATGGCGTAGATGTGCAGCTGACTGACTATGATGCCTTGACCCAGGCCGAACTGCTGGCTTATTTCAAGGCGGCTTATAAACCATCAAATTGCACTATAGTGGCAGCAGGTAAGTTTGAGGAGAACGAGTTTGTTGTTTTAAACAAAGTTTTTGGAGGCGAATGGGAGAATCATGAAGATTCGGCAGTCAACAGCTTTGGTTTTGAGGTCACAACTGGCCAAGAAATATACGTAGAGCGGGCAGATGCCTTGCAATCGGCTATCCGAATGGGTAATTTGAGCATTAACCGTAAGCATGCAGATTTTCCGGGCTTACAATTGCTCAATTGTGTACTTGGCGGGTATTTCGGGTCGCGTTTAATGGCTAACATCCGCGAAGACAAAGGCTACACCTATGGAATCGGGTCGAGCATTGCCTCGTTAAGACATGCGGGTTATTTCTTTATTGCCACCGAAGTTGGAACAGCAGTTTGTGCCAGTGCCCTGGAGGAGATAGCAAAGGAAATCGACCTGCTCAAAACGGAGCTGATCAGCAGCGAAGAACTAGATTTGGTCCGCAATTACATGTTGGGTTCGATGCTGGGTAGTTTGGAAAATGCTTTTTCGCATGCAGATAAGTTCAAAAACATCTACTTCTCTGGTCTAGACTACGATTATTACGACAGGTATATCCAAACCGTTAAAACCATGGGGGCCGAAGAACTGAGGCAACTGGCCAATACCTACCTGAACTGGGATGCAATGACCCGGGTAGTGGTAGGTCGAAAATAATCCTTTTGTTAGCATACAATTTTTATGAACATCCCTCAAGAAAACCCACAATATACGTATATCATCAACCCAGATCTGTCTAAAATAGATTGGGACTATGTAATTTCGCTTTTTTATAAAATAGAATGGAAGCACCGCAAGGCAGAAGAAATAGCGGCTGCCTTTAAAAACAGCACCACTACGCTTTTTATATTCGATAACGACCGGATTATTGCTTTTGGCAGGGTAGTGGGCGACGGCAGGTATTATGCCATGCTGGCCGATATTGTGGTAGACCCCGATTACCAGAAACAAGGTTTGGGCAAATATTTGGTTACCACACTCAATAACCAGTTAGAAAACTATCACTTCGTCAATTTGAGTGCTGCCCCAGGTGCCGACCATTTTTATAAAAGCATGGGCTGGAAAAAACAAACCACGGCCTTTATTTGGCCACAGGGCCCCAAGCAATTGAGGCAACATTGCGAGGCCGAATAGTTTCGAGATAATATTCGAGCATAAAAAATCCCGCATCGTTAGGAGATGCGGGATTTTTTATGGTGCTTTGGCCAAAATAGCCTTTTGCTTATCGGCCTGGTAAATTTTCTTGTAAAAATCTACCAGATCGTTGTATTTCTCGGGCGGAAACTTTTTGGCTTCCATCGTTTGTGTACGCGTGTAGGTAATGGTATTGCCTTTGGCTACAAACTTGGCCGTATAGGTTCCGAATTCAGACGTAATGCTGATGTCTTTGGGCAGAAACTCTATGGCATACGACTTTGGTAAAACGAAGTCGATTTCGTCCTGGTCCTGATAGCTGAACGGAACAGCAAAATAGGTTTTGCGCGTATCCATTTTAGCAGGTACGCTTTCCATGCGGTTTACCAAATTGAGTGTAAGAAAGGCTTTTTCGCCTCCTTTGCTCAGCAACTGATTGCTTTTTAAATTGATTTCCTCTGTCATAATTGGCAGGGCCTTGTTGGCCTGCTCATACTTGAAAGAGCCCAATTCTGCTCCCGGAATGTCAGTATTTTGATTGATTTTTTTGCGCTGTTCGGTCGGTTCGATCAGCAACATGCCAAAATTGTCTTCAAATTGAGCATTGCCATAAGCCGTTTTAATGTTGATATCGGCTGTGCCATCTTCCGCAAAATTCACTTTTGTTTTCCTATCCTGAAAATTTTCCTTGGCACTATAGACAGGGGTCCGTATTAGTTTGCCGCCATCTTCGGTTACCATCAGCACGTTGCGGTCTGAATTGTCGAAGCCAATAAAGCCCATCGGCATATGCTGGCTAGTACCTGTCTCTTATACACATCTAAAAAGGGGGGGGGGGGGGGGGGGGGGGGGGGGGGGGGGGGGGGGGGGGGGGGGGG